>CAZXBD010000078.1:0-3460 GCA_964638305.1 uncultured Geobacteraceae bacterium | reverse complement strand
ACTTGAACCACCGACCTCAGCATTATGAATTACCGGAATACAACAAGCCACAACTGATTACAGTAATAAAAACAAATATATAAGATAAGTTCTCTATTGCTGATTGTGGTTATTAATTGTTGTTTTTTGCCTGCTAATGCGCCGTGAGTGCGCTTTGTTTGAATTGAACTTCAAAGTCAAGGGAGTGAAACAGCGTCTATTATTCATGGTGACATGGCTGAAATATTTGGTGTTGGCCACTCGTAATCGGCAACCAACAAATGAAGGGCCTGTCAGCCCAATAGCCGTCTATATCACGCTCATCATTGCCGCTGGTACTTGTGTTGGGCTAAAAAGGAATTTGAACGACTAGTGGACTCACCCGGCGAACGTAGACATCTCCGGGCTATTCTGTAAATCGTTTCTGTGTGCATGCTGCGATCAGGATAATCAGTTACAGCAACAATCTGAATTGTCGCCTATAGTTTTGTATACAGGTCTTGTGTGGCTTGTCATGAAAAATATTCTGCCGGTATTGGGTGCGATAGTCGCGTTGAGGCTTATCCCTACAGCTACGAGGACTCAAGCAAAAGAGATGAAGATGAATCAAACGATAGAAAAATCAGGAACGGGATGTGTGCCTGAAATCGCGGGGACATCAATGAGTACAAAAGCGTTGTATGCGCACCTGCACGCTGCGTACTTTGGCCGGTAAAGGCGCCGATTAGCGCAACAAACCCCAGGGGAAATATCGTGGAAAAAAATGAAGCAAAGACAGCAGTCAAAGCTCTATATCTTCAATCAGCAGCTTTAGCTGGATTTGAGGTTGGGCCTAATTCTCCGGAGGAATTTGTCGCATTGGTAGAGGAGGGATTTGAAAAAGTCGCTTCTGATCGAAAACCCGAGGCAGTTGCAAACGTGTTAAAGATTATTGCGGCAACTCTTGAGTTAGCGCAGGAGACCAGGACTAATATGCTCGGTGAAGAAAATGTCATGGCTGGAAGGGATAAAGTGTGCCCCGTATACCCATTCGATTGATTTCATATGGATGCGCAAGAGAAATCCTTTGATCTGGTTCAGGAGTCGTCCAGACTTTTGGTCACGTTAGCCACTGGATTTATTGCTTTTAGTGTTACTTTTTCAACTGAGCTGGATGGTTTCAGCTTAGTAAGCTACTGGGAAAAATGGACTTGGTCTCTATCGTGGCTATTTATGCTGATTTCGGTTGCATGCGGGGCGTGGACTCTGCTTGGCCTTACTACAGTCCTGGCCCCAAGCACACAATCTCAGGACTACAAACCAACGATAAGAGACAAAAAAGTAAAAGTTCCATTTGCCATTCAAATTATCGCATTTGGCATTTCTGCAATGTTTATGGTTTTGTATGGGCTCGGTGAAGTATTTTAGAGTATATATAATTGCCAGAAATTCATGTGCTTAATTCTTCTCATCCGAGCTAAGAGTCGTAAGGTGTGAATCGCACCCGAATTCATGGCTTGTTCGCGCCGAATTTCAAACACCGGGCCCGCATCGTGCCGCGGCGAGCGTGCTCCACAGTGGCCCGCGATAAACCCTTGGCACCCATGAGTTAGCCGCTCTCGCACATCCCTGGACGGAGCTTTGTGGGAGCTTTGTGGGGTCGGACCAAATGGGAGCTTTGTGGGGTCGGACCAACGAACTTTTACACAAGTAACTGAAAACATTAATGTGAGGTAGATCGTGCCCCCTGATTTTGTGCTTAAAACCTGCGTTTTCCCTCTTAAAATCGCGCTTTAAGCTCTGCGGTCTCAGCTTATAATTCCATTTTTGTACCGAAATGGGCCTCTAAGCGTTCAAATCAGGCGAAATCTGTTTGGTTTATTTTTTTCAATAAGATAGATTGGTACGACCCCCCAAAGACCCCTCAAAGACGGCATGAGCAGCACCGGAACCAACTCTGACTGAGTGGCTTTTAGCTGTTGTCGACTGTGGATTCATTCGGTCAACGCAACACACTACTATCTTTGAGTAAAAGAAGGAGTGTTGCATCATGGTCCGCAAACCACGGATTAATTACACCGAAACAGACAAGGCGCTGATGTGGGATCGCTGGCAAAAAGGCGAATCTCTCGAGTCGATTGCACAGCTCTTCGACCGCAGCCATGGCTCGGTTGCCGCCATTCTTCGAAGAACTGGCGGGATACGACCACCCAAGAGAGCACGGTCCAGGCGAGCGTTGTCGCTGGCTGAACGTGAAGAGATCTCACGGGGTGTGGCGACCGGCCGGTCGCTCCGCTCGATCGCAGCATCATTAAGTCGCGCACCCTCGACGGTCAGCCGAGAGATCAACCGCAACGGCGGTCGCCAACATTATCGAGCCAACGTGGCCGACGAGGCAGCCTGGAACCGTGCTCCTCGCCCCAAGACCTGTAAACTGGCACGGAACCCTGCGCTGGCGCGTATCGTAGCGAGTAAGCTGCAACTGGAGTGGTCACCGCGACAGATCGCAGGATGGTTAAAGCGCACTTATCCAGACGACGAGACCAGCCAGGTGTCACACGAGACCATCTATCGCACCCTCTATATCCAGGCCCGTGGCGCCTTGAAGAAAGAGCTGCTGCAACACTTGAGGCGGACCCGCAGGATGCGACGGTCACGACACCACACGCAGAAGACAGCAGATCGTGGTCGGATCTGTGACACCGTCTCGATCAGCGAGCGACCGGCTGAAGCTGAAGATCGTGCGGTGCCGGGGCACTGGGAGGGTGATCTCCTGTTCGGTAGCAAGAACAGCCAGATCGCAACCCTGGTTGAACGTCATAGCCGCTACGTGCTGCTGGCCCGAGTAAAGAGCAAAGACAGCGAGACGGTGATCAACGCGCTCATCAAGCAGGCCCACAAGCTGCCTCGGGAGTTGTACAAGTCACTCACCTGGGATCGCGGCAAAGAGATGGCGGATCACAAACGCTTCACCCTGGACACGAAAATTAAGGTCTACTTCTGCGATCCGCAGAGTCCCTGGCAGCGCGGCTCCAATGAAAATACGAACGGTCTGCTCAGGCAATACTTCCCCAAGGGTATGGATCTGTCGAACGTTCATCAGAACCGGTTGAATGCTGTCGCCAGACGATTGAACGAGAGGCCAAGAGAAACGTTAAACTTCGAAACACCGGCAGAACGATTTAACCAATGTGTTGCATCGACCGGTTGAATCCGCAACCCAAAAGCGAACTTACGACCGCAGATTGCGAAAACCTCAGGGATATGCGTTAGCGCAGGGCTGGATAAGCTGCCTCACTGCGACCCCGAAACTTGCTCGAATCAGGCAACATGTACCGTATTCTTTCCATCCGCAGTCTTTTGGCTGCCGGCAAATTAGAGAAAGATAAGTGTCCTTGAGTGCCGCACTCAGTGATGGAGAATCAGTCGCGCTTCCCGCGCTACGTTCGCGGCAAAACCGGATCGGGCGTCTACGACATCCATGTGGTTTGCACCGGGCACA
>CAZXBD010000077.1:0-41223 GCA_964638305.1 uncultured Geobacteraceae bacterium | reverse complement strand
GCGAATAGTTCTCGATGCCCTGACAGAACCCCATCTCCTCCATCATTTCAATATCGAAAAGAGTCCGCTGTTCAATACGCTGGGCTTCCACCAGGCGGTTTTGGCTGCGCAGGAGCTGAATCCGTTCACGCAGTTCCTCCTGGATTTCGTGAATAGCCCGATCGAGGGTCGGCTTGGTGGCAACGTAATGACTGGCGGGGAAGATTGCGGTTGCTGGCAGGCGATCGATAACCTTGCCACGTAACGGATCAATTTCACTGATTGCCTCGACTTCATCACCAAAAAACTCGATGCGCAGAGCGCGGTCCTCCTCATAGGCCGGAAAGACTTCTACCGTGTCACCACGGACCCGGAAAGTTCCACGGTGGAAATCAATATCGTTTCGACTGTACTGGATATCAACCAGACGACGTAACAACTGGTTACGTTCAAGCGCCATCCCCTGTTCAAGTCGAATCAACAGTCCGTGATAGGCCTCCGGGGAGCCCAGCCCATAAATACAGGAAACTGAGGCAACGATCAGGACATCACGCCGGGTCAACAGGCTGCGCGTGGCACTATGCCGCAACTTATCGATCTCCTCATTGATCGAGGAATCCTTTTCGATAAAGGTGTCTGTGGTGGGGACGTAGGCTTCGGGTTGATAATAGTCGTAATAGGAGACGAAATACTCGACAGCATTTTCAGGGAAGAGTTCTTTGAATTCACCGTAGAGCTGGGCAGCCAGAGTCTTGTTGGGAGCGAGCACCAAGGTCGGTCGCTGGACGTCCATGACCACATTGGCCATGGTAAAAGTTTTACCGGAGCCGGTAACGCCAAGCAAAACCTGGTGGCGGTCACCTCGACGAACACCCGCGACCAGTTCAGCGATTGCTTGCGGCTGGTCACCTTGCGGAGTGAAATCGGTCTTCAGAACAAATTTGGCCATGACCCGGACCGAGAACTTTCTTTTTGTTGATAATCAGGAGCCGGGACCATCAAGCATACCTGCACGTATCGCATAGACTGACAGGGAGTCAACTACGATCAAAAGTTTTCGCCATGGCAACTGCCAACCCATGACATCCTGGGCTATTTCATTTTCCAGGTCGTTCCCTCCGGCCCGTCCAGCAGCAACACTCCCTTGGCCGCCAGTTCATCACGAATCTGGTCCGCACGTGCAAAGTCCCGATTTGCGCGTGCTTCTCGCCGTTCTACGATCAACGCCTCGATCTCTGTCTCGCTCAACCCGGCATCAGCCAGCCCTTCTTGGGCACTACGGGCAAGCCAGGACGAAGGCTTCGAGGTAAAAAGACCGAGGACATCACCGAGCCGGAGCAGATCATCGCGCCCCTTGCTGAGGAGGGTCTGCAACTGGTCGTTCAGAGTGCTTTCTTCAGCCAGAATCCTGTTGATCGCCCGTACCGCATCAAACATGTGACCAATCGCCAGGGCCGTATTGAAATCATCATCCATTGCATCGCGGAAACGTTCTTCAAGCCGGGCCAGCCGCTCAACCGGTTCCTTCAATGCGTCCGCCAGATCACCCGGCTCAGGGTTCAAATCGGCCTTGCCGAGCGTTTTATCAAGAAGCGCCAAGGCCTCGTAAAAACGGGTCAGCCCAAGACGGGATTCTTCGAGATTCTGATCAGAGAAATCGATCGGAGACCTATAATGGGCGGTAAGGACAAAGAACCTGACAACCTCCGGGTCGTAGCTTTTCAGAATGTCGCGAATCGTGAAAAAGTTACCCAGCGATTTACTCATTTTCTCCTGGTTGGCGTTGACAAAGCCGTTGTGCAACCAGTATTTAACGAAAGTTTTGCCAGTGGCGCCCTCCGACTGGGCTATCTCGTTTTCATGGTGTGGAAAAATCAGATCACGGCCGCCACCATGGATATCAAAAGTTGTTCCGAGGAGGGTCGAACTCATTGCCGAGCATTCGATATGCCAACCAGGGCGACCGGCACCCCATGGCGACTCCCAGCTCGGTTCTTCAGGTTTGGCGGTTTTCCAGAGGGCAAAATCCATCGGATTGTGCTTCTGTTCGCCAGGAGCGATTCGCGCACCGGCCTGCATTTCCTCCATGTTGCGTTTGGAAAGCTTCAGATAAGGTGAAAATTTGTCGACACTGTAGTAGACGTCACCCGAGGACTCATATGCTATCCCCTTAGCGATCAACTGTTCAATCAGTGCAATGATCTGCGCAATGTGCTCGGTCGCTTTCGGTTCATGGGTCGGCTTACGCAAGCCCAGAGCCGCCATGTCTTCATCAAAAGCCAGGATAAACTCTTCCGAAAGTTCCTGACTGGAAATGCCTCGCTCGTTGGCACGCGCAATAATCTTGTCATCAACGTCGGTGTAATTGCGCACATAGGTTACATCGAAATCGCTGTATTGCAGGTAGCGATAGACAATGTCGAACACGATATTGGCACGGGCATGGCCGATATGACAGTAATCGTAAACCGTCACCCCGCACACGTACATTCCTACCTTACCGGGGACAAGTGGCTGAAATTCCTCTTTTTTAGCGGACAGCGTATTATAAACACGTAACGGCATAAGCTCTTCTCCGTAAGTTTTGTCGGTATTACTGGTCACAATGCCAACTTTTCATATCACAGAACAGTCGACAGGAAAAGATTTCTGCTAGAGAACATACAAGCGAAGACTTTAAGTCTGTGCCATTTTTGCCCAAGTGTCGCGAAGGGTTACGGTGCGATTGAAGACAAGATTCTCTGGTTTTGAATCCTGGCTGTCAGTACAGAAGTACCCCAGGCGTTCGAATTGAAAGGTCTCCCCGGAAGACGCCCCCGTAAGGTCTGGCTCCACGAGCGCCGACTCAATTATTTCAAGAGAGTCGACATTGAGCAGTTCGCGATAGTCACGGCCCTTTTCTGCCGCCGGGTCAGCGACGCTGAGCAAGCGATCATAGAGCCTCACTTCAACCGGCACGGCATGGGCCGCAGAGACCCAGTGAATAATCCCTTTGACCTTCTTGCGCCCTTCAGGTAAAGCCCCGCCGCCAGTTTCGGAATCGTAACTGCAATACAGCTCCGTCACCTCTCCGGAAGCCGGATTCCTGATCACCTCATCGCAACGAATGATATAGCCGTAGCGCAAACGGACCTCTCGTCCAGGGCCCAGGCGGAAAAACTTCTTGGGTGGATCCTCCATGAAATCATCCCGGTCTACGTAGATTTCACGACTGAAAGGGATGGATCGGGACCCCATCTCCGGAGCATTGGGGTGCCTGGCGGCAACGAATTCTTCTGTTTGCCCTTCAGGATAATTGGTAATGGTCACTTTAAGCGGGCGCAGTACGCCCATGGCACGTGGTGCCACGACATTGAGATCCTCACGCACGCAATCTTCGAGGACAGTCATATCGATGACGCTGTCACTCTTGCCGACACCGATCCGTTCACAAAAAGTACGGATTGCCGCGGCGGTAAAACCGCGACGTCGCATCCCCGAGAGGGTCGGCATCCGTGGGTCGTCCCAGCCGGAGACACGCTTTTCCCTGACCAGCTCCAACAGGAGGCGCTTGCTCATGACCGTATAAGTAAGGTTCAGTCGGGCAAACTCGATCTGTTGCGGATGATAAATCTCCAGTGCCTTGCAGAGCCAGTCATAGAGAGGGCGATGATCCTGGAACTCAAGAGTACAGAGCGAATGAGTGATCTTTTCGATGGAATCCGACTGACCATGGGCAAAATCATACATCGGATAAATACACCAGTCATTGCCGGTCCGCGGGTGTGTCGCGCGCAGGATGCGATACAGGATCGGGTCGCGCAGGTTCAGATTGGGCGAAGCCATATCGATTTTGGCGCGCAGCACCCGTGAACCGTCGGCAAATTCACCAGCCCGCATGCTACGCAACAGGTCAAGATTCTCTTCATTGCCACGACCTCTATACGGACTTTCCTTGCCAGCTTCCGTCAAAGTCCCGCGATATTCGCGTATTTCATCAGGGCTCAGGTCACAGACATAGGCGAGCCCCTTCTCCACGAGCTTTTCGGCATAACCGTACAAAGTCTCAAAATAATCCGAGGCATGATATTCGTGTTCCCCCCACTCAAAACCAAGCCAGCTTACGTCGGTCTTGATGGCATCAATATATTCCTGCTCTTCCTTGACCGGGTTGGTATCATCGAAACGCAGGTGACAGCGCCCCTGGAAATGACCGGCCAGGCCAAAATTGATACAGATTGATTTGGCGTGGCCGATATGCAGATAACCGTTGGGCTCCGGTGGAAACCGAGTAATGACCGTCTTGTGCTTGCCGCTGGCGAGGTCTTCTTCAGCAATATTGCGAATAAAATTGGGGCCCAACTGGATCGTGGGGTGACTCATAATGACAGTTACTCCTAAAAAACTTATTTCTCGGCTGATTCCATCAGCACCACCGCGTGTGCGGAAATCCCCTCACCGCGACCGGTGTAACCGAGGCCCTCTGTGGTCGTAGCCTTAACGTTAACACAACCGCTCGGCACCTGACAGCTCTTGGCCAGGTTGGTAATCATCCGGGCAACGTGCGATGCCAACTTGGGTCGCTGAGCAACAATCGTGGTATCCAGATTACTGACCCGGAACCCGCGCGTCTGGGCCAGCCCGACAACATGTTCCAGCAACAGCATGCTGTTAATCCCCTTGTACGCCGCATCGGTGTCGGGGAAATAGCGGCCGATGTCACCCAGGCCAAGGGCGCCGAGAATTGCATCTGAGACCGCGTGCAGGAGAACATCCGCATCCGAATGACCCAACAGCCCATACTCGTAGGGGATTGTGACTCCACCCAAAACCAGGGGCCGGTCAGAGACCAGCCGATGCACGTCGAAACCGTGACCGATACGCATCATGTCAGGCTCACCTCTCCCGAAGCCAGCAGGGCCCTGGCCATAGCCAGGTCAGCCGGTGTCGTTATCTTGAAGTTGTGGGAATGACCCGCCAGAATTGCAACCGGCCAGCCGCACCATTCAATCAACGAAGCGTCATCGGTGCCAACGTAGCCGTTGGCATACGCGCGCCGATGAGCCTCAAGAATTCGCTCACAAAGGAAGGCCTGGGGCGTCTGCACCTGCCAGAGCAGGCTTCGATCGAGAGTCGACCGAACCCGGCCGTCAAAAACCTCCTTGATCGTGTCCTGCGCCGGAATCGCGAGCAGTGCCGCACCTTCAACCGCCGCCAGTTGTACCAGAGGACCGATCTGCTCTTGCGGGAAGAAGGGTCTGACGCCGTCATGAATCAGGATGACATCCTGACTCGCAGCACCACACGCTTCGAGGCCGTTTCGCACCGAGTCCTGTCTTTCTGTGCCACCGACAATGATGCCGCCGATTTTCTCAAGACGGTAACGATCCACCAACTCCTCGCGACAGAAGTCAACATCCGCTTCCGGCACAATCAGGTGAATGGCCGTAATCTGGGAAAGGGCAGCAAGACGCGACAAAGTCTGGACCAGGACAGGCTGACCGCCCAACTCCAGATACTGTTTCTTGGTGTCGCTTCCAACCCTGTGACCACTCCCTGCAGCAGGAACCAGAACGTGAATATCCATACGCACCCCTGTCCATCAACAGTCGAAGAACATTACCAGCACTATATTTAGCGTATTTATTGTTATTTGAAAATCATTATTAGCCACTTTGTACCCGGACGAACAAATAAAAAAGCCGAGTGCATATCAGCACCCGGCCCGGAATCCATCATCAGCCCATCAGGATCAGTTGACCATCTTTTCGAGACGCTCGGTTACCATCTCTTCCTCGATCCCTTCAGCAAGGGCAAGTTCCTTGACCAGCAACCTTCTCGCCAGTTCCAGAACCTTCTTCTCGCCGTAGGATAGCTCTTTCTCTTCCTTGATCAGATAAAGTTCGCGCAGCACTTCGGCAACATCCTTGGGGTCACCCGTCTTGATCTTGTCATTATATTCGCGCTGGCGCCTGCTCCAGGATGCGATGGCCAGAGAACCGATTTGCTTTTCCTCGAGGACGTTGTATATTGTCTCAACCTTGTCTTTACTGATCAGGGTGCGCAGGCCAACCTGGTGGGCGTTACCCACCGGAACCATGATGGTCATATCGTTGTCGATGATACGCAGGATATAAAAATCGTGGGTTTGACCGCAAAACTCGCGGGCTTCTATCTTTTCAACAACACCAACCCCTTGTGCGGGGTACACTGCTCGATCACCGATTTTAAACATTCTTAGTTCTCCCATGGAAATTGGCAGAATATCACAAAAGCTCTTTTCGGTCAAGAAAAGCCCAGATTATTCGCGGGTTTATTCGCACAAAGAAAGCCGCCCTTGTAACGAAACTTCCATGAGGACAATATGCGCATAGGCGTAATCGGTTCCGGCGCGCTGGGGCTATATTATGGAGCCCTGCTGCAAAGGGCCGGGCACGACGTCCATTTTCTCCTGCGCCGCGACTACCAGGCCATTGCCAGCGCAGGCCTGAAAGTCACCTCACCTCGCGGCGACTTCCATCTTGACAGGGTCAACTGCTATCGCACCAGCGAGGAGATAGGCCCGGTTGACCTGGTGCTGATCGGCCTTAAGGCTTACGCCAACGATCAGCTGGTCGAATTGTCCCGCCCGTTGGTTGCAGACAAGACCATGCTCTTGACCCTGCAGAACGGGCTCGGCAACGAGGAGGTTCTGACCGCATCCTTCGGCGAAAAGGCTGTGATTGGCGGGGTCGCTTTTCTCTGCTGCAATCGCGGCGAGCCCGGCACGGTGCACCATCTCGACCAGGGCTCTATACGCATCGCCGGGTTTTCCAGGGGTGTCGACAGAAAGCTTGAACAGCTTGCAGAGACCTTCAATCAGGCCGACATCCCTTGCGAAGCATGTACTGACCTCACCAAGGTGCGCTGGGAAAAGCTGGTCTGGAATATTCCCTTCAACGGACTCTGCGCCATAACCGACCTGTCAACCAACCTTCTGCTCTCCTGTACTGAAACCCGACTTCTGGTCAAGGAGATGATGCAGGAAGTGATTACCGCTGCCAATCGGCAGAAACTTTCAGCGCCGATCGAAGGGGCAGCCTTTATCAAACGCATGCTGGATGCGACTGCCGGTATGGGGGCCTACCGGCCGAGCATGATGATCGACCGTCAGCAGGATTCGCCTCTGGAACTCGATGCTATCTACCACATACCGCTGGAGCGAGCGACAGGCACAGGCACACCGATGACCCGCGTAGCCATGCTGTACGCCCTACTCAAAGCAACAGAAAAGGACGTCACGGCTCGGCCATAAACCGCCAAAAAAGGGCACAACCCGAAGAAAACAGCCTACCGAACCGCCACATTCCTCACCCCTTTCGGCCTCCAGGCAGGGGAAATAACATGACTTCCCTTGCCCTTCTGCTCAAGCAAGCTGCCAAACATGACGGTAAAATCTCCATAACGGTCGTTGACACAATCCCTGGCTTCGGTCAGTAAATATTGCCGGCGCTCCTTTGGGAAAAGCGGCAGCTGGCTTGTCTTGAAACGCAGGCTCGACAATCTCACTCCCAGTAACCGCACCGGTTGATCAAGATCCAGACTATCGAGAATTTTCACGCTCGCCTGATAGATCTCCTCACTGCCATTGAGGTAATCAGCCTGCACCTGCTGCCGACTGGTGGTAACAAAATCGGCATAGCGCAGAGTCAGGGTCACCACCCGTCCGGAGACCTGGTAGCGCCGGGCACGTCGCCCCACCATCTCGGCCAGTTGCAGCAGAAAAGCACAGATGGCCTCCCGATCGCTCAGATTGTCGCGCAGCGTTCGACTATGCCCCACAGACTTGATCGGGGCGCTCTCCTCGACAGGAACCACCGGCGACGTATCAATGCCACGCGCCATGTCATGCAGCTTGTCGCCGACCAGGCCGTACTTCTTCCTGAGAATGTCCACAGGATACCGACCCAACTGACCGCAGGAGAAGAGGCCAAGCCCATGCAACTGGCGACCGAGCCGCCGCCCTATGCCGCACAGCTCCTGTATCGGCATCTGTTCCAGGAGACCGGGGATCTCTGTGGGGTGGAAAACCGTCAGACCATCCGGCTTGCGCTGCTCCGAAGCCAGCTTGGCCAGGAGCTTGTTCGGCGCAACGCCGATTGAGCAGGTAATACCAAAACGAGCCTTGATACGCGACTTGATCAGGTAGGCGATGCGCTCGACACCACCAAACAACTTGAGAGAACCGCTGAGATCGAGAAAAGCCTCGTCGACAGAGAAGACCTCCACCAGGGGCGTGTAATCCTGAAACAACGCCATGATCTCTGTCGACACATGGGTATAAATCCGGTTGTTGGCCGGCACCAGGATCAGCTGCGGACAGCGGTCAAACGCTTCGAACCGGGTCATGCCGGTCTTGACCCCGAATGCGCGGGCCTCATAGGACGCGGTCAGGATGATCGAACGCTTTTCGCTGCCGGTCACCGCGATCGGTCGTCCGCGCAGGGCCGGGTTCGACTGCTGTTCAACCGCAGCGAAGAACGCATTCATGTCGACGTGCATGATGATTTTCATAGCAATCCGAAGCAAGAAGGGCGAGAGGCGAGGCGAGAAAAAGCTTGTTGCTTGTTCACACTTCGCGCCTCGCACCTCTAAAGACTTTCTATCTCCTCCAGCGTCCAGGTCGCACTCCCCAGGTCGTAGACCAGTTCGTACAGCGCGCCTTCGTCGGTGACGTGGAAATGGATGCGCACGCTTTCACCCTGCCGGTCGCGCCAGAGATTGGTGATTTCACGAATAGTGTGTTTGCGACGTTTCAGATCGAACCAGACAGGAGTGATCCGGCGACCCGGGCCGTGAATGACGCCGACCCGGAGGTTGCTATCGACAGGAGAAGACACGGATTATTCCAGGACACGGCAGAGACCGGTAACTTTACCGACAATGGTCACGTCCTGCGTATCGGCAGGAACAAGGATCGGCTCCAGTCCGGAATTTTCGGGCTGCAGGCGAATGTGGTCGCCTTCATGGAAAAAGCGTTTCAGCGTTGCTTCGCCATCGACCATGGCAACGACAATTTCCCCGTTTTCCGCGGTTGACTGAGGACGCACCACCGCCAGATCTCCCTCAACAATATGCGCCTCGATCATCGAATCGCCCTTGACCCGCAACAGGAAGGAGTTCTCGCCTTTAACCAGGGAGCGGTCCACAGCGATGTGCGCTTCAACCTCTTCCACTGCCAGCTGCGGCTGGCCGGCACGTACCATACCGAGCAACGGCAGGGCGACGGAGCCGTCGCCGACACGGTCGAGCAGAACAATCGAACGGGAACTGCCCGGATTGCGCTTAATCAAACCTTCGCGCTCAAGGGCCTTGAGGTGGCGCAGCACGCCGAGATTTCCCGAGACATGGAGATGTTTGGCGATTTCCTGCAAGGTCGGCGGGTAGCCGTTTCTGTCAAGAAAGAGGGTCAGGAAATCGTAAACCTGCTGCTGACGGTCCGTCAGTTGCGACATGAAGAAGCTCCCTTTGCGGGCCAGGCCCTCAGTCAAACGAGGGGGTCCGACCTTAGTTACTATAAAGTAACTATCACGACGACGACCAGGAGTCAAGAGGAACCAGGGACCATGAATTTCACAGACTCGGGGTTCAGGGGTGACGTGGCGCCAACAATTTGCGATGATGGTCAGACCATGCCCGATACCCCAACCGAAATAATCCTCCCGGACCAGAACCACGAAAGCTGGCAACCTCTGCCGTCACGCCTGGAGGACGCCTCCGTTAGAACCTTGTCAAAGCGACAGATGCGCAACTGGTCACTGGTCCTGGAATCACGCAACATCCCCTGGCATGCAGAACGGCGTGGCTTTGGCTGGCAGCTGTTGGTCCCGTCTGACAAACTGGCAAAAGCAGGCAGGGAATTGCGCCAATACGAGAGCGAAAACCGCGGCTGGCCACCCCCGCCACCGCAGAGCTCACCATTGGTTGATAATCGAACGACAACCATCTGGGTTCTGATCGCCATCGCCGTTTTTTACAACCTCACCCTGCACAACATCAACCTGGCAGGACACCACCCGGTCAACTGGAAAGCTCTTGGCAACGCGCATGCCGGCAAGATTATGACCGGCCAGTGGTGGCGGCTGGCCACGGCGCTTACCCTGCATGCCGACTGGCAGCACCTGCTCGGCAACCTGGTTATCGGCGGCGTCTTTATCTCACGGCTGTGCCGCGACTTACGCTCTGGACCGGCATGGTTCCTGCTTCTTGCGGCCGGCATGCTCGGCAACCTGACCAATGCCTGGCTGCAGAACCCCGCCCATCGCGCGGTTGGCGCATCCACCGCCATCTTCGCTGCGGTCGGACTGCTGGCCACCATCAGCATGGTTCGCTACCGCCACAACCTGCGCCCGCGCCGCCGCTGGAGCTTGCCTATCGCTGCCGCTCTCGGCCTGCTCGCCATGCTCGGCGCCGGCGGCGAAAACACCGATCTCGGTGCCCACCTGTTCGGCTTTCTTTTCGGCCTCCCGCTTGGTCTTGGGGCAGAGCTGGCGATAGAACAGTGGGGACGACCTGGCAAAGTGGCGAATGCATCACTGGCACTAGCTGCAGCCGGAATCGTGGCAAGTGCCTGGTGGGCGGCTTTACTGTGGGGAGGTTGACGGATTCTCGATTGACGTTATTGTTCTAGAAAACCAAACAACCAGGAGATCAGTCCCATGAAAAATTGGCCGTTTCGGATTGGATTTGTAGTTATCGGCATCATTATCGCCATCGCCTGGTGGCAATTTTATCGTCCCGAACAAACGGAGACGGTACAGACTGTCGCCCCCGAGATCAGCAAGCCACCAGAGGAACCGGCCATCCATCACCCCGTCACCCCGTCACCCACAGAACTCGATGCAGCCAAACCAGTCATCGACCTCGAAAAGCCTTTGCCGGAGTTGAACCAGAGCGACACGTCAATGGCGGAAATCCTGGCCAAGCTTTTCGTCGATCAGAACCTGGAGAGGTTCTTTATCCTCGAACATTTTGTTGAACGCTTCGTGGTCATGGTCGACAACCTGCCGCGCCCGCAGCTGCCAAAGACCCACCGTCCTCTCAAGCAAACACCAGGGAAATTTCTGGCGCAAGGGACCAGAGAGCAACTGAGCATCGCCCCGGCTAACTATCAGCGCTATGTTCCTCTCGTGAAAATGCTGGCCGCGCTTGATCCCGAGCAGGTTGTCGCCATCTACAAGCACCTCTACCCTCTCTTTCAGAAGGCTTATGAAAACCTCGGTTATCCAAACGCCTACTTCAATGATCGCCTGGTTGAAGTCGTCGACCACCTGCTGACCACTCCGCCGAAGGCCGACCCGGTTTACCTGGTGCAGCCAAAGGCGCTCTACCTCTTCGCCGATCCGGACATGGAAGCACTCTCCGCCGGACGCAAAATCCTGATCCGCAGCGGCCCGGAGAATACTGCGCAAATCAAGGCGATGCTGCACGAATATCGCCGTCGACTTGTCGCCAACTGATGGACAGTGCTCTTCTCATCACCGCAGCTTTTCTGTCTTCCTCTCTGACCGCCGTTCTCGGTCTTGGCGGCGGCATTCTGCTGATTTCAATCATGTCCGTATTCCTGCCGCCCGCTGCAGTTGTCCCCGTTCACGGTGTCGTACAGTTTGCCAGCAACGCCAGCCGTGGGGCCTTCTCACCAAAAGAGATAAGACGGGAAATCCTCTGGCCTTTTCTGGTCGGCTGCATCATCGGCGCTATGGTCGGCTCCCAGGTGGTCCCGAAAGTGCCGACCGAATTTCTGCCCATCCCCCTGGGTGTTTTTATCCTGCTCATGACCTGGCTGCCACAGGTCAAAAAACAGTTATGGTTCCCCGGCAAGTTCTTAAGCCTCGGCTTTGTTCAGGCGTTTCTGACCCTGTTCGTCGGCGCAACAGGGCCACTCAACCTGCCATTTCTGATGCGCGCCGGACTCACCAGGGATCAACTGGTCGTCACCGGTGCAGCCTTCATGACCATCGTTCACCTGGTGAAAATTATCACCTTCGGCCTGCTTGGTTTCGCTTTCGGCCCTCACCTGATGCTTATGATGCTGATGGTGGTTGCCGTAATCTCCGGCTCCTACACCGGCACAAAGCTGCGACACAGGGTCCCCGAAGAACTCTTCCGCAAAGCATTCAAGATGTTGATCACACTACTGGCCATCAGGATGATCGTAAAACCCCTCTTCGCGCTCTAGGTTAGGGGTCAGGTCTACACATTTCACAAAAAATGTGTAGACCTGACCCTAGGTTCAAACAGAAAGGGCGGCCAATCAGCCGCCCTTTCTGTGCTTGTCTCTACCATTATAATCATCCCCGTTAAAGGGACAATTTCATGCCTCAGCCCGCCTGCTTTTTCAACAGGTAGCGACCAACCCAGTTTTTGGAAAACTGAAAAGCGGTCCGCCCGCAGCGCTTGCTCTTGTCACGCGACCACTTGACCGCATCCTGCTCCAGCTCCTGTGACCAGGGGATTTCGACCTGGCGTTCACGGGCCTGACGTTCGACACAGAGCCGCACGGCATCAAGGTAGCGCTCCTGGCTGAAGACGTGGAACGGAACCCAGAGACCGAAGCGGTCGGAAAGGGAAACCTTCTCTTCCATCGCCTCGCTCTGTTGTAGCTCACCCTTGACGTACTTGCCACCAAGGTGGTCACTCTCGTACTCGGGAAGCAGGTGACGACGGTTGGACGTGACATAGATCAGCACGTTCTCAGGAGCCGAATAGACTGAGCCGTCGAGGGCGCTTTTGAGCATTTTGTAACTCAGCTCACCGACCTCAAAGGTCAGGTCATCGCAGAGCAAGATGAAACGATAAGGCTCATTCTCCACTGCGGTAAAGATCTCAGAAAGATAGATAAGATCCTCTTTCTCCACCTGAATGACACGCAAACCGTCGTCGGCGTACTCGTTGAGCAACGCCTTGACCAGCGAGGACTTGCCGGTACCGCGCGACCCCCAGAGAAGGGAATTGTTGGCGGGCAGGCAAGCGAGAAATTGCCGGGTGTTATTGATCATGATCTCTTTCTGATCTTCAACTCCAAGAAGCTCATCAAGAGTGGTCGTATCCGTCACCTTGACCGGTTCGAGGAAACCGGAGAAGGAGTGGCGACGCCAGTTGGCAGCCGAACATATCGACCAGTCGACCGGTTTGCACGCCTTGGGCAGTAACTGTTCAACGGAACTGAGCACACGCTCAAGCTGGGCAACAACCTCAGGTTTCAATATCATTTTTTCCACCTCTCTTTCAGCACATCCGCCATTCATCGGAGGATTAAAAGCGCTCCTGTATACGTTATCCATCAGACTCAAGTCAAATTTAATCCCCTATCACAAAACAAAAGCCCTTGCGTACTAGTGGTTAAGGGTCAGGTCTACACATTTCACATTTTTTGCACAGAAACCATTTTTTGTGAAAGGTGTAGACCTGACCCCATTGCACCATTTCCTCGCTGGGGTTATGCTTTGGAGAAACTTTACCAGGGTCCGTCTGCTCTAAGGAAATCTGACATGGATATTTTTGCCCGATTGGCAGAAGTTGTGCGCAGGGAAAGCGCCGAAGGAGACTTGCCGGACTTTATTGTGCCGCTGCTGATGAGTGTCGCCGAAAGCCCGGACAGGTTTGCCGGTCGTGAGACGTTGATTGCCGAACTTGTGATGCGGGTGGAACAGTACGAAACCTGGTCGGAAATGTGCTGCGAGAAGCAGGGCTTTAGCCTCGAAGACATTCACCGCACCCTGGACCACCTTAAAGTCAGATATTAAACTGACTTCGTGCAAAGCTGCCGGCAACGCCACCCACCACCGTTTATGCAAATTATCCACGACGAAATCATTCAACACCTGCCCCGCTCCGGCGAGGCCCGTCGCCTCTTTCACGGCCGGGGAAAATGCTTTGCCGGTTACGACGATCTGGTGATCGACTATTTCCCGCCAGTCATATTGGTCACCCTTTATCGGCAACGACCACAACCATGGCTGGACGAACTGACGCAACTTCTTATCACGGCATTACCGGAAAGACCTCAGGCGATTCTTTTGCAGGAACGTTTTCTGGTCAACGGGCCGAGCCGACTGCTGCAAGGCGCATTACCTGTAGACCTGGAGGCCGAGGAGGCGGGACTATCCTTCCGGTTACGACTCGGTGAGGCGCAGAATATCGGGTTTTTCCCCGACATGGCGGTGGGCCGCAAGCTGGTTCGCGAACGGGCGGCAGGTAAGCGTATTCTAAACCTCTTCGCCTACAGTTGCAGCTTTTCCGTGGCGGCGCTGACCGGCGGTGCGACCCAGGTTGTCAACCTCGACATGAACCGTGGTGCGCTCGAGCTCGGCAAGCTCAATCATCGGATCAATAATATCGACCTGCGACAGGCCAGCTTCCTGCCCCTGGAATTCTTTCGCAGCATCAGCAAACTTCGCAAATTAGGCCCCTTCGATCTGGTTATCTGCGATCCACCGGCCTCTCAGGGGAAAAGCTTTACAGCTGAACAGCACTGGCCGAAGCTGCTCCGCAGGCTACCTGGCCTGGTCAATGGCGGCGGAGAGATTCTCGCTTGTCTCAATGCGCCGGATCTTGGCCCCGAATATCTCGATGAGATGTTCGAGACCCACCTCCCCGCAGCGGAGAAAGTTGGTCTTTTTACCCCGGGAGAAGACTTCCCGGAAGCTCACCGTGAGCAGGGTGTCACTTTGCACCTCTATCGTCTCAGTTGACAGCAATCGATCATCACTTTTCCTAAAAATATGTTACTTTGAAGACCTTGTTTTTTGTCTTATTAAGGACGGCAGAGCCTCTCAATGTTTACCAAATTTTTCAAATACAACAAACTTTCCTTGACGCTCCTGGCCCTGCTTATCATTGTCACGAATCTGGTCGGATGCAGTACGCCACCATCACAGAACCGCATCGTGCCATCCGACAAAAAGACTGACCAACACACCGCGGAGGCTGCCAGTGAAGATCCGATTGCTGCGCTTCTGCAAGAAACGTCTACGGATCGACAGCAGTCAACTTCTCTGCAAAAAATGGGCTATTCGGTTCAGGTCGGTGCTTTTGCCAACCTCGAAAATGCCGTGCGTCTGGAAAAAGCCCTCGAGGAACGAGGCATCGATGCTTATTACTTCCGTCATGAGTCGGGACTCTACAAGGTCCGCTTCGGCAATCACGCTACTTACAAGCCGGCCCGCACCGAAGCAGAACAGCTTCAATCTCAGGGCCTGATCGACAAGTTCTTTATTGTTTTTCCCGAGGATTACGCCGCTGCCCGCATCAATAAAAGCGGCAAAGGAGACCTGCGCAACGAACTGGTCAAAACCGCCAGGCGTTTCATCGGCATCCCCTATCGCTGGGGTGGGACCACCGCCGAAAACGGCTTCGACTGCAGCGGACTGACCATGGTCAGCTACCGACTCAACGGCCTGAACCTGCCCCGGGTATCGCGCAATCAGTTCAAAGCCGGCAAATGGGTCTCCAAATCGAAGCTGCGCCCGGGCGACCTGGTTTTTTTCGCCACCAAGGGCGGCACACGGGTCACTCATGTCGGCATGTATGTTGGCGACGGCAATTTCATTCACGCACCCCGCACCGGCAAAAATGTTCGCATCGCAAAGCTCTCCAACAGCTTTTTTGCCAAAACCTACATGGGCGGCAGAACGTATCTTTGAGAAGTGAGAAGTGAGAAGTGAGAAGTGAGAAAGTCTAGTAAAAACCAAAACCGAAGCATGGCTTTTCGCGCCTCGCAATTCGCGCTTCGAGGTTCTAGATGACAGAGAAGGTTTCCAGATCAGCAACGCTCCTGGTTGTCTGCACCGCCCACTTCCTCATGCCCTTCATGATGTCGGCGGTCGGCGTGGCCTTGCCTGTTATCGGGCGAGAGTTCTCTGCCAGCGCCATGCAGCTGGGGTTGGTGGAAACCACCTATGTCCTGTCGGCCTCCATCTTTCTGCTGGCCATGGGGCGCCTCGGGGATATCTACGGACGGCGGCGCATCTTCCAGTACGGCATCGTCATTTTTACCCTCGCCGGCGGATTGCTTTCGCAGTCATGGTCGATCGAATCAATGATCGTCATGCGCTTTCTGCAAGGGATGGGCGGTTCCATGGTCATGGCAACCACCTTTGCCATCGTTGTCTCGGTCTTCCCGCCGGAAGAGCGCGGCAAAGCCATCGGCATCGCAGTCGCCAGCGTCTATGCCGGCATCTCCTGCGGACCGTTTTTCGGCGGCGTGCTGATCAGTGCTTTCGGCTGGCGGGCCATCTTTTACCTTGCCGTACCTCTGGGCATCATCACTTTTGCCGTCAGCTGCGCCAAACTGCGCGGTGAATGGGCCGACGCCAGAGGAGAACCCTTCGACTGGCGCGGCAGCCTTGTCTACGCCGGAGCCCTCCTGTTGCTGATCACGGGAGCATCCAACCTGGACCGGGGTCTGTGGGCCTGGCTACTCGCGAGTGCCGGCACGGCAGGGCTGTTTTTTTTCCTGGTCCTGGAATCACGCACCGAATACCCGGTTCTCAACGTCACCCTTTTGCGCAGCAACCGGGTGTTTGCTTTCTCCAACCTGGCGGCCCTGCTCAATTACTCCGCGACCTTCGGTGTGACCTTCTTCCTCAGCCTTTACCTGCAATACGTCAAGGGCCTGAACCCTCGCGAAGCGGGACTTATTCTGATGGTCCAGCCAATTGTACAGGCGGTTTTCTCCCCGCTGTGCGGTCGGCTTGCAGACCGCTTTTCCGCGGCCAGCGTGGCAACCATAGGCATGAGCCTTTGCGCGGCAGGTCTTGGTATCGCCGCGATGATTACCGCTACCACCCCGGTGAGTCTGATCGTACTCATGCTAGTGGTCCTAGGCCTCGGTTTCGCCCTCTTTTCTTCACCAAACGTCAGTGTCATCATGGGCAGTGTCGAGCCCCGCTACCTTGGTATCGCTTCCGGCCTCAACAGCACCATGCGCACCCTGGGGATGATGGCCAGCATGACGATTATCACCATCATCTTTTCAATTGTTATGTCAGGAGAGGCCGTCACGGCCCAGACCCAACCTCTGTTTCTGTTCAGCATGCACACCGCGCTGCTGACTTTTTCCGTGCTCTGCGTTGTCGGCATCTTTTTCTCTCTGGCCCGAATCCGCAAATAACCCGCCAAACGGTAACCGTCCTTCGCATCATCGATCTTCAGCATACAACGCGACAAATGCAAAAAACTCGTTAAGATTAAAACAACACTTTTAAAGAGGCTTTTTTACCCGGGAAAACAATGCCAGACCAGAGGCCGACCATATCACCACTCTTTCTCAGCCAATTCGAAGTCGATGAAGCCATTCCTTTCCAGCGTCACCTGAATCGTCTCGAAGTCGAAATAGGTCAGGAAGATTACAGCCAGCTCAAACGCGTTGAACTCCTTGATGAAGTGCCGGACGAGACAACCTTCACCGGCATGGTCGAGATTACCGACCGTCTGCTGAAGAGCACCCAGAACAACTACAACCGCGAACTGCTGAAACGCCTGCAGGCCCGCATCTATCTCGACCCGGTCCATTACTCAATTTATTACCGCCTGACAGACCGTTGCCTGCGCTTCGTCGCAACCTGGCGCCAGACGGTGCTGAAGCGCTTCTTCAGCGAAGTGCCGACCGAGGATTCCGGCTGGAACCCCTGCGGCCAGGCCCTGCCTGAGTTTGAAGGCCGCTACCTGCCGGATGCCGCAGGCGGCGCTTTGCTCCTGCGTCACCTGCGCAACGATCTTCGGCAGCAATGTCCCCTGATAACCGCCAGCCATGGCCCGTACGACCCCCACACCCTCGAGGTGACCCTCTATTTCCTGCGCACCGGCAAGGGTGGCTCGGCAATCATCAATCTCGGCTTCGCCGGACGTGAGCCCTTGACCGACGAGAATCTGGCACAACTGGAAGTCTGGGGGGTGCCGCTCAATCCGAGCAATATTGACGTCATCTACCCTTACATCGATGAACAGGGTCATCCGTACTGCTATAAGCTTGAAGAGGGATTACCAGGCTATGTCGAGGCGCTGGCAATGACGCTCCCGGACCTGGTTATTGATGTCCACGGCTGCGTGGGAACTTTCAGCGACGACCGCCGCGTTCTGGTTGGCCTTGGTGGACTGCCACCGTTTCGCGAGCCGGAAAAGATTGGCACGGTACACATGAAAGAAGACGTTTTCTACCTGCAGCCGAATCCGGACATGCGCCACGGACTGACCCTGGTCCGCGACCTGTCCGCCGAGATGTATGTCCAGTTCTGTGCTGGAGCCCACCAGTGCTACAACTTTGCCCTGCTCGGCGGCATGCAACTGCTCGGCACCCGGATCGACCCAAAAGTCGATGTCGACAGCCTGCTTGCAGGCGAAGATCGTGCTTTTTTACCGAACGAGGATTTGCGCTGGCTGCCGGGTGCGGGGGCAAACGCCCTGCAACGAATCGCCGCGCACAAACTCAACCCGCACACACAGTGCCTGCATGTCGAGATCCCGACCGCCGTCCGCCGCAAGATGGTACTCAAGCTACGGTCTCTGGAGATTGAGGCGTCACTCGATGCCAGTGGATTGTAACAGGCAAGCGTTACAGTCTTTCCGTTTAAACAAAAAAGGGCCGCCGATCGGCAGCCCTTTACTTCATTCCTGAACCGTTAAGGGTCAGTAGATGACAATATAACCATGGTCCGTGGCGATCTTGGTGATCTCCAGAACATCTTCAATCTGGTAGGAAGAGCTGTCGAGCACGAAGGTGTAGCCACCGTCCGGATTCTTTTTGGCAAGATCAATCAGGTATTCAAAGCTGGCTGTCTTAACTGTTTCCACGTAAAAACCTCCAATCTTAAAGCAGTGACATAACCTCTTCATGCAGCTGCCGGTTGGCTGCTGCAACCACAAACCCCCCGTCCACCGGAGTCCTGCCCTGGGCATCGGTTACAACACCACCGGCGGCTTCAACAATCGGGATCAGGGGGACTATGTCATAAGGCTGCAAGGTATCTTCGATCACCAGGTCAATCTGTCCGAGGGCCAGCATGCAATAGGCGTAGCAGTCGCCACCAAAACGCTGCAGACGTGCCTGTGCAGAAATCCGACGAAAAGCGGCCAAATTCTCCTGGTTGGCGAACATGCTCTCGTGGGTGCAGTAGAGCAGGGCCTCTGCAAGGCTGGTTTTCTGCCGGGTCTGCATAGAGCTGATTTGATCCTTGTGCCGCAGAAAAGCACCGGCCTCGCTGCCGTAAAAAAGTTCACCGGTCGCCGGTTGATGCATGAGCCCCGCAAGAACCCGTTCACCTTGCTGCAGCCCGAGCAGGACACCCCAGGTCGGGAAGCCGCTGATAAAAGCTTTCGTACCATCTATCGGGTCGATCACCCAGTTGACATCGACGATCCCCTGCGTGCTCCCGGCCTCCTCGCCGATAATACCGAAGTCAGGATAACGGCGACCCAGTTCCCTGCGCAGAAAGTCTTCAATGTCGCGGTCAGCGCGCGTCACAGGGTCGAAGCTGTCGCCATCAAGCTTGTTGTCAACCGCCAGAGGCTCGCGGAAGTAACGCAGCGCAATTTCGCCCGCCCTCTGCACGGCCTGCTGCGCAAAGGCCAGCGCCTCGGCAACATCCTGTGAGGACAGTTCGGTCAAAGTGCGCTGGTCGTTTTGTGTATCCATGATTGCAAGGTTCCTCCAGGGAGAACAAAAAAGCCGAGGGTCATTCTATAAGAAAGACCCCCGGCAGACAACTATCGAAATTTACAACCTCGTTGGCAGCCGTTTACTGCCTCGCCAAACGCAGATTTTCCACCTCGTAATCGAAGTTGCTGCGATACGGGTTGATATCGAGCCCGCCGCGGCGCGTGTAGCGTGCATAAACGGTTAACTTCCGGGGTTGGCAGAAACGCATCAGGTCGACAAAGATCCTTTCAACGCACTGTTCATGGAATTCATTATGCTGACGAAAAGAGATCAGGTAGCGCAACAGCGCTTCACGATCGATTTTTGCACCCTGGTAATCAATCAGCACGCTGCCCCAGTCCGGCTGGCTGGTCACCAGGCAGTTGCTTTTAAGCAGGTGGCTGTGCAACGTCTCGGCAACCTGCTGCTGTGTATCGGTCGCCGCTTCGAGCAGATCGGGTGCCAGGGAGTACCCTTCGATTTCTATATCCAGGTCATCAATACACTCTCCCGGCAGGGAAGAAAACTCTTCAGCGGCAAACTCCGCAGCACTGACCAGACGTATATCGGCGGGCGTTCCGGCGGCTCCGCCGAGATCCTGGCTCAGCAGGGCGCGCACTGATTCAAAATCGTCAAAGCGGGTCTGGTTAAAGGAGTTGAGATAAAGCTTTAACGATTTCGACTCTATCAGGTTGGGTGATTCGCACGGGATGCGGAATTCGCCCATGGCGACGACGGGCTTGCCCTGCGGAGTCAGCCAGGATATCTCATAGGCGTTCCAGATATCAACGCCATGAAATGGCAGCTTTTTCGGCAGACCGATTTCGTCACGCTTGAGACTTCTTGGGATCGGACAAAGGAGACCGGGGTCGTATTCCGATGTGTAAATCGTGGCCTTGCCCAGAGGTGATTGCTCAGTGAAATCATTCATAGTGTCTTTACTTTGCCAGATCGGGTGGTGATTTCAACTTAAAAAGACAATCTTCCTGGGGCCTCTTCCTCCTCGCCCCCGGGCTGCAGGACTTCCGGATGAGACTCATCGTCGACTCGCAGGTCGCCCATCAGATCCTCGCCCAGAGGAGCGGTTTCCTCAACCCGATACCCCTTATCAGCGATGTGTTCTCGTAATTCATTGACCCGGTCATCCGGGTGCGGATGAGAACCCAGCAGGTAAGGGATGCGCGCTCCGGATTCTGCCCCGACGCGACCGAAGAAGTCAGTGGCCCCACCGGCATGACCATAGCTAGAGACCAGCAGATCAAGCCCCCAGCTATCTGCGGCCGACTCCTGTTCGCGGGAATAATGGCTTTCTGTAACCAGGAAGAGTTTGCTCGCCAGGTTACTGGCTGAGCTGTCTTCGCCGAAGATCAGCATGGCCGCAAACGTCAAACCAAGGCCACGCCCAAGACGCGTCAGGTGATCACGGTGCGCAAAGTGTCCCAGCTCGTGGGCCAGGACCATGGCCAGTTCGTTCTCAGACTCCGCCTGTTCAACCAGGCCGGCGAAAACCACGATATGCCCTCCCGGCAGCGCCAGGGCATTAATCTCTTCGCTCTCCACAAGCTGCACCGTGAAGGTGTAGTCGTGCAGTGGCGAATCCACTGGCAAGTTATCAAGCAGTTTCTGCAGACGGCGACGCAGCGGCTCGTTCTCTGTCGCTTCAAAGCTTTCTACGAAATATTCGCCAAGCCAGAGCTCTGCCCTGATTGGGATTTTCGCCACGGCGAGATCGGAAAGCACACCAAGGATCAGATAAAAGACCAGGGTCAAGAGCAGCAGACCACCGACCAGCCAGGCCAGTTCCGTCAAGGGATGGGTTTTGGAGACGTTGACGTTATCGTCGATATGTTTCGGCGTGAATTTCAAGGCCGGTTCATGACCACGGCGGTGCCGTAGGCGAGAGTCTCGATGCTGCCGACCTTGTTCTTTTTATTCGCAGAACGACCAATGGTTGAGGTTTCCAGGCGCAGGTTGATAATCATGTGTGCCCCCCTGGCTTTCGCCTCTTCCTTCATGCGCAGAATTGCTTCGCGGCGGGCACGATCGATCAGCGACTCATAGGCCTTGACCCGGCCGCCAAAAATATTGCGCAGGGTTGCCAGGATCCGCTTGAAGTAATCGTTGGAAACAACGGTGCTGCCGTTGACCAGGAAAGAATTTCTGACCGCGCCTTCGGCAAAGCGCCCTTCGGCATTGACCACCATCAGTTTCATCAGCTCTTTTTCGCGCTTGATGATCGATTTGTAATGACGCTTCTCAGCAATCGTGCCGCAAGTATAACCAACGCAGAACAACAGCAGAAAAAGGAAGAGGTCGAAGTTGCTAAAAATGGCTTCCAGCATGGCAGACTCCCTACTCGACTCGCACAGCGGTGCCGTAGGCAAAAAGCTCGGCCGCGCCCTGGGCCACGGAAGAGGTGGCAAAACGGATGTTGACCACCGCATTGGCCCCCATCAGCCGGGCCTGCTCGGACATCCGGTCCATCGCCTCCTGTCGCGACTCCTGTAACAGCTCAGTGTAGCCTTTCAGCTCCCCGCCCACCAGGTTCTTTAAGCCGGCCATCATGTCTCGGCCGATATGTTTCGCGCGTACGGTGCTGCCCTGCACGATACCGAAATGCTCAACGATCTTTTTGCCGGGCACGCTGCCGACGTTGGTCATAATCATAAATTTCTCCGAAATAGCTGTAGGGCTGTAGAGCTGTAAGGTTGGACCCGTAAAGCATTAAAGCCCTACTGCCTTACAGCATTGTTTAGTTATTCTGCCTCTTCTCCCATCAGCTTGGCAAGCATATCCGACAAGCTGGCGTTTTCATCACCCTCGGCGAGGTGGAAGCCGGCCCGGGCTTCCTCCTGCCGGACTTCTTCCGGAATCTCAACCAGGAAACGACTGAGTTCGCGCGGTTCCGCCTTGCCGTATTTCATGCGCGCATCAGCATGCAAAAGGGTCAGCTTTTCCCGGGCGCGGGTGATGCCGACATAACAGAGCCGGCGTTCCTCGTCGACATCAAAGGTTTCGGACACCGATTTCTTGTGCGGCAGAAAGCCCTCTTCGAAACCGGGCAGGAAAACGTGGGGGAATTCAAGTCCTTTGCTCGAATGCAGGCTCATCAGCACCACGGCATCCTTGGCCAGTTTTTTCTCTTTGCTGTCCGAACCCGGCTCATCACGATCGAGCAACGCGACCTTCTCAAGGAAACCGGACAGGGTCGGCTTGCTTTCGCGGCTCTCGTAGCTGGCAATGGCGTTGATGATCTCTTCGACGTTCTCAATGCGACGCTCGACTTTCTCACGCGAGTCCGGTTCACGGCGCAGTTCATCTTCGAGGCCGATCGCGGCGAACAGCTCTTTTGCCGTAGCGGCAAGGCGTCCACCGCCACGGAACCAGCGCTTGTGCTCTTCAATCAGGGCGACAAAGCCCTCCAGGGCACTGGTAGCCTTGGCGTTAATCCCCTGAATCATACGCGCCCTCCTGAGCACCTTCCAGAGCGGTTCCCTGCTGCTCACCGAAGTGCGGATCAGGTGGTCAGCACTTGTACGGCCAATGCCGCGACGCGGGTAGTTGAGAATACGCAGCAGATTGACTTCGTCGTAGGGGTTGACGATGAAGCGCAGGTAGGCAATGGCGTCCTTGACTTCCTTGCGGTCGAAAAATTGCTGGCCACCGATCAAAACATAGGGAACGTCGGCAAAACGCAGCTCCTGCTCAAAGACCATGGTCTGAGCATTGGTGCGCATCAGGATAGCGTGGTCCTTGTGTGCCATTTGCTTGTTGCGGACATTATGATGAATGCGTTCAATCACAGCCCTCGCCTCATCTTCGGCATCGATACATTTGACCACACCGATCTTTTCACCGTCGCTGCCGGAGGTCCAGAGCGCCTTTTCCTTACGCTTCCGATTATTTTTGATCACCGTGTTGGCGGCATTGAGGATGTTCGCCGTGGAGCGATAGTTCTGCTCGAGCTTGATGACATGAGCACCGGCAAAGTTTTTTTCGAAATCAAGGATATTGCCCGGATCGGCACCGCGCCAACCGTAAATCGACTGGTCATCGTCACCGACCACACAGAAATTTCCCCATTTTCCGGCAAGCCGGTGCATCAGGGTAAACTGGGCGGTATTGGTGTCCTGGTACTCATCAACCATGATGTAGCGGAAGCGCTCCTGGTAACGCTCCTGAACTTCGGGGAACTCGTCAAAGAGACGGACCACCAGCATGATCAGGTCGTCGAAATCAACCGCGTTGTAGCTTTTCAAACTTTTCTGGTACTCGGGATAAACGGCTTTTGCCATCTCACCGATAACATCACCGCGCATAAAGGGGCCGAACTTCTCCGGCGTCAGCAGACTATTCTTGGCTTCGGAGATCTTCCAGAGAATGGTGTCGGGCTTAAGACCGTGATCAGGGTTGATATCGCTCATCAAATCCTTGATCAGGCGCTGCTGATCGGAGGCCCCGTAAATACTGAAATTGCGCTTGTAGCCAAGATGCTCAATATCTGCGCGGAGGATGCGGCAGCAGAGCGAGTGGAAGGTCGAGATCTGAATACGCTCCGTTTTGCTGCGACCCGCCAGACTCGCGACTCGCGCCTGCATTTCCTTCGCAGCCTTGTTGGTAAAAGTCACCGCCAGCACCCGCTCCGGATCAACACACTTCGACCCGACCAGGTGGGCAACCCGGTGCGTGACCACCTTGGTCTTGCCGGAGCCGGCGCCGGCCAGAAGCAATAGAGGGCCTTCCGTATGCAAGACAGCCTCGAGCTGCTGCGGGTTAAGGGAATTCAAACTCACAGGGCAAGCCTCGCAAGCAACAGAACGACGGAAATATCCCTGCCGCAGAGTACGGCTGGAGGGTGATTGAACATCAGGTTGTCTCCCTGGAATTTAGCGGAATGTCAGGCTGGAAATGCCATGCGGGATACTATGCAAAACGGGGATAAAAGGCAAGCAAATCAGGGTAAAACATGAGGTGCGAAGCGCGAATTGTGAGGTGCGAAAACAAAAACGATTTTAAACCTTTTCACATCTCACACTTCGCGCTTCCAGTTTACAGCCTGTTGTATCCATTCAAAGCTGCAACCCGGTAAGCCTCGGCCATGGTGGGATAGTTGAACGTCGTGTTGATAAAGTACTTGATCGTGTTGTATGGCACCGGTTGAGTCATAATTGCCTGACCGATGTGAAGAATCTCCGCGGCATTCTGTCCGAAGCAGTGGATGCCGAGAATCTCCAGGGTTTCGCGATGGAAGAGCAGTTTGAGCATACCGGCCTTGTGAGCCGTGATCTGGCCGCGCGCCAGGTTACGAAAGAAAGAGTGCCCGACTTCATAGGGGATGTTCTGCTCGGTCAACTCACTTTCTGTGCCACCAAGGCAGCTGATCTCCGGCGACGTATATATGCCGGTCGGGATATCCCTGACCAAACGCTCATCGCAGCTACCCTCGGCGATGTGTGTCCCTGCAAAACGACCTTGATCGTAGGCCGCACTGGCCAGATTGGGAAAGCCGACGATGTCACCAACCGCGTAGATATGCGGCACGGCAGTCTGATACGCATCATTCACAGCAAGATTGCCGCGATGATCAATCTCGATGCCAAGCGCCTCGAGCCCCATCCCCGAGGAATTACCCGTCCGCCCATTGGCCCACAAAAGCATGTCCGCCTTGATGACCTTGCCTGTCTTCAAGTGCAGCACAACACCATCTTGATTGCCCTCGACCTTCTCATATTCTTCATTCTGGCGAATCAGAATGCCCTGCTCATCACGCATGTGGTAGCTGAGAGCGTTGCTGATTTCTTCGTCAAGATATTCAAGCAGGCGTACGCGGGTGTTGACCAGATTGACCCTCACACCCATGTCAGCAAATGCTGAAGCATATTCGCAACCGACCACACCGGCGCCATACACCGTCAGGGTCGCAGGGAGTTCCTTCATTTGCAGAATCGTATCGCTGTCAACCACGTGGGAATTACTGAAATCGACATCCTCCGGCCGATAAGGATGAGAGCCGGTAGCAATGACGAAATGGTTTGCCGTAAACCGGCGAGGATTGCCGGAGTCGTCAGAAACATCGATGCTGTGCGGGTCGACAAAACGGGCAAAGCCCTCAATCACCTCGACCCGATTACGCGCATAAAAACCCTCCCGGTCACGAACCTGCTGACCGACCACGTCTTTTACCGCTTCCATAATATCGTCGGAGGTGACCTTTACGGGATGATGCACCCGATCAAACAGGCGGCTTCTTTTCTCATCGGAGTACTGACGGACCACATGGATGAGAGTCTTGCTCGGGATCGTCCCCATGTGCGTACAACCACCACCCACCAGAGCGTGGCTTTCAACAATAGCCACCGACTTCCCGGCCTTGGCCAGTTTAATCGAAGCGCCCTCACCGCCAGGGCCGCTGCCAATAACAATGGCATCAAAATGGTTTTTCAATCCGCTCATAGAAATTCTTGACTCGCAGTATTAATTAGAGGCAAACAGACCCGTTAATGATAAAGGAAACCGGTAACTTTGCAATAGTATCCTTCGTTAAAGGACTCATCAGCCGAAGTTAAACTACTGCAATTTGTGTGAGATAGGGGTCAGGTCTACACATTTCACAAAAAATGCACAAGCCCCGTCGCTATGCTTAACAATGATCCCGCCACGACGGATGCACCCGATCCGGATCAATCAGTCCGGTCCGATGATCACAGGAGTAGCTGCTGAACAAGCCAGTGATCTCTTGCTGCAATGTGGAGGTGCTGGCCTCGATCAAATCTCTATCAAACCCACGCTCGCCGAGTTTGAGAACCAGATCCAGGGCGATGATGCGGCTGACCACCTGACCCAGTTCAACCAGCTTGCGCTGTGGCAGCGATCCATCAATTTCAAATTGCAGCAGCGCCTTGAGCCGATCGCTGGCGTGCCTGGTTAATTCAAAGCTTTTTAAAAATCCGTAGAGATTCGCCTGTTTGGCAACCTTCATCTGCTTGAGCAATGATTCACTGATCTGGGCGTAGAGAATATCGTTCGAACCCTCGAAGATCTGGAACGGTCGGCTGTCGACCACGGCGCGTCCGGCTATATGATCAAGCCGATAGCCCATGGCACCGGAGAGTTGTAGCAGCGACTGGGCGGCATCCTGCATCAGATCGGTGACACAGGTCTTGATGGCGTTGGCTTCGAGGCCGTGCGGTGCCAGGTCTTTCGCGATCCCGGCCCGCTCGGTGGTATTGACGCACATCGCCGAACAGACGGTGAACGCCGACTGGATTCTCGCCAGGCGGGCCTGCACCTGATCGTAACTCAGCAGGGACTTGCCGCCGACCAGACGGTCGCGGCAGTGTTTGGTGGCTTCATCGAGCAGACGGGTCAAAAAGCCCATCGCCATCGACGGGAATTGCATGCGGCTTCTGTGCAGCAGATCGAGCATCATCTTGATCCCGGTGCTGTGCGGCACCAGGCGATGGGTGTTCGGGATGGTGACATCGATACGGTTGCGGCCGTAGGGGATCATGTAAAGACCGAGGTTGTTGTAGCGTTCTTCGACCACCACCCTTTGTCTGGGAGCATTGGCGTCACAGACAAAGAAATCGATATCACGCGCCAGCCCGCGCGGGCCGCCCTGTTTCCGCGCGGTAAGCAACCAGTAGTCGGCCCATCCGGTCAACCCGGCCCAGTGCTTGGTGCCACGCAGGTGACAATTGCCATCCTGCTCGGTCCAGGAAGTCTGCATGTGCAGGGCGTCGCTGCCGAAGTCCGGCTCGGTAATCATCAGGCCGCCCATCTTGCGATTGCGCAGGAAACCATCGAAGACTGTCTGTTTGGCTTCTTCTCTGCCGTACTTGGCGACCGGCTGCAGAAACAGCGCCCAGTTGATACCGAAGATCAGGGCCAGCGCGAGCGATTCATAGGAGGCCGCTTCGACAACCGCGATCCCTTCCTGCGAGTCTCCGCCGCGGCCGCCATACTCGGCCGGGATAAAGGTCGAGAGGGGATTGCATGCCATAACCTCGCGCAGCACGTAAGGCGGCAGGCCACGTCCTGTGCTGAGCTGGTTGATGTCCTCACGCTCGCGGAAGACATTTTTCATGTTCGCTTTAAAGGTTTGCAGGAACTCAGGGAAGGGCTCCGGCGGAACCAACGGTTGTGTCGTATCTGCAGGTTTCATCAATTATCTTTCGGGAAAAGTAAAAAGAATTTGTGGTCAATTGTATCGCTGTTCAAATGATCTACAAGGAGGAACAAACAGAACCCGCCTCGGCCAGAACTCGAACTAATTCGGAACGCCTTCAAATGGGTTTGGCTGCGCTGGGTCGACACCGAGAGTTTTAGCCATCTGTTTAGTGCTGCGATCCATGGAAAACTCCACCCAGATCGGGAAATGGTCTGAAACCCTGGATGGCAACTGGCTTGACTTAAGCTCCTTGTAAACAGCGCCTACGAAGTCGATCGCGCCAGCATTTTTGGCATACATTAAATCCATCATGCCCATGAACCAGGCGATTTGATCATAGTGAGAAGCCTCTTTACCGTAGGTCGTTTTTAACTCCATCAGCTCGGCAGGCACCACCAACCCCGAAGCAGTGAACGCCTTGAACAGTTCATTGTCGCCACGCTTGTCGATGTTGAAATCCCCAAGCACAATCAAGTTGTCAACCTCGGTGTCCGCCTGCGCCCTGTCCTTCAGTTCAGAGGCAATATATTGGGACAAGGCTTTAATCTCAGGAATCCGGTCACTTGAATTATCGCCAAAGAGGATATGGACCGTTAACAGGACAAACGGCTGCCCGCCCGACTCAAAACCGACCATATAGGGAGTTCGGTCGAACTGGTCGACAGGGTTACCTGCATCGGTCGGAGGAAGCACGATCTCTCCGGCCAATCCAGAAGGGGTCACCCGTCTTTTGTCATAGATAAAAGCCAGGCGTTCGTAATTCTGGGTTTCGCCTTCTGTCACATCACTCAAGATCAATCCCCAGTTTGGCCCGAGAAAATCATCGAGCAACATTCTTATGGCCGTCGTATCCCTCTTAACTTCCTGTATCGCCATCACATCAAAGCGTCTGATGACCTCGGCAATAAGGGCCAATCCTCTCAGGTTGCGCTTGGGACTTCCGGAATTCTTTTTCCATTTGTTATAGATTGATCCCAGGTGAAAGATGTTCCAGGAACCGATCAGCAGGTTCTTATCCACAACCTTTTCTGGCAAGCCGGAAGCTTCAATGCGTCGCCGTAACCTGACGATATCCTCTACCACCTGTCGTGGGTAATCAGAGCAATCCATCTTCGCCTCTCAGTTCAACTTGTTCATCTGGAAGGGCAAGTTGACTTGTTCGCATTTGTCAGTAATGCAATCAAATGCATTAGGCTCGCAGGCTCACTTATCGAGTCTATTGAACAACTTTAAGCGGGAATCAATGAAATGCAAGGAGGAGCTATTGTCCAGCCTTTAAAGACTTATAAGGCGACCAGAAGAAAGATTGTCGTAAAAAAACAAAAGGCCCAGCCATTTCTGACTGAGCCTTTCAATATGGCGGAGGGGGGGGGATTCGAACCCCCGGTGGCTTGCACCACAACAGATTTCGAATCTGTCACCTTCGGCCGCTCGGACACCCCTCCGTGGGTTTTCCGTTTGGGAGAACCTTTATAATGTCTTTTGTGATTTTTTTCCAGCTCTTAATTCCTTAAAAAAGCCGCTCAGCAGCTGGCTGCATTCTTCACCGAGGACACCTTCGGTGACTTCGACTTTATGGTTGAAACGCTCATCTTGCGAGAAGTCATAGATCGAACCGACGGCACCGGCGCGCGGGTCGCGGCAGGCATAAACCAGTCGTGGAATCCGCGCCAGGATAATCGCCCCCATGCACATCACACATGGTTCGAGGGTCACGTAAAGGGTCGTGTCGAGCAGGCGCCAATGGCCGATCTGGTCGGCAGCCTGGCGAATCGTCACCATTTCGGCATGGGTGGTTGGATCGTTGCTCGCTTCACGCAGGTTGCGCCCGCGACCGATGATCGCGCCATCATGCACGACAACCGCACCGATTGGCACTTCACCGAGGGCCTTGGCGGCCTCGGCCTCTTCGAAGGCGGCCTGCATGAAGATGAGGTCTTGGTCTGTTGATGAAGACAATTTGTTTCCTTACAGCTTTAGGACAAATGGAATTTGTTGCCGCCGAGAGTTGTCACGACAGGCTTTTCGATTATAAACACTGGCTCCGAAAAGAGGGAGGAAAAAGAAGTCTTCGCGTATGTGCTACGCAGGCAATCTTTTTGGCAGAGTGGCGGGAGCCGCCTTTTCCATGTAAACTGGCGACATATTGAAAGAATAGCGACAAATCACTCCGGCTGACAAACGACTTTTTCTGCAAGGACTACGCATGCCCCCGGCCAAGCTCACCGCTCCCATACTGATCATCGAAGATGACCGCAATACCGCGACCCTGATCGCAACCTACCTGGAGAAAGAAGGGTTTGCCACGCAGATGGTGCACGACGGAGCCGAGGCTCTGGAGTTGGCCCGTCGTCAAACGCCCGGCTTCGTGGTCCTTGATATCATGCTGCCACAGGTCGATGGCTGGGAGATCTGCCGCGAACTGCGCAAGCTCTCCGATGTGCCGATCCTGATGCTGACTGCCCGCGAAGAGGAGATCGACCGGGTCCTCGGCCTCTCCCTCGGCGCCGATGACTACGTGGTCAAACCTTTTAGCCCGCGCGAGCTTGTCGAGCGGGTCAAGGCGATCCTGCGCCGAACGACACGACGCCCGGAGCCGGTCAACCACTTCAGCCACGACGGCCTGACCCTCGATGTGGAGAAACGCCGGGTCACCCTCGATGAGCAATCGATCGATCTGACGGCGGTTGAGTACAAGCTGCTGCAGGCCTTGATGAGCGCGCCGGGCAAGGCCTTCTCCCGCGACGATTTACTCAACCATATCTACCAACGCGGCGAAAGCGTGGTCGACCGGGTGGTCGACGTACATATCGGCCACCTGCGCCAGAAACTCCTCGATGACCCGGCGGCCCCCCGCTACATCGAAACGGTGCGCGGCTTCGGCTACCGTTTCGCCGAACGGCAAAAACCATGAGTCTTCGACTGCACTGGAAGCTGATGCTGGTCACCACGATTCCGGTTATCGCCGTAATCGTCGGGATTATCTGGCTGGCTTTCGACCAGCTGGCGGCCGACTACTTCATGGTGCTGATGGACAAGTACATGGTCTCGCCCACCGATACGCACCGGGCCTTTCTGGACGCGGTCCACCGTTACCTGCTCTGGGCCAGCGTGGTTGCGCTGATCCTGGCTTTTCTGCTCAGCTACCTGCTGACAAAACGGGTGCTGCGTCCGCTGGTGCAGATGAACGAAGCCAGCCACCAGATCGCCGCCGGCAATTTCGCCGCCCGGGTAGACGACACCCAGACCGATGAGATCGGTGAGCTCGGCACGGCCTTCAATCTGATGGGTGACAGCCTTGAAAAGCTGGAGCGCCTGCGCAAAACGATGGTCGCCGATGTCGCCCACGAACTGCGCACCCCGCTCACCAACCTGCGCGGCTACCTGGAAGGCTTGAGTGACGGGGTCATCCCGCCTGACAAGCAGACCCTCGACATGCTGCAACAGGAGAACCTGCGCCTGGTCAGCCTGGTCGAGGGCCTTGGCCAACTGGCCCGGGCCGACGCCGCCCACGCCTATCTTGAGCGCCAAAACGTTGACCTGCAGGAATGCCTCCGCGAGATCCTGACTCTCTACCGCATGAACTTCGAGGAGAAAGAACTCAGCCTGACTACCAGCTTCATGGAACAAACCATCGTACAGGCAGACCGCGACAAGCTGTTGCAGACGATCCGCAACCTGGTCGAGAACTGTTGGAAATACACCCCGCACGGCGGCACTGTATCGATCTCCTGCACGACCGTCGCCAACGGCATCCGCACCGACTTCGTCAACAGCGGGCCCGGTATCGCGGAACAAGACATCCCTTTCATTTTCGAACGCTTTTTCACAGCCGACCCCTCCCGCTCCCGCGAGGCTGGCGGCGCGGGCATCGGTCTGGCGATCGTCAAGCAGCTGATCGAGGCCCACGGCGGCAAGGTCGGAGCTGAAAGCACCTCCGGTCAGATCCGTATCTGGTTCGAACTTCCCATATAGGACTAAGCTGTCGTAATCGTTGGTTTGTTTTTTTGACTGAGGACCAATAGTTATGGTGACACAATGGTATTGTGTCACCATAATTATCCGAATCTGTTCCAGCACCAATCTTTACCAAACCTTTAACAAACCTTGCTCTTCCATTTACACCCCTTTGCTAAGCTCCTTACACGTCGTAAACTATAAACGTGAAAGGACAGCTATCATGCAAGCCACTCTGATTGTTTCAGCAACTCTGTTGAGCCTGTTGCTGTTCGCCCTCAGCGCCACTGCAGAGATTCCGCCGGGGATGACGAAAGCAACATTTGTCGTACACTGCTATGATGTAGGTGTCAGCGCCCTCTCCGGAAAGCCCGGGGTTGTTTCTGTAGAGCCCGGATGGAGCGGCGCGCAGGAAGTCGACCGGGTCGTCTTCGACCCGCAGCAAGTATCGATCACACAACTCGAAACCTGGCTGAAGGAGTCTGATACCTACGTCAGGACCCTGGAAACCTCGATGAGCGCCGGGTCTTCAGGAGAAGGAAAATATCGATGATGGAGAACAAGAACCCGGGCATGACGGCCAAAGCCATCTTTGCCGGCGGCTGTTTCTGGTGCATGGAGCCGCCCTTCGAAAACCTGGATGGCGTCCTCGCGGTGGTCTCCGGCTATATTGCCGGCCACCAGGAGAACCCGACTTACCAGGACGTTTGCTCTGGGACGACCGGGCACACGGAAGCGATTGAAGTCACTTATGATGCCGACAAGGTAAACTACGAGCAGCTTTTAGAAGTGTTCTGGAAAAACATTGACCCGACAGACGCCGGCGGCCAGTTTGTCGACCGCGGCAGCCAGTACCGCAGCGGCATCTACTACCTCGACGATAAGCAGAAAGAGGCGGCGGAGGCATCCAGGGACCGGCTCAACCAATCGGGCCGCTTCGAGAGCCCAATTGCCACCGAGATCATTGCCGCGACCAGGTTCTATGCTGCGGAGGATTATCACCAGGGCTACCACAAGGAATGCCCGATCCGCTACAAGGCCTATCGCAGCAATTCGGGGCGTGACCCCTTCCTTGCACGGACATGGGGCACGAAAAAAGAATAAAACCAAGGCCAGAAAGGGGTCTTCGAACACCCTCCTGTGGCGGACTCTCTCTGTACGGCTTTCTCAACGGCTCTCCCGGCCATGCTGCGCATTGGCCTGGAGAAAGCTGTCGACCTGGCGCGTGATCTCTGCGCAGACATCCTCTTCCGTGTCCGCGTAGATCGGCAGGGGGATCAGCCCCAGCCCGATCAGGATATCCGTTCCGTCACGCTGGATTTCAAAAGAGTTCACAACCTTGCCATCCGCGACCGCCAACAGGTCGGCCCTGATCACCGAGGTCTTGTCGGAGCTTTCGTAGCCGAGCACACCGTAGGCCGTCGCGTAAAAAGGGCCCTCGAACTCGGATCTGGTGGTCCTGCCGTCCCAGTACATGACGTAGTGAATACCGAGTTCCTGCAGACGTTGCCTAACGACTGTCTGTGTGAGGATCTCTTCCACGTCACTCAAATGCCTTGGGTAGTTGCTGCGGGATAACCACGGGTACAAGCGGTCTCTTAAATCATGGTGCGGCACGGTCTTTAATGACAGACCGTTGTCCTCGATCTCTTCAATCAGGCAGGCTTCAAGACGTTGCTTTTCAGGTTCCTGTTCCTGGTCGAAAACAGGCCCGACCATTGCCATGGTGACCTGATCGGTGGCGGCCCGCGTCAGTTTTTTCTCGGCCCCGGCCTTGGTTCCGGACGCCGGTAACCTGTCGGTCAGCAGTTGTTGTTCATCGAATTCAGTCAGGAAGACCGAGGTGGCATCCCAGACTGCCATCCGCGCCACTTCGTCGAATTTTTCCGGGGAAATAGCCCGCGGCAGGACCTTCTGGCCGGTAGGCCCGCCGGGTGTTGACACCGTCGGCAGAGACAGCCGGCTTACCGAGTTGATTCCAGAGATCCGCCACGAATGGAGATGCCGACCATCGGCAAAGAATTCGATTTGGTAGACCACCATGACGGCAATCACTTCCGGGGCGAGGTCCGCCCTCAGCGAAACAATGTTCGGGACAACGACGAACGCGAGATCTTCGTCGTCAAGGCCCTCCTGCAAGGTGTCGAGGTAGCGGACTTCTGCGAAGATTGTCGAGAAGGCGAGCTCAAGCGCCCGCCGGGTCGCGTCTGCAGGGTTGTTGTGAAAGGTGTGATGGTGCCCGTCGTTCGTCTCGTTGTAGAAGTTGTTCTCGTAAAAATCGGCCGGGAAGTAGACTCCGACACTCGCCGGGTAGCGTGCAACAACCGGATCATACCGGGCTTCATCGATGGACATGGGCGTTGTCTGCACGGCAGGGGTGCAACCTGCTTGTACCAACAGAAGGGTGATGATTGCCAGAAAGGCCATCTTGTGAATGTTAAGCATGATCGCCTCACAAGGTTAATGCGAGAAGACTTCCAATCAAAATATATCAGCTACCCGCGGGATTGCATATGTCCAGACACGACCGAGAGGTAACCAGACGGACCGCGCAGCCGTTGAGTGCCCGTAGCATTACGGGTGCAGGCAAGGACATTAAAACACCTCTATATTGCAAAAAAACGCTTGACTTAGAGGGGGTTAATTTGAGATTTCTATAAGCCAACTTTTCTATGGGCTCACAGGGCTCGCAATCCAATAAAGGGGATGAACATGAAAAAGCTTTCCATCTTACTACTCGCTGGTGTTTTTTTGATGACCACAGCTTCACTCGCTTTGGCGAAAAAAACGCCACCACCTGCTGACATCGTTGACTACGACATCGTCGGGTTCACCTGTCCTCAAACCGTCCTCTCTACTGAAACAGATCAGATCGAAGTGCGCGTCCTGGTCAAAAACGTGGGGACCTCGGATCCGGGTGTTCCTTTGCAGATCTCCGAAGAGGACGCCTTCTTTGGCCCGACCGTGGTCCTTAGGGACACCGTGACTGATGAGATTCAAAAGGGCAAACAGCGGGCCGTCGAATATGTGTACACCATCGCTCCTCCCGTATTCAAACAGTACATAGAGTTGAGCGCCAGCCTCTCCGATCAGAACTACACTGATGACCTCGACTGGGCCTTCTGCAGCACCAAGGTGATCCTCCAGTAATTCATCAGCACAGCTCTCCCCGGCAGCAACACGCCCGGGTCTCTAAACCGGAATAAGTAGAGCCCCAACCAGATAAAGGTTGGGGCTTTACTTATTTACAGCAGGCAACCTGTTCAACAGCTCGGCAGAGGATTAGTTCTCCCGATCGGCTCATTTGCAAAGAATCTTAACTTGCTACATTAAAACAGGTCTTATGGTTTCCGGTTCTACACTTCGATTATTCAACGCAGGGAAAAGCTTTACGTAGGGCCGCCGTTACAACGCTAGGGGCCTCATAATCCAGCTTCTCCGGGTAATCTTTAAGATGCTCGATAACCGCAGGCGGCAAAGTCTCTACCGGGATGCCATCCGACAGGCAATATGGCTGCTTGAGCGCTCCACTCTTAACCACAATTGAAATAGTGTCGACAACACCGGTTATGTAGAGAAGACAGTTCTCTTCGGTGGCTTCATTTTCGCAGTCTGACAACAGCTCGTTAGCTTTCATGAAACCACTCAAAGCAGGACTGGATAGCAGTAGAACCAGCAGAACAGCAAGAACTGTTTTTTTCAACATGGCGTGCTCCCTATGGGTTGGAATGAGTGCATAATTTATCACGGAGCAGGCTTGCAGGTAAACACAGGTGAGGAAGCATGCACCACGCGACAAATAGAGGCCACGAGAAATCTCAACCTCTTGCACTAAATGGCGTGCTATGGAAACGTTTATAACTTGACCTGCTGAGTTGCAACGACTGGTTGCATATGCTGGTTTACCAGCATCTTTGTTAAGGAAGTCCGGTTGAAGTCCTCTGTTGCAGATTTTTACAACAATCCCGACCCGTTCTCAGATCACACAGGCTGGTTTGTTTCGTTGTTTACCAGGGCAAACATTTCCTTAACACTCATCTGTAATATTTCTTTTGCCTCGTCCTGCGTCATCGCCTGATGGGGATCATCAACACGACTTCGCCCTTCAACCATGGCTGAAACGGCAAACTTTTTGAACTTTTTCTCAATGCGTTTCTCATCAAGAGTTGGTGAACAACCGGACTCATAATAGGCATTTTCTCTGTAGTACGCATAGAATTGGTCGAACAACATGATATCAATTTCGACTTCGGGATAACCGCGGGTGTAAGCCGCTTGCGCTCTTTTCGTGATCGAAGCAGCTAAAGCCTCCTTGAAAGGCTTGTCACTTAAGGGGACATTGTTTGTGCATGTGTTCTGTTCATAAGACCCGTCATTGGTAGCGGCACAGCCGACAAACAACAACGCAATAAAGAGAAAAACGCGTTTTTGCATGACAACCTCCTCATGGTTTAAGCACAGGGACCGATGCTTCCCCGGATTCATTCATGATCATCATGGGCAGATGAGACGCCCAAAACAGAAATAGCCCATCTTCGAACCGAAGATGGGCTATTGTTCATACGAACAATTCATCTCTCTTCGGTAGCCCAGCCACCCCGGTAGGGTCTGAAGCTTTGCGTCGCCAAGTTGCCCTGACTTTGCCTGTTCGGAGAAAATACTTGCTCTATTTAACCAAAATAAGCCTCTAAAATCAATATTTATTCTCAATAAGCCGATTACGGGCTGCTACCTATCAGAACAGTAGAGAGACAACACAAAAAGACCCCAGCACCGATTAAGTGCTGAGGTCTTTCTTTGCATGGGGTGCAGCAGAGAGAAAATCAGGGCAGCGTGATCTGCGGGATGTCGCTGCCAATCAGGTTTAGAACTTTTTCAATTTCAAAATAGACCAGAAATTTAGGCCCCTTGGCTTCGTCTTCTTCGGGAGTCAGGGAGCGTCTGGTCATCTGCTTAATCAACTCGAGATCCTGATCCTCTCGGTCCTTCCTGAGAAAAAGGCGCAGGCCTTTGTAGCCACGCTCTGCTTCGATAAAAAGATATGTGGCATAGGGGTTTTCCAGCAGATTGTGATGGGTAAGCCGGTCACGCATGATAAACGCGATGGTCCCGTCATCCATGATATGTGGTCGCGCATAGATCGCGGCATCAACTTTGCCGCCGCTGTCAGCAGTGGACATAACGCCAACGCCTCTTGCGCTCTCGAAATAATCTTGCAATTTCATAATTGCTCTCCTGGTAAGTTTCTGAGTTTCTTTAAGGTTAACCGAAAAGGGCGAAGGTACAATTTTCTCCACAGACCACCTAACACTGATTAAAGTGCTGTCCCTTTGTTTGTGCGGCGTGCCGCGAAAGATTCAAACACCCGACCTTCTGGTTCATGTCTTGTCCTGAGAGTTATTTTTCCAGATTTTTCCCGAGTAGTTGGCGCCATTTGTCCTCGATTTGTGAGCCATTGAAAAGGCCCTGTTCAGCTAGCAAGCCTCCCCAGCTGGTCTTCATCTCTGTAACCCGGGTAAACAGTTCAACCGCTTCCAGAGGATTCGATTGACCAATAAAAACCGCCAGAATCGTCTGTTGATTGTCTGCACCCTCTTCTCGCAGCCGCTGCAACTGCAACGGCCCCAGGTCAAGGTGCGCCGCCAACTGTTCGTCGACAACAACCATCGCCAACTTATGCTGGTCATCGAGAACCGCCATAAATCGCGGGTCAAGGCGCTCAGGATCGATTTTCAATTGCTGGACCACCGCGCTCCAGCTTGTCTTGTCTGAAAAGAGCGACTTGACCTCGCCGAGGGGCTTCCCGCTTTTTTGCGCCAGGTAGTGTCCGACCCACAGCCTGTCGCCATCAGCACCCCCCATCTTGGCGCGCACGACATCCTTTTTGCTCAGACCGAACAAGTTCGCCAGAAGAGCATTCTGGGTCGTTGCCAGAAAATAGGGGTCAGCGACATAGGCACGCTGTGGGTCATACTCCCGATCCTGGAAACAGTGGCAGCTGGCCGTTGACTCACCCAGAGCGGTGCATGAAAAAAACAAAGTGAGCATGAAAATAATTGGGAAAATTCGCATCTGTGCCCTCGTGCTTTAGACTTTCGTTAAATATAACACGAGTGACATGCAGTGGGATTGGGCAGTATACATCGTATTAGCTAGACATCTCAACCCACTAACTAGTCTTTATCCCCAATAGAATCCAGCAATTTCAGAGCTATTGCTCACTGGACCTGAAATACAAAAAGCCCCAGTACCGATTAAGTTCTGAGGCTTTTAATTTGTATGACTCGCTGTGGAAGATTCGAACTCCCGACCTACTGATCCGTAATCCTCAACAATTACATTAAACGTTGGGAGGGAATTAAGTGAGGGTCCCCTTATCCAGCAGGCGGCCGAATTCACCCTTATTGACAGGGCCCAACAGGAACATTCCCAACCAGAAATTCTTTATCAATAATGCATTTCAGATAATTCTTCTGATCAACGACCTTCGTAACAACATTCCCCTCGCCAAGAATAATCAGTGACTTTTCAAAACCTTTACCCCAGTTGCTGTCTTCCAGATCGGGCTCAAAGCAAACGATTTTACCGATCCCCGCCTGGACAATGGCTATTGCACATTCGATGCAGGGATACCAGGGAACATATAGCGTGCAGTCTTTGGTAGAGACGCCCAGCATCGCGGCATTGTAGATAGCGTTGCGCTCAGCATGAGAGACCCAGAGATATTTTTCACCATTCTCTGCTTCGTGGCGTTCTTCTACATCATCATTCACCCCGCGGGGAATACCGTTGTAGCCGGTTGAGCGAATCTCATTGTCGGGCCCGACAATGACAGCACCAACCTTTCGCCCCCGGTCCTTGCTCCAGGTTGCAATAAACTGGGCGAGAGCCATCCAGCGAATGTCCCAGTTCGAACTCGTCATAACCCTCTCCTTAAAGTTGTCGGTCGGACGGTTTCTTGTTGCTCTATAATAACAGTCCGCCGACTTACGAAAAAAGCCCCGTTGTACACGGGGCTTTGGTGTGCAACGAAATAGCCGGTGCTATTACTTTAGCCGCATTTTGAATCACCACAGTTCAGGCAGGTCAAACAACCGTCCATGATGATGACCGCCTTGGTGTAGCACTTGGCGCAAAGCTTGGAGTCTGCGGGGAAGTCACCGCTGTCTTCATCTTTTGTTTGCCCTTTTAGGTTATCGTATTCGGCACGCTTGGCCAGGATCATTTCCCTCTTGGCTGCGGGCATCTTTTCTTCTTTTATCAGGCCAATCATTTTCATGTGGCTTTCCAGGGCGAAGCCGATCTCGGCAACGATCGAGGGCATGAAGCCACCACCACCCGGTTTAAAATAGCCTCCCTGGGGATCGAAGACCGCCTTCATTTCATCGACCAGGAAAGTGACGTCGCCACCCTTGCGGAAGACCGCCGAAATAACTCTGGTCAGGGCAACCACCCACTGAAAATGATCCATATTTTTCGAGTTGATGAAAATCTCGAAAGGCTGACGGACTTCGTGTTTCGTTCCATGGTTCAAGACCATGTCGTTGATGGTGACATAGAGGGCATGCTCACTCTGTGGTGTTTTGATTTTGTAGGTGGCCCCCACCAGCATTTCCGGACGTTCCACATTCTCATCCATGTCCTCGATCTGGTTTTTTTCATCCTGGGCCGCTTTTTTACGTTGTTCGTCAAGACTGACGACTTCGTAGCCAACGATCTTTTTTTCTATTTTTTTAATCATCTCTATTATTCCTTAACTCACAGTTTACCGTAATAGCCCTCTTTGAGAGCGTCGTACAGGTTGGCTGCTGAATGGGTCTCATTGTCATATTCGATATTCTCATTACCGCGGACTTCGAGCACGGTGCCGTCGTCCAGGGTGAACTGGTAGACGGTGTCCGCCAGATCATTCTCCTTGACCAACACACCCTGGAAGGCCTCCGGATTGTAACGGAAAGTCGTGCATCCTTTCAGACCTTGCTCGTAAGCATACATGTAGATATCCTGAAAATCCTCGTAGGGATAATCACTGGGCACATTGGCCGTTTTGGAGATGGAAGAATCAATCCATTTCTGCGCCGCGGCCTGGATATCGACATGCTGCTTCGGGGTGACGTCTTCAGAGGTAATGAAGTTTTCAGGTAGTTTCTCTTCTTGCTTCTTGCTGTCTGGCATTGCGTTCGGGTTGACCAGCTCGCGATAAGCCAGTAGCTCATAAGAAAAGACGTCGATCTTCTCCTTGCTTTTCTTGCCCGCGCGGATCAAATTGCGCGAATAGTGATGGGCAAAGCTTGGCTCGATGCCGTTGGAGGCGTTGTTGGCGATCGAAAGAGAAATGGTGCCAGTCGGTGCGATAGAGCTATGGTGAGTAAAGCGAGCGCCGACTTCGGCCAGCTCCTCAACAAGCTCCGGTGCCTCCTTGGCCAGCTTCTGCATGTAGCGGCTGTAGCGTGCGTGCAAAATACGCCCCGGAATTCGCTGGCCTATTTTGATGCCATCGGCAGCCATTTCGGGTCGTTTGCGCAACATCTCGGCCGTGACTTCATATTCCTGTTCGAGCGCTGGTGCCACTCCTTTTTCACGGGCCAGCGCCACCGCCTGCTGCCAGCCGGCCAGCGCCATCTGCAGAGTGACTTCTTCAGTGAAGGCCACGGCGTCGGCATCACCGTATTTCATTCCGAGTAAAGTAATCGTTGAGCCGAGGCCCAGATAGCCGAGGCCATGACGACGCTTGCCAAAAATTTCGTCTTGCTGCTGCTGGAGTGGCAGGCCATTGATCTCGACCACGTTATCAAGCATCCGGGTGAAAACTGCGACAACCTCGCGAAAGTGCTCCCAGTTGAAGCGCGCTTCAGCGCTGAAGGGCTGATCAACAAAGCGGGTCAGGTTGATCGAGCCAAGCAGGCAGGAACCATAGGGAGGCAGGGGTTGCTCACCGCAGGGGTTGGTCGCGCGGATCTCTTCGCAGAACCAGTTGTTGTTCATCTCATTGACCTTGTCGATGAGGATGAAGCCTGGCTCAGCGAAATCGTAGGTGGATGCCATAATCACATTCCACAATTGCTTAGCGCGGATAGTACGATAAATCTTGCAGGCGACTTCGCCGACATCGTTCTGCACATAGTCCTTCTTGACGGGCCAGTCCTTCCAGAGAACTTGTGACGGATCCTTCAAATCCAGTCCGTCACGTGCCAGTTCCTTGGCCGTCAGAGGAAAGCAGAGCGGCCATTCCCGATCCTGCTTTACCGATTCCACAAATTCGTTGGTGATCAACAGCGAAAGGTTGAACTGGCGCAGGCGGCCATCTTCACGCTTGGCCTTGATAAAATCAACAACATCGGGATGAGAGATATCGAAGGTCGCCATCTGTGCACCGCGACGACCGCCGGCTGAAGCAACGGTACGACACATGCTGTCGTAGATGTCCATAAAAGACAGCGGCCCGGAGGTGTTGGCTCCGGCG
>CAZXBD010000076.1:0-2815 GCA_964638305.1 uncultured Geobacteraceae bacterium | reverse complement strand
ACGGAAAGGGTGAAGACGGAAAATTGCTCTACTGTTCATTCTGTGGCAAAAGCCAGCATGAAGTTAGAAAGCTGATTGCCGGTCCATCTGTGTTCGTCTGCGATGAGTGCGTTGAACTGTGCAATGATATAATCCGGGAAGAAATGCAGGAAAAGACCGCCACTGGCGGTGAAAAGCTGCCAAAGCCCCAGGAAATCAATGATGTTCTCAATGAATACGTTATTGGCCAGGTGCGGGCCAAAAAGGTGCTTTCCGTTGCCGTCTACAATCATTACAAGCGCCTGGATGCCCAGTCCGGCAGCAAGGACGAAATCGAACTCTCAAAGAGTAATATCCTGCTGATAGGCCCGACCGGCTCGGGTAAAACACTGCTTGCCGAGACGCTTGCCCGTTTTCTCAATGTGCCGTTCACTATTGCCGATGCAACCACCCTCACAGAAGCTGGCTATGTTGGTGAGGATGTTGAGAACATCATCCAGAAGCTGTTGCAGAAGTGTGATTATGATGTTGACAAGGCCCAGACCGGCATCGTCTACATAGACGAAATTGACAAGATTTCCAGGAAATCTGATAACCCCTCAATTACAAGGGATGTCTCTGGTGAGGGTGTACAGCAGGCATTGCTGAAGCTGATTGAGGGAACCGTTGCCTCGGTACCCCCACAGGGAGGACGCAAGCATCCGCAGCAGGAATTTCTGCAGGTCGACACTTCAAATATCCTGTTCATTGTGGGTGGTGCTTTCGCGGGGCTGGACAAGATTATCCGCAGCCGTTCGGAAAAAGGCGGGATTGGATTTTCAGCCGAGATAAAAAGCAAGGATGAAGACTCCAATGTCGGGGAAATTCTCTATGGTGTCGAGCCACAGGATCTTATCAAATACGGGTTAATCCCTGAATTTGTCGGCCGGCTTCCGGTGGTCGCTACCCTTGAGGAACTTGATGAAGGTGCGCTGGTGCAAATACTGACCGAGCCAAAGAATGCGCTGACCAAACAGTATGAGAAGCTGTTTGATATGGAAGGCTGCGAAATTGAATTCAGAGAGGATGCCCTGCGAGCCGTTGCCAGAAATGCCATGGAACGAAAAACAGGCGCACGAGGACTGCGCACCATAATGGAGCAAATCCTGCTCGATACCATGTACGACTTACCGTCAATGGATAACGTCAGTAAAGTGGTCATTGATGAGAATGTTATTACCGGCGACGCCAGACCCTACATGATTTTTGACGCTCCGGAAGCCATTGCTGCTTCTGAATAAATATTTTTCCCATAATAACTAACAGCTTAGCGAGTTAGTTGTTTTTTGCCAATCTGGCATATTCCTTGCTGCACAGTTAGTGCCTGTCAAAAAAATGGTTGAAGTACTGCAAGCCGGCCCCATATAAGAGATTCGTGGTTGCAGTTCACTAAATCATGCTGGCGACGGGTAAGGCTCCGGGTCGGTTACTGACGTGGTAATTACTGGCAAAATGCTGCTGACAGCCCGGACTACATCGACTTAATCAGGAATGGATGGGCACTGTTATGACAGATCAAGCCACAAACGCTATACCGGTCTTGCCACTCAGGGACGTTGTTGTTTATCCCCACATGGTCATACCGCTCTTTGTTGGACGTGAAAAATCGATCAACGCGCTGGATACTGCCATGCAGGAGGACAAGAAGATTCTGCTGGTTGCCCAGAAGAATGCCGAGGTCGATGATCCCTCAGTCGAAGACATCTATGAAATCGGGACTCTCTCAACCATTCTCCAGCTTCTGAAACTCCCCGATGGAACAGTCAAGGTTCTTGTTGAAGGTGCGGAGCGTGTCCGCATTACCGGCTATGAGAACACCGATACCTTTTTCACCGCACATGTCGATGTGCTGGTGCAGGATGATGAGCCGGACGACAAGGAACTTGAAGTCCAGACCCGCTCATTGCTGGCCCTGTTTGACCAGTATGTAAAACTGAACAAGAAAGTTCCGCCGGAGATTCTAACCTCCCTGTCCGGTATCGAGGAGTCTGGCCGCCTCGCTGACACGATTGCGGCACACATGTCGCTGAAGCTGGAAGAAAAGCAAAAGATACTCGAGATAGAAGACTGTCACCAGCGCATTGAACGTCTGATGGTTCTGATTGAAGGCGAGATCGATATTATGCAAATCGAGAAACGCATTCGTGGCAGGGTAAAACAGCAAATGGAGAAGAGCCAGCGTGAGTACTATCTGAATGAGCAGATGAAGGCCATTCAGAAAGAACTTGGTGACATGGACGATGTGCCCAATGAACTGGAGGAACTCGAACAGAAAATCAACAAGGCAGGCATGAGCAAAGAGGCCCTGGAGAAGGCTACTTCAGAGCTGAACAAGCTGAAGATGATGTCACCGATGTCAGCTGAAGCCACTGTGGTGAGAAATTACGTAGACTGGCTGGTCAATGTGCCATGGAAAAAGCGCACCAAGATACGGCATGATCTTGCTGCTGCCGAGGACATTCTTGAAGAAGACCATTTTGGGCTTGAGAAAGTCAAGGAAAGGATACTTGAGTACCTTGCCGTTCAGCAGCGAGTTAAAAAACTGAAGGGTCCGATCCTGTGTCTGGTCGGTCCTCCCGGTGTTGGCAAGACCTCGCTGGGGCGCTCTATAGCACGGGCAACCGGGCGCAAATTTACCCGCATGTCGCTCGGCGGAGTAAGAGATGAGGCGGAAATACGCGGTCATCGCCGTACCTACATCGGTTCGTTGCCGGGCAAGATCATCCAGAACCTTGCAAAACTGCCAGTCCGCAATCCATTGTTCCTGCTGGACGAGATGGACAAGATGTCCATGGAT
>CAZXBD010000075.1:0-2253 GCA_964638305.1 uncultured Geobacteraceae bacterium | reverse complement strand
AGAGTTCGGCGAAACCTCCGTCTGAGACGGTGGTTCAACAGGTTGTACTGGAGTATGCAAACGACGCCCAGTGATTGCTGAGCGTCGGGATTTTTCTGGGCCATCATAGACACTGCTCGCCAAACTCAAACGCTATCGAGGCATCAGCTTCCTTCACGACGGAAGTTTGCTCCCGCCATCATGTCTTATTCGAAAATTCTCTTGTAAGTCTCCTTTACACAAAGAAATAAAACGATTAGTCAGTATTTTCGTAATCACAACCAGATCAAAAACATATTTTCCCTGGCATGGTTCCTGCTTCGATCGATTCGCAAACACAGAGCGAAACATCTTCATTGATGGATAAGCCTTTACCAGGGAATTACGGTTGTGAGTTTTATGCCAAACAGTTCAAGAACGCTTCAACTTGGCGAAGCGATGTTCGGTGCAACCAAGTTGCATACTGGTATCTTGCTGGTCACTCTGATGGTTCTTTTCTCACACCTGATCCTAGTGAATGGCGCGCGCGCAAGCGAGGCGACCCAATCCGATGAATATCGCATTGGCCAAGTTCTAGCCAGAGTTCAACAGATAGCGCAGACATACACGGGAACCAGTCAGATAGAACTATCGGTGAGCACGCATCTGCAGAACGAATTGCGCTGCTTGGCTTTGAACATCTATTTCGAAGCCCGCAGTGAACCAGAGTCAGGTCAGCGCGCTGTTGGTCACGTGGTTATGAACAGAGTTGTGCATCCGAAATACCCGGACTCTGTTTGCACGGTCGTTCAACAAGGTGGAGAAAAGGCGCTTCATCGCTGCCAATTCTCGTGGTGGTGTGACGGTCAATCCGATAGACCCATGAATCAGGAGGCGTGGGTCAAATCACTTCGGCTTGCGTGGAAGGTTTACTTCAGTGTCTTGGAAGATACGACCGGTGGCGCCCTTTGGTACCATGCAACGTATGTCACGCCATATTGGAGTGATTCTCTGCTTAAAGGGAACAGAATCGGGCAGCATGTTTTCTATCTTGAAAACCGAAAGCCAAGAGAGACGCTTTAACTGCACTTATCCTTTTCAGATGCTCCACATTTTTGCCAGCCGTCCGCGTTGCGCGCACATCGGGCGTTTCTAAAACAATCGACAAATTTCTGCTTTGTTTTGCTGCCAGAGTCGGCAGCTGACGCCTTGACCGCTTAGGGCCCTGGAACGGACCTAGCATCAGCCAGATGAGCACGGGAAAGGCAGGCCTGTTCGTCCCATAACACGAGTTCCGCTGGCCGTCCGGTCATGGCCGGTTGCAGCGGTTACCGAGATCAATCTGAGGGTCCGCTAGCCAGCTGCGCATCCAGATCTGAAAGCAGACCGTCGCGTTGTGCGGTGCAATAGACCGGAGTCGACACCAAGCGGGCAAGATTAGCGTAGCCTGATACCAGGAAACCTATCGTTGCCCTTGGCCTCCGGCGTAGAGCCCCGATTCTATAATCTCGTGGAAATTCTGTCAGTCATTCAATGACTCCTGAGACAGGCAGATGGATAGCTTGCGCATTAGGAGATTCGACACGTTCCGCCAGAGCAGGATCTGCGTGTCAGTGTTTAGGCGGGCTACGCCTTCGTGGGGAATCTCGACTAGTTCTACCTTTCCATCGGCAATCATGCTGACAACGCGCGCGGAGCCGGGGCTAACCAAACCTTGAATGCCGGTCACCGAGCCTTTGTTATAAATCATATGTCGAAATGGTGATCGCAAGCTTGAGCGTTTCAGCATAAGTTTGCCTGATCGAATCAGCCAGCAGCGGTCGGCTGTATCGCCCTTCTTATATACCCAGTCGCGGCTCTTCAATGCGACAGACGTCGGATTGAGATGGAGAATTACTTCCTCCAGTTGTTGGGAACTGAAATCAGAAAACAATTTGGATTGTTCCAAAATAGCCAAACAATCACTAGACATATGCGAACCTCCGAACAGTAGATAATTTGTCCCGCTCAACAGCCTCGCTGCAAGAATAGAATACAAGTGAGGAAATAGCTCGTTACCCGGGCCACCACGAGCCCTCAATCGGGCATCAATGCAATGGAGGCCTCGGCCAAAAAGCCAGAATCACCGGCGTCTGTTGGCCGAAGTGGCTGCCTTTGGGGATAGGTTCCGCATAGCTGACCTTCGCCGAACCTCCATTGGTTCCAATGGCCGCTTTCTGGCATGACGCCGAATGCGTGCAACCGGCCAGCAACGGCCCCTCGCAGTCACGAAACGACCGGCAGGTTCAAGCGCAT
>CAZXBD010000074.1:0-1766 GCA_964638305.1 uncultured Geobacteraceae bacterium | reverse complement strand
CTGGAGTCTCTGGGATTCAATCACAATCAATTGCACGCGGCGATGGGAAACATTGCCGGTCGCATGCTCCTGCCGGGCAGTGAGCTGTCAACCCACGACTGGCTGCAAAAACAGAGTGCGCTCGGAGAGCTGCTGAATTTTGAATATGAAAAGCAAGGGCTTTCCGCGCTCTACCGAGCTTCTGATCTGCTCTGGACACACCACGAGGAGATTGAAGATTTTCTCTACAAACAGCATGTGGCCCTGTTTGATATTGAGGAGAGCATCACCCTTTACGACCTGACCAATACCTTCTTTGAAGGAACCGGAAAATATAATGACCATGCCGCCTACGGACATTCCAAAGAGCGGCGCAATGACTGTCCCCTGGTCACCTTGGCCCTGGTGCTCGATGGCAGCGGCTTTTCACGGCGCAGTCGGATATTTCCCGGCAATGTCAGTGAACCTGCCACCCTGAAGAAGATGCTTGAGCAATTGCGTTCCCCCGTCGACTCCAACGACAAAGAGCGTGCTGGAGCCGGCAAAAATAACCGGTCTCTCGATCTACGTTCACTCCCCACCATTGTCATGGACGCCGGTATTGCATCGGAAGAAAATATTCAGTGGCTCCGGGATCAGGGATACAAATACATTGTTGTCAGTCGTAAGCGTCATATGGAATTTGATGAAGCATGTTGTGTGGCGGTCAAAGAACGGGAGAACGATAGCGTACGCGCCATGCGTGTCGAACGGGAAAATGGAGAGGTTGAGCTCTACTGTCACTCCCAACGTAAAGAGGCGAAAGAGGCGGCGATGAAACAGCGCGTCTCAAGTCGCCTGGAGGCGGAGCTGGAGCATCTTGCAGCAGGGCTGCACAAGCCTCGCCGGCTTAAAAGCGCCGAGAAAGTCTGCGAGAAGATTGGTCGACTACGGCAAAAATATAGCCGCGCCTCCCGCTATTACGACATCACCATTGAAACGGATGAGGGCAAAAAAAAGGCCACTGCCATCCACTACCAACGGATCGAACCCAAAGCCGAAGACCCTAATGCACACCCCGGTGTCTACTGTCTGCGCAGCAATCAGATGCAATGGGACGAACAAAAGCTGTGGTCAACCTACACGATGTTGACCGACCTGGAGGCCGTCTTTCGCAGTCTCAAGTCAGAACTTGGTATGCGCCCGGTTTACCACCAGAAGACTCACCGCGTAGAAGGCCACATCTTCATTACGCTTCTGGCCTACAACCTGGTGCATCAGGTTCGGTGCCAGCTGAAGGCACAGGGCATTGACGACAGCTGGGATAAAATCCGTACCACGATGAGCACCCAGGTGCGCGTAACCACTAGCCTGCGTGGTGAGGGGGGCGAACAGATACACCTACGCAAGAGTTGCCGACCAAATGCCGATCAGCAACAACTTCTGCGAGCACTGGCGCTGGAGTGGTTGCCGGGTAAGACAGAAAAGACGGTGGTTACACCATAAGGGTTACAAACAGTAGTGACATAACGAACGATTAAAAATTACAACGCATTGATTATAAGTGTAATTGTTTAATATAGTGACAAAGATGGGTTCAGTCGCATGTCATAACTCACTGGTCGCGAACCCGAACCCGCTTGATAGCGACATACAGAGACAACCCAAGCAGAATTTTTACTAAATACTTTCATTTTTTGAAAGTTTCTGTAATTATTTAGCCTGTTTGACACGATAGTGCTATAGCACATGCAGACCTTAACCGAACAGCTAATCGACGAGGGTTTTAAAAATCGGGTGATTGTTGA
>CAZXBD010000073.1:0-3266 GCA_964638305.1 uncultured Geobacteraceae bacterium | reverse complement strand
AGGAGACCGCCTTCGGCAAATTCTCCCACATCGATCTGGTCAATCCCGATTTCGTCCAACTGGCCGAAGCCTTCGGTTGCCAGGCGATCGAAGTTAAAGCAACCGAAGAGTTTATCCCGGCGATCGAACAGGCCTTTGCTGAGCAGTCCAAACCCTCGGTCGTGATCGTGCCGGTCGACTATGATGAAAACATGAAGCTGACCAAACGGCTCGGCGAGATCATCTGCCACTGATCGGGTTCAGGCTGACGCCTCACACCCTGAAAGAGAAAGGACGCATTATGAACGTTCGTTCCTTCGATCTGCATATTCCGGACCTGGACACTGCATCCGCACCCTTTCAGGACGTTTTCTCTCCCTACAGTGGTGAGTGCGTCGGCCGTGTACAGATCATCGATAAAAGCGGCATGGAGCATGCGCTGAACATCGCCCGCCGGACATTTGATGATCGTGCGGCTTGGTTGCCGGGTTTCGAACGGGCGAAGATCCTTTACCGGGCGGCCGACCTGGTCCAAGCCGAGGCCGAGGAGTTAGCCCTGCAGGTCGCCTTGGAGGGCGGCAAACCTATGGTCGACGCCAGAGCCGAAATCAAGCGGGCGGTCAACGGTTTGCGCCTTTGTGCGGAAAAGGCGATCCGTATTCATGGGGAGCAGGTCCCGATGCAGGGGAGCCGCCCTGCGCTTGATCATCTGGCCTTCACCGTCCGGGAACCGATTGGGGTGGTGGCAGCCGTCAGTGCCTTCAACCATCCCTTCAACCTGATCGTCCACCAGGTCGGCCCCGCTGTCGCCGCCGGTTGCCCGGTACTGGTCAAACCAGCTCCCGACACCGCCTTGAGCTGCGCGCGCTTTGTCCAACTGCTTCACGAGGCGGGGCTGCCTGCAGAATGGGCGATGAACGTTCCCTGTGCTAATGAGGTCGCAGAGACTCTGGTCACCAGCGATCAGATAAACTTTTTTTCCTTTATCGGCAGCGCCAGGGTCGGTTGGATGCTGCGCTCCAAACTGGCACCCGGGGTACGTTGTGCCCTCGAACACGGCGGCGCGGCCCCGGTGGTGATCGACGTCTCGGCGGACATTGAGGATGCGGTTCCACTGCTGGTCAAGGGGGGCTTTTACCACGCCGGTCAGGTCTGCGTCAGCGTGCAGCGGATCTTCGTTCACCAAAGTCTTGGCAAAGAGCTGATTTATGGGCTTGAGGCCGCCATCGGGCGGCTTGCGGTGGGAGACCCGACCGCGGAGGAAACCGAAGTCGGTCCCCTGATCCGCCAAGGCGAAGTCGAGCGGATCGATCAATGGGTGCAGGAGGCCGTTCAAGGGGGCGCAAAACTGCTCACCGGAGGCAATCCACTGGGGAACCAGTGCTACCCGCCCACCTTGCTGCTCAATCCCCCTGAAGACAGCAAGGTCATGACCGAGGAGATCTTCGGCCCGGTGGTCTGCGTGCGTGAGGTCGAATCGCTGGAACAAGGCATCCGCATGGCAAACCGTTTGCCCTGGGCATTTCAGGCCGCGGTCTTCAGCCAGAACATCGATGCCGCCCTGACCGCTGCCAAGCACCTGAACGCCGCAACCGTCATGATCAACGAACACACCGCCTTCCGGGTCGACTGGATGCCCTTTGGCGGGCGCGGCCCCTCCGGATTGGGGGTCGGCGGCATCGAACCGGCTATCCAAGAGATGACTGAAGAGAAATTGATCGTCATCCGGCATCAATTGACGTGAGCCGAAGGAGGACAATTTATGCACTCCCAGGAAGCATTTACGACTTCCCATTGGCTGCGGATTCTCATCGTAGACGGGGGGGGCGGACTCAATGCCGCCAAGTGACTAGACCGAATCGATGCCGACGTTTTCTTGGCCGACAAGCAAAACTACCATCTGTTTCAACCCCTGCTCTACCAGGTGGCAACAGCCGCGCTGGCGCCCAACGAAATCTGTTGTGTGTTTTTATCTGTATTTCCTTTCGTTGGTCGTTTGACTCGTTCCCGCCCAGATTGGTGTGAAAGCAGAAGTCTACTTAAGCTTCGCAAGCTTCAAAAGATATTCCTCTTTGAGCTGTTTTCTTATTTTCGACGACTGGTCGCGTAGTTTCTCGTCCTCTGTTACCGGGGTGTAAGGGGGAACCGCTTTTGGCTTGCCGTCTTCCATGGCGACCATGGTGTAATAGCAGTGGTTGGTATGCCGACGCTCCCGGGTCTTGATGTTCTCAGCAATGACCTCCACACTGACAACCATGGAAGAACGACCAACCGAATCGATGCGAGCCACAAAGGAAACCAGCTCGCTCACATGGATTGGCTGACGAAACTCTACTAGATTTACAGAAACCGTCACCACGTAACTGGCAGAGTAACGTGATGCACAGGCATAAGCTGCCTCATCAAGAAACTTGAGGATCGTTCCTCCATGCACGTTACCCGAAAAATTTGCCATCTCCGGTGTCATCAGAACCGTCATGGTCAATTCAGTCGTTACTTCCATGGTTGCCCCTTTCTGATTCAACCTGCGGTCACAGTTTATAGAGAACCTATCTATAAGTTGTCCTCGGTAGCTTTCGTCCCCTTACGGGCCTCGCATACAGACTCTCCCTCATCCAGATTAAAGTGAAATGCGAACTCCCCATCCTCTCCGCAGGTCCTCCTCTCGGTGGTCACGCGGCTCGTACGGTTATCTGCCTGCACAGTCGCTTTCACATCTGCCGCTGGCGCCTTTTTCTGTGCCAGAAGCTGCTGGAGCAACTGTCATTGTGACTCAAGCTGTTCCCGTAGAGCATCAAGCTGCTCCGCTGAGCCTCGATGACGCGTTGCAGCTTTTGCACGTCCTGGACCTCTTGGGCCCCAGCCGGAATCACACCCCCCAAGCTGACGATGACTCCGAATAACATGAGATATTGGATCATAGATGGTGACTTCAATAGTTTATCTTCTTTCGAATATGCGGGAGCATGCCATGCGGCACAATTATACCTTCCCACGAAAGCGTAAGTAATATCTGAATATTTCCAGAAAATGCTCCCTAATTAAATATTTAGCTTTCAAATGTTACCTGATTAGTGTTGTTTTTCAAGTTTTTAGGTGGGGGAGCAATTTAAATTGATTTGTGGTCGGTATGCATTGTGTTGCAGGAAGAAAAAAAGGAAGAAAAGACATGGCTACCCTGGGGCGGATCCAGGTGGCCATCTGGCTTAGTTAGATATAAGGGTTCCTGTCCCTCGTGATTAAGATTACCTAGCCAGAAATCGCTACATCCCGGCGTTGTTGAAACC
>CAZXBD010000072.1:0-2197 GCA_964638305.1 uncultured Geobacteraceae bacterium | reverse complement strand
TTCACGAGAGGGCAAACTGGCCTTATGGCAGGTCATCGCCCGGGTCATTGATCAGGGTTCACGTCTGTCTGCGGTGCGCCTGGCGGGCAATCATGCCGCCTGCGACGTGCTGGACTTGGGCGCTTTCCATGAGGAGCATCTGTACGCCAATCTCGATTGGCTCCATGCGCATCAGGCCAAGATCGAAAACACGCTTTTCGGCAAAGCCAGTGCAGGCCAAACCACGACGCTTTTTCTCTACGATGTGACCAGCACTTATCTGGAAGGAGAGAAGAACCAGCTGGCAGCGTTTGGCTATAATCGGGATGGCAAGAAAGGCAAACGACAAATTGTGATTGGGCTTTTGTGTGACCGCGAAGGCACACCGCTTTCTATCGAGGTCTTCAAAGGCAATACTCAAGATACCCGGACCTTTGCCTCTCAAGTGTCGAAAGTGGCTGAGCGCTTCGGCGGTGGCGCCGTGACGTTTGTCGGGGATCGCGGCATGATCAAGGGACCGCAGATCGAGGAACTCAAGGCCTACGAAGACCATGAGTTTCATTACATCACGGCGATCACCAAACCCCAGATGGAGAAACTCCTGGCCCAGGGCGCCATTCAGATCGGGCTATTCGATCAGCCGCTAGCCGAAGTTCAGGTAGAAGACGACCTGCGCTATGTGTTGCGAAGGAACCCCTCGCGAGCCGAGGAGATATCACGCGCCCGGGAAGACAAATACCGAGCGCTCGGTCGGGTTGTCCATGAACAAAACCGTTATTTGCAGGAACACCCGCGTGCCACGCTCGAGGTTGCCCGGCGCAAAATCGAGCGCAAGAGCCAACAACTAAAGCTCGACAAGTGGGTCGTTATCAATTCTCAAGAACGCGCAATCGCTTTGTCGAAAGACAACGAACAACTCCAGGAGATCGCAAAACTGGATGGCTGTTACGTGTTGAGAACAGACCTTTCCCCAGAGGCCGCTTGCAAGGAACTCGTGCATGTGCGCTACAAGGATCTTGCCCTCGTGGAATGGGCGTTTCGCACCAGCAAGACCGTGCAATTAGAGATGCGACCCATCCACGTCAGGCTGGCGGCTCGAACCCGAGGCCATGCCTTTGTCGTCATGCTAGCTTACCGAATCATCAAGGAATTAGCTTCCTGTTGGCGAGCCATCGACCTAACCGTGGAAGAGGCTCTCCAAGAACTAGATGCCCTATGCGTTACCGAAGTTTCAATTGCAGGCAAAGGCTCCTATCACCGAATCCCCGAGCCCCGCGATCTCAGTCGCCAACTCCTGGAAGCGGCCAAAGTCAAACTGCCCGCCTTCTTGCCAAGCAAAGGGGTGAAAGTAGCCACTAAGAAAAAACTGACTTCAAGACGAAAAGCCGCTTAATATCATTGAGTTGACGATTAATTACATTGGCTCCACCAAAGGAACATCCGCTCGAACACGTCGTAATCCTCAGTGATCGGCATCTCATTCGACTCATCCGCGCCTATCTTAAGTATTATCATCAGGACCGTTGTTACCTTGGAATCGAGAAAGATTCACCCACTCGGAGACAAGTCGAAGGGAGGCCGTTTGCGACCGCGAAGGTTGTCGCAGTGACGCGCGTCGGCGGTCTTCATCACCGCTATGAGTGGAGCGAGGCTGCCTGACCGCTGCAGAGCCGACTGGATAGCGACTCCACGACAAATCTACCGCGTCCCTCCCCCACTGACGCCGCCAGGCCCGACGAACTCAATCTTGTTCTCAAGGCTAGGCTGCGCCGGATGAGTATTGACGAAGGACAACCAAACTTAACCTGACAAAACCCATGAGCAACAGCATGAACCCGCTTGGTGAGCTTTCCCCGAAAACATTTCTCGCAAGCTACTGGCAGCAGCGGCCGCTTGTTATCAGACAGGCATTCCCCGGCTTTCAATCACCGATCAATGCAGACGAGTTGGCAGGATTGTCCTGTGAGGCCGATGTCAATTCCAGGATCGGGATAGAAAAAGGCGGCAAGCATCCATGGGAGACTTTCTATGGTCCGATGCATGAAGCGATTTTCCAAAATTTGCCGGAGACGCACTGGTCATTGCTGGTTAATGATGTCGAAAAACATCTGCCGCAGCTGGCCTGGATCGTTGACCGGTTCCGGTTTATTCCTGAATGGTACATTGATGACCTGATGATCAGCTATGCCCCGGCAGGCGGATCGGTCGGCCCGCACCT
>CAZXBD010000071.1:0-4083 GCA_964638305.1 uncultured Geobacteraceae bacterium | reverse complement strand
AACAAGGTTCGCAAGCATCCCATGGCTCGCGCTCTGCGTATCGACAAGTTGACCCTGGCAGCTCTTGAGGCGACTCTCAGGGTTTATCTTGACCCGCAACGGGCTTTGCAGGAGATCCCTACCCTGAAGATGCTCTCTTTGCCAGTCTCTGAGTTACAACAGCGTTGCGAGGCCTTGCTGGCCAGGCTGAGAGAATCGATCGGCGATGCTGCTGACTGTCGCATCATCGATGCAACAGCCACCGTCGGTGGTGGAGCTCTGCCTCTGGCTGAATTACCCGGACGTGCGGTTTCGCTTGTCCCGAAGGATTTGTCCCTGAACGAACTGACCACCCGACTCCGCGATTGTGAACCGCCAGTCATCGGCCGTATCCAGGACGATCAATTTCTGATTGACCCGCGGACACTCAACAGTGATGACGAAGTATTTATGCTGCTTGCCTTAAAGCAGGTCCTCAATCACTAGGAGTATTCAACGCGGAAGAACAGAGACAAAGAGGCTGCGTTAAGATCAAAAATATTTTCAGCATCTCTGAGCCTCCGCGTTGAATATTTACTTGAGCGCCAACAATAAAGTAACTACGGATACAACTAATGAGCAACTCGACCCGCTATCACATTATCGGCACCGCCGGGCACGTCGACCACGGCAAAACGGTCCTGATCAACAAGCTCACCGGCGTCAACACCGACCGACTCAAAGAGGAGCAGGAGCGCGGCATTTCCATTGACCTCGGTTTTGCACCTCTCAAACTTTCCAATGGCAGCATGGCCGGTGTTGTTGACGTCCCGGGCCACGAGAAATTCATTCACAACATGCTCTCCGGAATCGGTGGCATCGATCTGGTCCTGCTGGTTGTCGACGTCAATGAAGGAGTCATGCAGCAGACCCGGGAGCACCTGCAGATTCTCCAGTTATTGCAGATCCCGCGTGGCATCCTGGTCCTGACCAAGTGCGACCTGGCGGAAGAAGACTGGATAGATATCGTCGAAGAGGAGGTGCGCGAAACCCTTGAGGGGACATTCCTGGAAAAGGCCCCCTGCTGCCGGGTCTCGGCAATTCAGGGTGATGGCATAGAGGAGTTGCAGCAGACCATTCAGGAGATTCTTGAAGAGTTGCCACCACGTGACGAGGACGGTCCCACCCGCCTGCCGATTGATCGGCATTTCACCATCAGTGGTTTCGGCACGGTGGTGACCGGCACCCTCCTCTCCGGTCGGATTAAAGTCGGCGACACTGTTGAAGTTCTGCCCCCGGGCGAAACGGTCCGGGTACGCGAGGTGCAGGTCCATGGCGAAAAAGCCGATATTGCCCGCGCCGGGCAGAGGGTCGCCCTCAACCTGGCAGGTCTTGAAAGGAGTGACCTCGTACGCGGCGCCGTTGTCGCCACTCCCGGGTTCTTTACCATGACCGAAAGATTCGATGCGCGGCTTAAGCTGCTGGAAGAAGCTCCCCGACCACTCAAGTTCCGCGATCCTGTTCACTTGCACATGGGAACCGCCAAAGTCACCGCCCGCGTGGCCCTGCTTGATCGTGACGAGATGGCTCAGGGAGAGAGCGTACTGGCTCAATTCCACCTCGACAGCCCGCTGGTCGCCCACCGTCAGGACCGCTTCATCGTCCGCTCCTATTCGCCGATGACGACCATAGGCGGCGGCCAGATTATCGACCCCGCGCCGGTCAAACATAAGCGCTTTCGTGATGAGGTTATGCAAGCTCTGAAGGAGCTGGAATCAGGCGAAGGCTCGTTTATCGTGCAAAAGCTCGCCGAGCTCGGCTGCGTCAAACTGAAAGAGTTGGAACAAGCTTCAGGATTGGGTCGTGAACGAATAACCTCCCTTCTGGACAGCCTATCCTCAGCTGAGCAGGTGTGCCGGCTCGGTGATCAATGGGTTACATCTGAAACGGCCCGCGCCTGGCAACGTGTGTTAGTGGAATCCGTTGAAAGTTACCATCGAGATCACGCCCTGCAGCCCGGCATTCCCCATGCCACCCTTAAGTCTGCGATACCTCCCAAGGTCGCTCCCAAGGCTTTTGAACAACTCCTTGCAGGGCTGATTGAGGGGCAGCAACTGGCCCAACAAGGTGAATGGGTAGCTCAGCCCGGCTTTAGTCCAAAGCCGACCGACGAGCAGGAAAATTTATTGCGAAAGTTGGAGAAAGTCTATCTTGATGCCGGGGTCGAGGCGAAAGGCCGGGTCGACATGTTGGCCCTGGCTAAAGTACCTGACAGTCAGGTCGAATCACTGCTCGCCTTCCTCTTTTCCAATGGCATTTTGATTCGGCTCAACGACGACTCATTCCTGCACAAGGAGGCCTACCAAAAAGCCATTACGTCTCTAAAGGCCCACTTCAAAACCAATGAGACACTGACTCTGGCACAGTTCCGGGACCTGATCGGCAGTGCCCGCAAACAGACCCAGGCTATCCTGGAGCTCTTCGACAGCCTCAAGTACACTATGCGCAAAGGTGACGAGAGAGTCGCCTGGCAATTACCTGAATAGAACTGAGAAGCGCGAAACGCGAGGTGCGAAAAAGCTTATTCGCGCTTATTACTTCGCACCTCCATGGAGTGTAACGACATGAAACTGACCCACCTGTCCAAATCCAGCGGTTGAGCCGCCAAGATGGCCCCCGGGCCATTGGCGCAGGTGCTGCGCCAGCTACCGACCGTTGATGACGAAAATCTTTTGACCGCCGCGATCCCCTTCGCCGATGCCGGAGTCTATCGTATTTCCGAAGATTGCGCCCTGGTGCAGTCCGTCGACTTCTTCACGCCGATCGTCAATGACCCGAAAACCTACGGCAGGATTGCCGCCGCCAACGCACTCTCGGATGTTTACGCCATGGGCGGCAAGCCGTTGACGGTCATGAACCTGGTCGGTTTCCCCTCTTGCCTGGAACATGACATTCTGGTTGAAATTCTCAAAGGTGGGGCAGAAAAAGTTTTAGAAGCCGGGGCGGTCATCGTCGGTGGGCACACGGTAGAGGATGACGAACCGAAATACGGCTTGGCTGTCACCGGCCTGGTCGATCCGAAGCAATTGGTCACCACTGCCGGCGCAAAACCGGGCGACATTCTGGTTCTGACCAAGCCGCTCGGCAGCGGCATCCTGGCAACGGCGCTAAAGGGTGAAGTGATTAAAGAAGAGCAGATGATCGAGGCCATCCGCGACATGGAAATGCTGAACAAATCAGCAGCGGAAGCCATGCTCAAAGTCGGTGTCAACGCCTGTACGGACATCACCGGCTTCGGTCTGCTCGGTCACGCCATGGAGCTTGCCGAAGCCAGCGAAGTCGGTATCGAAATCGAGAGTTCCAACCTGCACATTTACCCGCAGGTTGTGGATCTCGCGGCGATCGGCTTGATTCCGGTCGGCAGCTACCGCAACCGTGAGCACTATCTGCCCAAAGTGGTCAATCGTGAACAGCTTGCGCCTGAGATCATCGATATCCTCGCCGACCCCCAGACTTCGGGAGGTCTGCTGATTTCAGTATCGGCGGAGAAGTTGTTTCAACTGACTGGAGAACTAGAAACGGCAGGCTGCAGTGCCTTTCAGATCGGCCAAATCGTTGCAGAACACCCCGGCCAGATGGCCGTTAAGTAAAGACTCTGTTCGCGCTCTGTGTTAATGGCTAGCATTTTGAATATAACGGATCCGGTGAGCTATTTGCTGTGTGTTAAATTGCAGGGTATTTGGAAAATTGTCGAGTGTTTCGGTTACCTGGTGACAGAATCTCCCCTAAAGCAATACTGGTCGGGATGACTGGATTCGAACCAGCGCCCCCCTGCTCCCGAAGCAGAAGCGTTCGCTTTGCTCACTGTGCGTCCAAGCTGCGGAACATCCCGTGTGACGTCTTTGTAAGTCATTGCAGCGGTGAACGTTCAAGAGACTATGACAATGGTACGTTTGTCTTGATACCAGAGATATGATTGCAAGGCGAAGAGGCGTATTATAAGTCCTTAGATGATGTAAGAAAGAGTTGCGACAGCATTAATAAGAATACTCTCCGGTAGGATTTTCAAGGTTACTGCAAATCGTGATTTATTAGAAAATCAATAAACTCATTTATATGAATGTG
>CAZXBD010000070.1:0-9506 GCA_964638305.1 uncultured Geobacteraceae bacterium | reverse complement strand
CCTGAGCATTGATCATGTCACCAGTAAATATCATCTCCTTGGCCCGCCCCTTACCGACCAGTCTGGCGAGGCGCAGGGTTCCGCCAAATCCGGGGATGACCCCGAGGTTGACCTCAGGTTGCCCAAAACGGGCATTTTCTGAAGCAATCCGGATATCACAGGCCATTGCCAGCTCACAACCACCACCGAGAGCAAAACCGTTGACAGCGGCGATGACCGGCTTGGGGAATTTTTCAATGAGGCTCAGCACGTCGTGGCCAAGGCGAGCGAAATTCACAGCGTCTATCGCATCCAGGGGTTGCATTGCAGCGATATCAGCGCCGGCCACAAAAGCCTTGGCGCCGCTACCGGTCAAGATAACGCAAGCCACGGTCTCGTCCTCTTGCAAACCTGCAAAAGCAGACGCGAGTTCTTTAAGAACTTCTACGGTAAGCGCATTAAGCGCTGCGGGACGATTAATCGTGATCTGTGCGACGCCATCGTTAATAGCAATCAACAAGTTGGTAAAGCTCATGTCCGCATCCTCCTGGAATCAGTAAGTGTAAAATCCTTGACCGCTCTTTTTGCCAAGCCAGCCTGCTTTTACCATCTTGCGCAAGAGTGGGCAGGGACGATATTTACTGTCGGCAAACCCTTCATAGAGCACTTCCATAATCGCAAGGCAGGTATCGAGTCCGATAAAGTCAGCCAGAGTGAGTGGCCCCATCGGATGGTTCATACCCAACTTCATCACCTGATCAACGGCCTCAGCTTCTGCCACGCCTTCGTAAACGCAGTAGATGGCTTCGTTGATCATCGGCATCAGCACCCGGTTGGAAATGAATCCGGGGTAATCGTTGACTTCCACCGGTGTTTTTCCCATAGCCTTTGCGAGATCCTCAACCGTTTGGTAGACCTCATTACTGGTCGCAATACCGCGAATGATCTCTACCAGCGTCATGACCGGTACCGGATTCATGAAATGCATGCCGATAACGCTCTCGGGACGGCCAGTTACCGCGGCAATTTCAGTAATTGGGAGCGACGAGGTGTTGGTCGCCAGGATCACATCAGGGCGAGCTATCTCGTCAAGTTTGCGGAAAATCTGCGCCTTAATCTCCATTTTCTCACTGGCAGCCTCAACCACAAAATCGACATCATCGGCGTCCTGAAGATCGGTGGAGGGAATCAGCCTGGCAAGGGCCTCCTGCTTCTCATCTTCGGTGATCCTGCCCTTCTCCACGTTGCGAGACAGCGTCTTGTCAATGAACGCAACCCGCTTGCTAACCAGAGCCGCGTCAATATCGTTAAGCACCACTGTCAACCCGGCCTGGGCCGCCACCTGGGCAATTCCTCCTCCCATCTGGCCAGCACCGATCACCATGATTTTATTGATTACCATTGATCTTTTCTCCTTAAAGGTCTTTCTGAAAAGACATGCTATTCGACACGTTCAAAGACAACTGCTACGGCCTCACCGCCACCAATACAGAGAGTGGCCAAACCGTAGCGCTCGCTGCGCCGGTCCATTTCATGGATCAGGGTCGTTGCCAAGCGTGCACCACTGGCGCCAATCGGATGACCAATAGAGACCGCGCCGCCATTGACATTGACCCGCTCAACATCGAGGCCAAGATCCTTGATGGCGATCATGGTGACCAATGCAAAAGCTTCGTTGATTTCAAACAGGCCTATATCCTCCGGGCGCAACCCAGCGTGTGAACAGGCTTTTTCTATAGCCCCAACAGGTGCATCCGGATAGAGATCCGGGTGCAGACTGTGGGTAGAAAGCCCGACAATTTTTGCGCGCGGTTTCAGGCCGTGACGTTCAACCGCGTCGGCTCCGGCCAGCAGCAAAAAAGCCGCGCCATCGTTAATGGTCGAAGCGTTGGCAGCCGTAATCGTACCGTCCTTTTTAAAGGCTGGGCGCAAACTGGTCACTCGGTCTAAATCAACCCGAAACGGCTCCTCGTCTTCACTGACCGTGACCTCGCCCTTGCGTGTCGATTTAACCACCGGCACGATCTCTTCGGCGAGCACCCCATCCTTTAGAGCCTTTTGCGCTCGTTGGTAAGAGCGGATAGCATAAGCATCTTGCTCTTCGCGTGAAAACTCATGAACATCAACCCGCACTTCGGCAACCTCACCCATGTGGCGACCGCTGTACGGGTCAGTCAGGCCATCATAAATCATGAGGTCAAGCGCCTGAGCATGTCCCATACGCTGTCCATAGCGGAGCGTTGGCAAAACATAGGGAGCAAGCGACATGCTCTCCATACCGCCAGCAATGACGACATCGGAATCACCGAGGCGAATAGCATCGGCTCCGAGCATAACGGCCTTCAAACCACTGCCGCAGACCTTGTTAATGGACATAGCAGCGACAGAATCTGGCAGTTCGGCGAAACGCATCGCCTGACGAGCCGGCGCCTGCCCCGCTCCTCCGGAAAGAACCTGGCCTGCAATAAGCTGATCAACGTCTTCACCCTTGAGGCCACTGTCTTCCAACAATTTACTTAGGATCGGTGCAGCCAGTCGTGGAGCAGGCACATCAGCAAGGACTCCGCCTAAGCTTCCAAATGGTGAGCGATAAGCATCTATAACAAAGACATCCTGCATAATTCTGATCTCCTTACCTCTTGCTGATCATCCTTCCAGGCGAGCTGTCAACGCTGGTAGAAATTGTTTTAGGTCGGCAACAACCAGAACATCTGCAACCTCACCAATCGGCGCATCACGATCAGTATTAATGGCAACAATAAATTCCGATTTCTTCATACCAGTCAAATGCTGGATCGCCCCTGAAATGCCGCAGGCGACGTACAGCTTCGGTGCTACAGTCTGCCCGGTGCTGCCAACCTGACGGGTGTGCTCGGCCCACCCTGAATCGACAACCGGTCGACTGGCGCCGTACTCGCCACCAAGGATCTTAGCCAGAGCGTCTACCATGGCCAGGTTTTCAGGCTTACCTATCCCTCTTCCGGCACTGACAATCACTTCGGCCTTGCTTAGGTCAACACCACCTTCTTCGGCTTCTTCGTAACCGACAAATTCTACTTTCGCCGCGGCTTGTGCAGAAAGTTTTTCAACAGTTGGTGTCCCGGCAGGCTCACCGACCAAGCTGAAAGCCCCGGACTGCAAAGTAACGACAGTCACCCCGCCTTGCGCCTTAACCACGCGCTGCAATTTTGCATTACAGACCGGCACCACCATGGCATCGTCCTGAACTCCGATCACTTCTGATATCTGACCCGCCTGCAGCGCCAAGGCCAGACGCGGCGCCAGATCCCAACCATAAGAGGAGTGTGACAGAACGATCAGCTGTGGGTTCTCCTTGGCAACGACCTCAAGCAGAAGCCGCACATGTTCCTCAGGGTTATATTCGCCAGCCTCTGTAGCATCAGCCCAATAGAGGCTCCCATCAAACTGCGGCAGGGCATCTTCACGGCCAACCAGAAACATGGCCGTTTCGGCACCAAGCTGATTAGCAAAAGCTAAGGTTTCATAACTGCCCGGTAAAAGTTTGCCTTGCCGGGATTCTGCAATAAGCAGAGCTTTCATTATTTCCTCCTATTTTAAGACCGTAGTCTTTTCTTTAAGTATGGAGACCAACTGCTCGGCAATTTCAGCGATATCTCCCTCCAGAACCAAGCCGCCGCCTTTTTTTTCAGGGAAGCGTGTTGCGTCCGTAACCGTTATCGCCTCGACCTTGAGAAGATCAGCAACGGGAATAGAAACCAGCTCCTTTTTCTTCGACTTCATGATATTCGGCAGCGTCGGATAGCGCGGTGTATTAAGGCCGAGCTGACAAGTCAGAAGAGCGGGAAAGGCCAGCTTGACTTGCGCCTTAAGGCCGCCCTCCAGTTCACGCCGCACAGTGGCTGTACCGTTGTCGAATTCAAAGCTGACAATCGTGGTCACGGCTGGCAGGCCAAGCATTCCGGCCAGCAAAACTCCAACCTGTGCCGAGCCACGGTCCTGAGACTGCATGCCAGTAAAGATAACGTCAAAGCTTTGATCGCCAGCATAGGCGGCAATCGCCGAGGCGATCTGGAAAGGGTCTTTCTCATAACTGGCATCGTCCTGAATATGCACGCCTCGGTCAGCTCCCATGGCAAGAGCCTTTTTCATAGCCTCCTTGACACGGTCGGGGCCGACAGAAAGCACAACCACCTCAGCGTCGCCGAGTTGTTCACGCAACTGAATGGCCTGTTCAACGGCAAATTCATCATACTCATTCATACGCCAGGCCAGATCTTGATCACTGTACCAAGTTCCTGTAGCGTTGAGCTTGAACCGCGACTCCATGTCCGGTACCTGCTTGATGCAGATGAGAATCTTCATAATTTTTTCCTCCTCATTCAATCCTATTCGTCTTAAAAAATATCGAGTAATGTGCCTATACGACCGGCAGCCTTTCCACCAGGATTTCGGTTATATCCTTCGGCTGCAGAGTCTCTTCGTATCCGGCTCCCTTGATGCCGTCTTCGAACATTGTCATGCAGAACGGACAACTTGAAACAAGAAGCGGGGATCCGGTTTCAGCAGCCATGCCGGCACGGGTCTCACTGATACGAGTGCCGAGTTTCTCTTCAACCAGAATCAGCCCGCCCCCAGCACCGCAGCAGAAGCTTTCATCACGGTTTTTAGACATCTCGGCAACTGAGCCGCCGGCCAACTTGAGAAGACGGCGAGGTGCGTCATAGATATCGTTGTAGCGACCGAGATAACAGCTGTCATGGTACGTACAAGTAAAAGACTGAGGCGTTCCAAGCTTCAGCTGTCCTTTGTCGAGCAAACGGTCAAGAAAGACCGTGTAGTGTTCAACCGGCACATCCAGCCCAAGGTCGGTGTAATCTTTACCGAGAGTATTGAAACAGTGTGGGCACGTTGTGACGATCTGTTTGATGCCGTAGCCTTTAATCAATTCAATATTTTCGGCTGCCAGGCTTTGATACAGGTATTCGTTGCCAAGTTTACGAACCGGTTCACCGCAGCATTTCTCTTCCTTGCCGAGGATGCCGACTTTGAGCCCAGCCGCCTGGCACAGCTTAATAAAGCTCTTGGCAATCTTGATGTTGCGCTTATCGAAGGAAGCATAGCATCCGACGAAATAGAGCAAGTCGACTTCCGGATCATCGGCCAGAGGTTTGACCCCAAGCTCTTCTGCCCAATCACCACGACCGGCAAAAGCCAGGCCGAGGGGGTTGCCGTTGACTTCGGTGTTGTCGACTGCCGTCATCACTTCCTCACCGGGGAACTCACCCTCCATCAACACCAGGTTGCGTCGCAGGTCGACGAACTTGGGCACATGCTCAATCACCGCCGGACAGATTTCCTGACAGGCACGGCAAGTGGTACAGTTCCAGATCTCGTCTTTTCCAACCGTTTCAGCGAGGCTGGCCTCAGGTGTAGCGAAGGCAATCTCCTGCAACTGATTGATCATCTTCATTGGCGAGAGAGGCTTATCCGTAGCATGGGCCGGGCAACGATCCTGACAGCGCTTGCAAAGAGTGCAGGCATCAGCATCAAAGATATCCTTCCAGGTAAGGTCCCCCAGACTGGCGGCACCAAAGCTTTCGGCTTCCTCATCTTCCATATCGAGCGTGACCAGCCCACCTTTGGGGCCATGATCAACAAAAATGTAATTGGCACTGGTCGTCAGGATATGACGCAACTTGGTAAAAGGGAGCATCGCAATAAAACTGAGGGCAAGCAGCAGATGCAACCACCAGAGACCCACATGCAGAACACGTTGGCTACTTTCGCCGATGCCGGAGAGAGCCTTGGCGAAAAGCAGTCCGACCGGCGACCATAGCGCGAGATCCGTACCGACTTCGGTCACTGCCATGCGTGCGCCTTCGATAACAAACCCGGTCAACAGAATGACCATGAGCAGAGCATGGATGACTGCATCCTCACGCCGGGTTTCCAAACCCTCCGGTTTAAGGAAATATCGTCGCACGAAAAGACCGGCGAGCATAATGATCGCAACGGCACCAGAGATATCCAACACCAGAGAGAAAAGTAGATAGAAACGGCCCTTGAGGAAAACAATTCCGAAAAGCGGGTCTGTAAAATCGGCTTGCAGGACGATCAGGCAGGTACCGACAAAGAGCAGAAAGAAGCCCCAGAAAAACAGCCCGTGGGCTGTTCCGGCTCCCGCGACCCTCATCACCCGGACCTGGGCCAGCACCTGAAAGATTGCTCCGGCGAAACGACGCGGAAGATCATCGAAGCGCTGCACTTCACGACCCAAACGGTAGACCTTTATCCTCTGCCACCCCCCCCAGGCGAAGACACAGGAAGCCGCCAGCAGTAGCAGGTACATGGGGACGAGGGTCGCCGCCCCGCTACCTATATTCCAGTAGATTTCTCGAGTGAGCTCCATAAACTGTTCCGTTCATAATCATCGAGTTAACACAAATAATGGACAGGTTAACTATAGAGCAAAGAAGATACCAACAGCTCTTAGTGTATGAGTGAATGATACAGGAGAACGGAATATTTTCACGGAACCGCAGGGGGAAAGAGTTTCTCAAGGACGAGCTGAAACGATATGACAAGAGAAACAAAAACAAGGCAGCTGCAAACCCGCCTTACAGGTGTTTCGTTGGTGACACTTTATACTGGTGTTTACAGTCTCCTCATGGCTATTTCTAACGAGCTGTCAATTAAACGACCAGCATGTTTTCTCTGAGAAAAGTTGTTGTTACGTCGTTTGCCAACGAGCTGCAACAGCCGCGGCGGTCACTTCGGACAAAGGTTTGCGCTTACGAGGTATGTTGCCGTCCTTCAAGACAGGGACTCTGATGTCGACAGTGCGGATATTTTCAGGGGAAGACTCAACCAATTGTCGCTGGATAACGTGTGGATGACGGGCAACTTCTTCCGGTATAAGCAGCGGTTCAAAACAGCAATCGGCCCCCGATAGCAGTTCGACCCAAGCGTCACGAGCCGCCGTAGCGAAGAAAGCGCCCAACTCACTGATCAGAGAAGTCTGCGGCATCGGCTCATGCTGCCTGTTCAACCAGTCAGGCCGTTTAACAGCAGAGCAGAATGCCTGCCAGAACTTCTCCTCGAGCGCTCCGAGGACCACGAATTTTTCATCCTTGGTTCGGTATATCTGGTAGCACGCCACTCCGCCGGTAATCAGGCCTCGGCCGGGCTCAAGCTGCCGACCTGGTCGCCCGACACCTGCCTGGCCAAAGGATTGCCAGGAAAGCACAGTTTCAAATAAGCTGGTGTCGATAAAACACCCGTTGCCATGTCTCTCTCTGCTCAGTAATGCAGACAGAATCATGTTAACAGCTTGCTGGCCAGCTGCGTAATCGGAAACCGGCGGGAAAGGGATAACAGGGGTCGTCGTTGTTCCAGTATGGGAAAGCATACCGCTCAGGGCCATATACGTCAGGTCATGCCCTGCTCTTTGACTGGCAGGCCCATCCTGTCCAAAACCGGAGATAGCACAATGGATCAGTCTGGGGTTAAGAGATCGAAGTCGCTCCCGGTCGAAGCCGAGACGGCTCATGACTCCCGGCCGATACGACTCAAGCAAAACATCAGCGGCCTTCACCATTTCTGCGAAGCAAGCACCATCGCAATCATTTTTCAAATCGAGACGAATGATTGTTTTGCCGGCATTGACCTGTTTATAGAGTGGAGATAAAGAATCATCATCCTGGAAGATAAATGTGCGCATCGGATCGCCACCCGGTGGCTCGACCTTGACGACATCAGCACCGAGATCAGCGAGCAGGCGCGTCGCATATGGGCCAGGGAGGTACTGACTGAGGTCGAGGACCCGGAAGCCATGCAGGCTATCATCAAGCATGACCAAGGACCTGATTCCATTCAAGCATCGACAGGACGAAGATCATCAATCACTTTGCCGTCGTTAGCGAGGCTGTCTACAGGCACAATAGTGACCTCGCCACGCAGATTGCAAACTTGTCGTATCGTAGCAGCAATTGTGTCGGCAAAACCATCGGGCGCCGATGCAGCCACTTCGCAGTGCAGAACCATCGAATCTGCATCATTGATTCTCTCAACAACCAATCGCCCTTTGTGGATTTCCGGGTGTTGTCGCAAGATTTTGGCAACCTGCGAAGGATGGACGAACATGCCTCGAACTTTAGCCGTCTGGTCCGCGCGGCCCATCCAACCCTTGATACGACGATTGGTGCGACCACAGGGGCTTTCACCGGAGAGAATTGCAGAGAGGTCACCGGTGGCAAAACGCACCAAGGGGTATTCGTCGGACAGGGTCGTTATAACGACTTCACCGACCTCGCCCTCGGGCACCGGATCGCCAGTTCCAGGACGGACAATTTCGAGAACAATCCCTTCGTCGACGATCATCCCCTCGAGTGCCGGCGACTCATAGGCGATCAGTCCGAGGTCGGCGGTGGCGTAGCACTGGAGGACTTTAATACCGCGACCTGCAAAGGTTTCGCGCAAGGTCGGCGGCAAGTACTCGCCAGAGACCAGAGCCTTGTTTAAGCTGGCGAGCTGAACTCCAAGTTCATTGGCCTTATCAAGGATCAGCTTGAGAAATGACGGCGTACCAACATAGCCGTCCGGTCGCAAGTCAGCGATAGCCTGAACCTGCCCTTCAAGTTGACCTGGGCCGGCAGCAAAAACAGTACAACCCAAAGCGTGCCCACCCGACTCGACCATGGCTCCAGCAGGAGTAAAGTGATAGGCGAAACAGTTATGCAGCAAATCGCCGTTTCGAAAACCGGCAGCATAGAGCGCCCGTGCAAAACGCCAGAAATCAGCTCGCTGGCTTCCGGGTTCGTAGATGGGACCGGGAGAGGAGAATACACGGTTCAGTTCTGGCGCCTTAATCGCACACAAACCGCCAAAGGGCCGCTGTTGCCGTTGCAGATCGATTAACTCATCTTTACGGGTCAGAGGCAAACAGGCCAAAGCCTCACGGCTATTGACTCCGGCAGCATCGATCCCGGTTAACAGGCGAGTGTAGGCAGGTGCGTTTTGCTGGGCGTGAGCAACCAGCTTTGAAAGCTCTGCCATTTGCTCAGCATCACGTACAGCGGGTTCGCGGTTTTCCAGATTGTCAAAAAAAGCGGCCATTGCACTCTCCCCGTCGTTTACATCCAACGTTTGCGACGCTTGTACGACTTGAGATTCTTGAACGACTTACGATCCTTGTCGCCTCCGGACAAGTAGAATTCTTTCATATCCTCATTATTAAGCAGCTCCTCGCCGGTCCCGTCGAGAGCTATTTTACCAGACTCCATAACGTAGCCGTAAGAAGCGCAGTGCAAGGCCATGTTGGCATTCTGTTCAACCAACAACATAGTGATCCCCTGTTCCTGGTTGATACTGCGGATAATATTGAAAACTTCCTTGACCAGAAGTGGTGAGAGTCCCATGGAAGGTTCATCGAGCAAGATCATTTCAGGACGAGCCATGACCGCACGGCCAATCGCCAGCATCTGCTGCTCGCCTCCGGACAAGTAGAATTCTTTCATATCCTCATTATTAAGCAGCTCCTCGCCGGT
>CAZXBD010000069.1:0-11752 GCA_964638305.1 uncultured Geobacteraceae bacterium | reverse complement strand
TTTCATCGCGGTGTCGGAGCTCATGCCGTAATAGAGCTTGAAGTGCTGGCCATCGCGCTCCACCAGTTCGCCGCCGCTCTCGTCATGGCCGGCAAGCATGCCGCCGAGCATGACGAAGTCGGCCCCACCGCCGAAGGCCTTGGCCACATCTCCGGCACAGACACAGCCACCATCGGAAATAATACGACCACCGAGGCCGTGGGCAGCATCGGCACATTCGATCACCGCCGAGAGTTGCGGGTAACCAACACCGGTCTTGACCCGGGTGGTGCAGACTGAACCGGGGCCAATGCCAACCTTGACCATATCGGCGCCAGAAAGAAGAAGCTCCTCGACCATCTCACCGGTCACAACGTTGCCGGCAATAATGGTTTTCTCAGGAAAAGCCTGCCGAACTTTGCTGACGAATTCGACAAAGGATTCAGCATAACCATTTGCAACATCAATACAAATGAACAGCAGTTCCGGATGTTGTGTGAGGATCTGGGACAATTTGTCAAAATCCTCATCGGCCACCCCGGTGCTGACCATGATTCGCTCGAAAATATCAGCGTTCTTCTGTCGGTCAACAAATTCCTGCCAGTCCCCAAGACCATAATGTTTATGCAGGGCACAAAGCATGCGGTGTTCAGCCAGCACCTCGGCAACCTCGAAAGTACCGATTGTGTCCATATTGGCGGCAATGACCGGCACACCGCTCCATTGCCGTTTGCTGTGAAGAAAAGTATATGTCCGGTCCAGTTCGACCAGGGCTCGACTTTTCAGGGTAGAACGTTTGGGCCGGATCAACACATCCTTGAAACCCAGCTTCAGGTCTGTTTCAACGCGCATAACAAGATCCTTTCTATGTAAAAAGGGCTAAACTTGCTTCTCTAGCTGACAGTATACTTAATCTATCGGACACCGTCACAATGAACAAACTGGCGCCGGGTTCCTACAGTTGAACGGTTATTCTCTCTACAATGGTGGTTTCTCGCGGCGAAACGATCGTCCTGTATGCTAAAGCCTCAACCCCTGCATCAGCAGCCGCCCTGAGCAGGCGAGCGTATTCGGCGTCAATTTCTTCGGCGGGCGCGAAGGATTCGGCCTCACCGCGCTGCACAAGAAAAAAGATCACGGCACGCCAGCCATCCTGCCTGGCGGCCACCAGGTCACGCAAATGTTTCTGGCCGCGCTTAGTCACAGCGTCCGGGAAGCAGGCGACGTCTGGCTTGCAACATAAGGTGACGTTCTTCACTTCCAGCAGGGCCTTTTCCCACGAAGTCTCCAACATGAAGTCGATACGGCTGCTGGCGAAGGGAAACTCGGGGCGAACGGCATAATCCTGGAACTCAGGAATGATGTTGCCACGCAGGGCCTCTTCGACCACCCGATTGGCGCGATGAGTGTTGATATCAACCCAGCGACCGTTGACCTGCACCAACTCCCAGGACCAGGCCAGCTTGCGCTTCGGATTATCACTTTTCGACAAGAGGACGGTCTGGCCCGGCACCGCGCACTGCTGCATGCTGCCGGTGTTTGGTGTGTGTGCCGTCACCAGGGTGCCATCACTCAGCTCGACATCAGCCAGAAAGCGTTTGTAACGGCGCACCAGGCGTCCTTCGAACAGCGGTTGGGGTAATTTCATGGCAACTCCTTCAAATTCAGCCAGAAGCATTGTAACCATACAGGCTCCCGAATGAAAGCATTTGACTCTCAATCGTCACTCCCCTAGACTGACGACGTTTTTATCGCCAACCTCCTGATTTGTCAGAAAATTTCGGTTTATGATGAGCGACCTGAAGAAATCCGAGACACCACGCCCGCTACACCCCGATGCCGTACGCATCCTGCCCTTGGGAGGGCTCGGTGAAATCGGTCTCAACATGATGGTTGTCGAAGCGGCTGGCAAGCTGATGATCATCGACTGCGGATTAATGTTTCCCGAAGCCTACATGCTCGGCATCGATCTGGTCATCCCTGACATCACGGCCATTGCAGACCGCCGGGAGGAGATCGTCGGTATCGCTCTGACCCATGGCCACGAGGATCATATCGGCGCCATTCCCTTCCTGCTTGAAGCGCTCGGCTACCCTCCGATCTACGGATCTCCGCTGACTCTGGGCCTGCTCGCAAACAAACTGGAAGAGCACCAGTTACGGAGCAAGGTTGAGTGCCGGAGCGTTGAGGTTCGTAACGTGGTCAGCATCGGGCCTTTCGAGGTCGAGTTTTTCCGTGCCGCCCATTCGATCGTTGATGGCTGCGGTTTGGCGATTCGCACACCCGCCGGGCTGATCGTGCACACCGGAGATTTCAAACTCGACCCGACCCCGGTGGACAATCAGCCAACCGACCTGGGCCGTCTGGCATCGTACGGTGAAGAGGGTGTGCTGCTATTGCTCTCCGACTCTACAAACGTTGAGAACACCGGGCAAACCCTCTCCGAGCGCACCGTCGGCGAAGCCTTTGATGAACTCCTGCCCCACTGCACCGGCAAAATTATGGTGGCGACTTTTTCCTCCAATATCCATCGCATCCAGCAGGTGGTTAATGCTGCAGCAAAGGCCGGCCGCAAGGTCATGGTCTCCGGGCGCAGCATGGTCAGCAATATTGCCATTGCCAGGCATCTGGGCTACCTTCATGTCCCGGATGACATTTTAATCGAATTACGTCAAATGCGCGACCTGCCACCGGAGCAGGTTTTGATTCTGACGACCGGCAGTCAGGGCGAGCCGCTCAGCTCGCTCTCCCGGATTGCCATGGATGATCACAAACAGATCAGCATAGAACCTGGTGATACCGTCATCCTTTCGTCAAAATTCATCCCCGGTAACGAGCGAGCGATTACTCACCTGATCAATCACCTCTATCGACGGGGAGCGGAAGTCCATTACGAAACCACCAGTGAGATTCATGTCTCCGGACACGCCAGTCAGAACGAACTGAAAACAGTACTGAACCTGGTCAAGCCGCAATACTTTGTGCCGGTGCACGGTGAGTACCGTCACCTGGTGAAACACGCGCAGTTGGCGCGCAGCATGGGATGGAGTGAAGAACGGGCAATTGTGATCAGCAACGGCACGCCATTGGCCCTCTCTGCCAACGGCCATCACATTGAACCCAAGGCTGAAACCGGGCGGGTTTTTATTGACGGCAAAGGTGTCGGTGACGTGGGCGAAATGGAATTGCGCGACCGTCGTCATCTTGCCAACCACGGCCTGGTGATCGTCTTTCTAGCCCTCAATCAGGAGAGCGGTGCCATTGTTTCAGGCCCGGAGATTATTACTCGTGGATTCGTCCCTGAAGACGATAGTGAAGAGCTTTTGCATGAAGCCAGAGAACTGGTCTGCAAAATGCTGGAAGACCATAGCCCGACAGCTATGGCCGACTGGGAGGAACTTCGCGTCGAAGTACGCAAAGTCCTGCGTCGTCTTTTCAACAAGGCCATGGCTCGCCGGCCCCTGATCCTTCCAATCATTATGGAACTATAAAAACGCAACGCGTAGCGAGGATTTGCTTTTTATGTTATTACCAAACCCCAACCCCCCGGCAACTGGTTTTTATGACTTTTATTGACGCAATCTTACTTGGCATTCTGCAGGGGGGCACCGAATTTTTACCGGTCTCATCGAGCGGACACCTGGTTCTGGCCCAACATCTGTTGGGTGACTTTGAACAACAGGGGGTTCTCTTCGATGTGCTGTTGCATATTGGAACCATCATCGCCGTTGCCATCTACTTCTGGCGAGATCTGAGCGGACTGATCTCATCACTCTGGCGACGTGACGAAGCTTCCGTACAGCAGCGTTTCATGGTCGGCCTGTTGATTGCAGGCTCTGTACCAACCGCAGTAATCGGCCTGTTGTTCAAGGAATTTTTTATTAGCCTTTTTGAACGCCCGGCGTTCGTCTGCATAATGTTGATAATCACCGGAAGCCTGCTCTGGGTGGCGGAGCGCCTTCGCAACCGGGAACAGGCCCGCAAACAGATGTCGCTCACAGACGCAATCGTCGTTGGCACGGTCCAGGGTTGGGCCATCATTCCCGGTATTTCCCGCTCGGGTTCAACAATCGCAGTGTTATTGCTGCGCGGTGTCGACGGAGAGACCGCTGCGCGCTTTTCTTTCCTGTTGGCATTACCCGCAGTTTTCGGCGCGGCCTTGCTGTCTCTCAAAGACCTTGATACCGTATCGAACCTTATATTTTTCCCTTATCTGGCAGGAACCATCGCGTCGCTTTTAACGGGTCTGCTCTGCATCCACTTGCTGATGGGGGTTATCAGACGCCGGCGACTGCACTGGTTTGCTTTCTACTGCTGGTTTGTTGGCGGCACTGGGCTGATGTTTTTCCTGTAAGCATTCTTTGACCTTTCCCCTATAATTGCGCTAACATATCGCGAATTATTCAACGGGTTATTTATGAGCGAAAAACCACGCAAAACCTTTCTACGCGAACATATCAAGAAGGAGATCGCCGGCCTGATCTGGATGGCAGTGGGCCTCTTTCTCCTTTTGAGCATGGTCTCGTTCAACAACAGCGACCCGTCCTTCAACAACAACCTCGACCCCGCGACAATTCACAATTTTTGCGGCAAGGTCGGCGCTTATGCCTCCGATCTCTTTTTCCAGGTCATCGGCCTGCCGGCCTTGATGATCCCCTTCGCCTGTTTGCTGTTTGCATGGCGTCTTCTGAAGTTCCGTGACCTGCACCCCCGTACATACAAAATCATCGCTTTTATAGTGATGCTGATCTCCATCTCAGGGTTGATTTCACTCAAGATTGAAAAGGTCGCGCTGCTCGGTCAAACCTTGAATCAGGCCGGGGGTTTTATCGGGTTTGTCCTTGCGAGTACTCTGAAGAACTGGTTCAACCTGACCGGGGCGGCCATCTTCCTGATCGTCTTTCTTTCCGTCTCTGCGATGCTGGTCGCCCGCTTCTCCATGGTGCTCTTTCTCGAAGGGCTGTTGGCAAGACTAGGCGGCTCTATGGAAAGACGCCGTGAGGCACGTCAGGCCCGTCGCGCCCTGAAAGAGAGCAACAAACCAAAGAAGGAAAAGGCACCTGTCATCCGCGCCCCGGAAGCGGCTACTGCCCCCGTCATCAAGGAGAGCAAAAAGAATAGTAAAAAGAAAGCCCAGGCCAACCAGGAAGCCTTTGACTTCCTTGAGCCCTCAGGAACTTACCATCAGCCATCCCTGAGCCTGCTTGATCATGACGGGGAGACTGCCAAGCCGGTTGACAAAGATGCCTTGATGATGAATGCCCGGCTACTGGAGAAGAAGCTCCTCGACTTTAACGTCGAAGGAGATGTCTCCGAGGTCAAGCCGGGACCTGTCGTCACCATGTACGAATTTGCCCCAGCGGCAGGCGTCAAAGTCAATAAGATCGCCGGGTTGTCGGATGACCTGAGCATGGCACTGAAAGCCCTCTCGATCCGCATTGTCGCTCCGATCCCCGGTCGTGGTGTGGTTGGCATCGAGATCCCGAACCGCGACCGGGAGATGGTTTACCTCAAAGAGATTTTCGCGACTGACGAGTTTCAGAAAACCGGGGGTCGCCTGCCTCTGGCCCTGGGCAAGGACATCTTCGGTCATACGGTAGTCGCTGATCTGGCCAAAATGCCACACCTGCTGGTAGCGGGTTCGACCGGGACCGGAAAATCCGTTTCGATCAACGCCATGATTCTCTCACTCCTCTACCGTGCCGACCCGCACGATGTCCGCTTGATCATGGTCGACCCGAAAATGCTGGAACTCTCGATGTATGAAGGAATTCCACACCTGCTGCTGCCGGTTGTCACCAATCCGAAAAAAGCGGCCTTGGCCCTTAACTGGGCGGTCCGTGAAATGGAGCGCCGCTACAAGCTGATGTCGGACAAGGGCGTGCGCAACATTGACGGCTACAATCGCAAACTGGCCAAAGAAGAAAAAGACAAGACCTCCAAACGACAGAAAACCCTCGACAACGATGCAGTCGTCGACCTTATGGAAGAGGACCTGCCGGAGATAGAGATCGCAGAGGGAGAAGTGCTCGAGCATGGGCATCTCCCCTACATCGTTGTGATCGTCGATGAACTGGCTGACCTGATGATGGTCGCCGGCCGGGATATTGAAGAAGCGATCGCCCGCCTGGCGCAGATGGCCCGCGCCGCAGGCATCCACCTGATCCTGGCTACGCAGCGCCCAAGCGTCGATGTCATCACCGGCCTGATCAAAGCCAACTTCCCGACCCGCATATCATTCAAGGTCTTCTCAAGAACCGACTCACGCACCATCCTTGACCAGATGGGTGCCGAAGCGCTGCTCGGCAACGGCGACATGCTCTTCTTGCCACCCGGCACCGGCGCCGTGCAACGTGTTCACGGTGCCTTCGTTTCGGAGATTGAAGTCCAGCGCGTGGTCGAATTCCTGAAGAACCAGGGTGAACCGGATTACGACAAATCGATTCTGGAAACACCGGCAGCAAGTGAAAGTAGCAGTAGTAATGATGAAGAATATGATGAGAAGTGGGATGAAGCCCTCGCCATCATCGCCGACTCCAAGCAGGCCTCTATTTCGATGCTGCAACGCCGCTTGCGCCTCGGCTACAATCGTGCCGCGCGGATGATAGAGAAGATGGAAGCCGAAGGCATCGTCGGGCCATCAGATGGCACCAGCCGCCCCCGCGAGGTATTCATCAACAAGATTGGTGGGGACGAATAGGATAACAGAAAAGGTAAAAAGGCAAAGAGTTAAACTAAGGGCCGGTGGAGCATGATTGCATCCACCGGCCTTTTTGATCAAATTATTGGATATCCCGGTTTACGGTTCGATCCACGGCGTCACACTGTTCCAGCCCCTCTGGTCTCCGACATCCACACCGTCGCCATCCCCGTTGGCATCGACATAACGATGGCAGTTCTGGGCCGATGTGGCGGCGGTAAGCATCACACCATCATTATCTGTCTGGACAGTTGCCTTGGCGGCAAGGTTCTCTGTTCCAGAGCTATGCACCTGGCGACCGATGAATTGCTGCATGTCAATATCCGTGTTAAGAATTATTTCATCGTAGGTAGACCCATCGACAAAGTCGACACTCGTCAATGAGTAGTTGGCCCCCATCCAGTTCAAGGTGATATTCTGCCTCGAACACCCCTTACTGATTGAGCTCGACGGGACAAAGATCGTATTCGAAGAGAGCCCGAGGAGATTGACCGTGTGGGCCCCGTTTGCATCAGTGCTGCATTGCCTGTTGCCTGTACCCGTATCAACGCCACTAATAGTAATTGCATCACCGTCAATCATGGTGACCGGGGCATCGTCCCAGGTGTTGTGACTGAGGTCCAGGCAGTTCGTTATCATCAACCGTGGCAGGCGCGAAGCATGTGGGTTGTGGCACTTGGAGCATGAGAACTTGTGATACTGGCTGTCCGTGGTAGAGACATCAACCGTAGCTCCCCAGTTATAGTCCCGGTAGGCAAACGGCTGGTTGGCGCCGATGGTCGGCTCAACCCGGAAGCCCTGATCCCCCAGAGTGGGAGACCCACGGAAACCACCTGCCCAGGCCGTGCTGGTCACGTCGAACTGCTGATGTGCCATATTCGGATACCCTGCACAGTAGGAATCAGCGTCCGCGTTATTGCCGTCGGCATCCGTACCGGTTGCCGGGTCGCAGTAGCCGTCATTCGGCTTGCGCCAATCCTCCCGGAAAATGTTGGTCGAATTTGTACCCGTCCCACCGATGACCGCGTTTGAATGCCCATTTGTCCCCACCCAGTCATCGCTGGCAGTGCCGAAATAATTCATGCTGTCAACCGTGGTTCCATGACAAAGAGTGCATATCCCGGCGCTATTGCTTAAGGTCCAGCCGGTGGTCGGATCACCGTTGTTCTGGTCGATCTGGTAGCCGCCAATCTCCGTCGCTCCGGTTCCGCCGCGCGGGACCAGGCCGAAGTTCCCCTGCGAGGCATAGGTCACACTCGACTGTGGAGCACCGTCTTCACGGTAAGGGTTGCCTTGCCAGGAGCCCCGCAGATAAGGCTTCCCGGAGGTTGCGTCGTCGCTGGCCAGATTCAGTTCGTGCACATCGTGGCAGTAGGAGCAACGAATATTGGTCACCGGGTCAAGGCCGGGTAAAGTCGCGCTGTTATTCACCGAATGTGTCGACTGGATGTCCCCACTTTTATAGGAGAACAACGTCTCGGCACTCGACCAGGAGGCGCCCGTTGTTCCGGCCGCATTCACCCATGCGGGCGCAGTGCCCCCGGACAAAGCCCCGGTATTGTAATTATTGCCAGCACCGTTGGTCTCGGAATTCAGGCCCCATTCGGAGACGTTGTAGCTGTCATGGCAGTTCCAACAGATATCAGCCTCCGTTGTCCCGGCAGCGACACTGCTGCCCAGGGAAATCCCGTTATGTCCGGAGGTAATGTAATTGATCCCAACCAATGGATTATTGGGGACCTGCACGTTTCCGTTCAGGTGACTGGTGTGACAGTCTCCACAGGTAAAAGTCACGCCCTTACTGGCAAAAATGGTGTCCGTGGAATGTGAGCTACCCTCCCCCACGGCCAAAGCCCCGGTCCCGTTACCGTCATGACAGCCAGCGGCAGTACAATCCGGAGCGGGGAACCCGCCACTGTGACTATGGCACTGGGTGCAGTCATTTCCGGCGTTATGATACGGGTCATGACAGACTTCACAGACCCCGACATCGCTGCCGGAAATGTTGAAGTCCGCCGAACTGGTAAAGGTCACTACGTTGTAGGTCAAGCCGACGGTTGATGGTAGCTCTTTACGGATAGCTGGAGTCGCAAATGACTCAAACCAGTTTTCACCATCCTTCAGGTAACCAATCAGCTTGATATTGCCCCCCTGGTTGGAATGCGCGTCGTGGCATTCGCGGCAGGTTATATACCCGGACTGGTTTGATGCCAGGCCCAGCGGATTATGAACTTCGGCTGCGGCCGTATCGTTGATCGACACAGTATGGCAGGAGAGGCAGACCTGTTCGGATGTCTCTGCAGTCAATAGTGTTTCAAATCCAGGGCCACCATGAAGATTATGGCAGAAGGTACATTCATGGGAGTCAAGCAACGCTTCCGCAGGTTCAAGCGCTCCTGAGACCAGCAAGAAGAAGGCCGCAACAATCAGTACTGAGAACGTTTTGACGAATTCCATGACCGACCTCCTCGACTAGGGCTGCGTCAGCGGCAAAACCGTGACCCGCATGTTACGGTTGTCAGCAACGTATAACTGTTGAGATGAATCGCCAGTGACGACATCCATCGGCAGCAGCAAATGCTCGTCACTTGAACCCCGACAACCAAAAGAGGCCGTCTTCGCTCCCGTCGCACGGTCAAACTCGAGGATTTGTGCCAACATGTTGTCTGCAAGGTAGACCTTGTCACCGAGCAGCGTAAGTCCCTGTGGACGAGAGAAGATTCCCGAGCCACTGATCTTCCTGCCGCTCAGATGGCTGCCCGTCATGTCAAACACTTCAATTGAGGCGGGGATCACGGGATAGACGACCGGGTCCCCGTAATCGGAGACGTAGATTTCGCCAGCCAGAAAATCAATGGCGATCCCCTTGGGGTCGGAGAGTACGCCGGCACCAAAACTGCGCACCAGCTGACCGTCGGGTTGCAGTACCTTAACCTCCCGAGCCAGGCCGTCGACAACGAACAGTTGGTTCTCGTTCTGGTCAAAAATCATATCGAGCGCCTGAATGCCGTTGTCACCGACCGGATATTGGCCAATCAGGTAAAACTGGTCATTTTTCTCGTAGTAGGTATCAATCGTGCGGGCGTCGTCGTTACCGACAAAATAGTATGCTTCCTTGAGCTTTCCGTTGCCCTTGAAGCGTGCATTGATGGCAATGCTCAGCGGTTTGCCCAGCGTTTCAAAGAAAGGGGTCAATGTTCCGGAGGGTTCGAACCAGGAGAGATTTTTTCGGGAATAGTCTGCAACCAGGTAGGTTTGGGCATCGAAAACAGCAATTCGCACTGGTGAGCCCAGAGGGCCGGGAATAATCACCAGAGGGTCATCCGGCGTGCAGCCGGCAGTGCCATCCGTGTCTCCGCCATCGCCCCAGTCCAAGCCGCCACCATAAACGGGGACACAACACAAAAGCCACAACAGTACGAGCAAATTCGGAAGACCAATTCTAAAGAACTCTTGTCCTCTGGATTTTTTCATAGAGCACCTCCGCATTGAAACCGAACCACAGATTCACCTATTGCAGACTACAAAACATAATTCATCCTTAACAAATCATTTGAGGGGTCAAGAAACCCCAAGGCAGATTCCGGGAAACCAACAATCCTCGATATTAGCTCCCCGGGCAACGAAGAAGAACACGCAGCAGGAACACACCTCTACGAAAGGCCTTCCATATCTTTTGCAACTTAAGACGTGTAACTTTTCAACAACACGTTTACGGCTCTCTAAACGTTTGAATATTGGTATAATAATGTTATTATAACAAACTTTCACAACTATCTGGAATCGACCTGTGAACCCTAAAGATTTAAGACATTTACTGACAGCCATCCAGGCTGGTGACCTTTCCATCGAAGAAGGGTTTGATCGTCTCCGTGTTCTTCCATTTGAAGAAACAGGTGACGCGGTGATCGACCACCACCGAACCTTACGTCAAGGGGTTCCGGAGGTCATTTTCGGTGAGGGCAAAACAGCAGAGCAGATTGCCGATATCGTCAAGTGTATGAATAACCATGGTGACAACATCCTCGTCACCAGAATTTCTAGCGAACAAGCAGCCATCCTGTCAAAGGACCATCCCGAGGGTGAGTACAACTCCAGCGCACGCACGTTCACTCTGACACAGAACCCTCTGGAGGATCTTGGCCGTGGCAAAATTCTGATAGTTTGCGCCGGCACCTCCGATTTACCTGTCGCCCGTGAAGCCGCGGTAACCGCCCGGGCGTTCAGCAATCAGGTCGAAGAACTGGTTGACGTGGGGGTTGCCGGTATTCATCGCCTGCTGGCCCACACCGAGTCCCTGCGAGAAGCCACAGTTATTATCGTTGTCGCAGGCATGGAAGGAGCCCTGCCATCGGTGGTCGGTGGTCTGGTTGATGTGCCGGTGATCGCCGTTCCCACTTCGGTCGGCTACGGCGCGGCGTTCGGCGGGATTGCCGCCCTGCTCGGCATGCTCAATTCCTGTGCCGGCGGGATCACGGTGGTCAATATAGATAACGGTTTCGGCGCCGCATTCGCAGCAACCCGCATCAACCGAAAAAAATCATCATGACACTTTTGTACCTCGACACTTTTTCCGGGATTTCCGGCGACATGATGCTCGGCCTGATGGCTGACCTGGGTGTTGACCTGGGCACCATCGAAGCCGAGTTGGCGAAACTGCCGGTATCCGGCTTCCGGCTTGAACGGCGCAACGAGACACGTCACGGCATTGGCGGCACGCGTGTCGGGGTTTTGTGCGACCACAATCAACCCTCTCGAACCTGGACAACTATTGACACCATGCTCGCCGAGAGTCGGCTCGAGAACCCGGTTCAGGATATGGCTCGTCGTGTCTTCCGCCGTCTCGGTGAAGCCGAAGCTCATGTTCATCAGGTCAGCCTGGATGATGTGCACTTTCATGAAGTCGGCGCCTTAGACGCTATTGTTGACATAGTGGGCAGCGTCATCGGTCTGCACTTATTGGGAGTGCAGAAAATTATTTGCTCTCCCCTGCCCCTTTCCAGCGGCATAATTCGTGGCTCTCACGGAGCGATGCCGTTACCTGCGCCTGCCACTCTGCAGCTCCTGCAGGGG
>CAZXBD010000068.1:0-8484 GCA_964638305.1 uncultured Geobacteraceae bacterium | reverse complement strand
AGTGAACAACACAAAGGGATAGGTAATGAAACAATTATCCGGGCTGGACAATGCTTCACTGGTCGGCGAGCAGGGCAACGTGTTCAATCATGTAGGCACCTTGCTGGTCTATGACACCACCACGGCACCCGACGGCAAGGTTCGCTACAAGGACATTCTCAGGCACTTCGAGGAGCGCCTGCATCTTCACCCGGTATTCAGCAATCACCTGGCGGGTGTACCGCTCGGCATGGACCGTCCCTATTGGGTAGCCGGCGCTGAGATCGATACCGAATACCATATCCGCCACATCGCCCTACCCAAGCCGGGGGACTGGAGACAGTTGATGATCCAGGTGGCGCGGCTGCACTCGCGCCCCCTCGATCTCCACCGCCCCCTGTGGGAGGTCTATATCATAGAAGGCCTGGATAACATTCCCAAATTACCCAGGGGTTCCTTTGCCATGTTTTTCAAGGTGCATCATGCCGCCGTGGACGGTATGGCCGCCGTGAAACTCCTGCAGGACCTGCATACCCCCACGCCGGTGAAACCGCCTGCAGACGCCGCCCGGCAGCGGCTAGTAGGCGAAACCGACCCCGGTTTGTACCGATTACTGATCAATACACTGGGCCATAACCTGGAACGGATGGGGAAAACCGTCCGCCTCTCCAGTACTAACACCTTGCGCCTGGTCAATGCCGGCAGGGCGCAATTGAGGGAACTTGACGCGAGCAGCCTCGGCAAGTTCGGCCGGGCTCTTCGCGAGGCTTTCACACCTGGGGCGCCCGTCACCCGCTTCAGCAAGCGCGTTTCCGCTAACCGTGTAATCGAAGGTTTCGGCATGCCGATTTCCCGTATCCGACGGATTCGCGCCAAGGTGTCGGGCAGTACGCTGAACGATATCTTCATTGCCGTGGCTGCCGGTGCGGTACGCAAGTATCTTGATTCAAAAGGTGAGTTGCCGCACGCATCGCTTACCGGGTTGATGCCAATTTCCCTGCGCAGCGACGCCTCCGCCGCTGGCAATCAGGTGGCCGGTATCCCGGTGCGGGTGCGCTCGGATATCGCGGACCCTATTGAACGCCTGGCGGCCATTCACCAGGAGACGCTCAGCGGCAAGGAAGCGGCGGAACGGCTTGGCCTGGACATGATAATGAACGTGCTTGACGTGGCTCCGCCGCAACTCGCAAAAGCATTGGTCGATCGGGTGATGCTGCCGCGCATCAACATGGCGGTATCCAATGTGCGTGGCCCGGAGCATGACATGTACCTGGCCGGCGCCAGGGCCATGTGTTTTTACCCGGTAAGTATTCCCGCTGACGGCGCCGGTCTCAACTTCACCGGGATCAGCTACAACGGCGTAATGTGGGTATCGATGGTTTCCTGTCGCGAGATGGTCCCCGACCCCAACTTCATGCTGGCCTGCATGCAGGGTGCCTGGAACGAACTGCTTGGCGCAGCCGATGCCCTACCTGCAAGGAAACATGCAGGTGACACGGCAAGCGCAAAACCTGGCAGCAAGCCAGCAGCGCCGCGCAAGAAAAAACAGAAGGCCAGAGCGGCTGGCACCAGGTCGGCCCGCAAGGCCGCTGCGCCGCGCAAAGTAAAACCATCGGGTGGTACAAAAACGGCATAAGTCAGTGGGGAAATTGTGAGACTGGCCTCCTCGAAGTGGGAGTCCATGGCTTCCATTGCGCAGGAGAAGTTGCTGCTGTCTTATAACCCTGGTGGTGTGGTTGAGAATTCCTTGTGAGCCGACTCACCGCTATAGATCTTGTTTTTCTGTTACTGGAAAACCAGATTCGCCCAATGCATATGTCCTCCTGCCTGATTTTGGAGCCGCCTGTCGGGGAGAAAAAAACTTTCGCCTCTCAGCTGTTAAAGGCATTTCGCGAAGCGGAGCCCGGCAAGGCGGCACTGAAAAAGAGGCCATCTAGGTCATAGAAACGAACCCTCGATCGGATTTATAACAGAAGTCCGCCTAACCATCAGCCCTCAACGGCATATTCCCAATCCTAGGCTGCAGTAAACTGTCTCTTTAATTCCTTACATTTCCTCCTATTTAGCCCTCACCAAACCCGGCATTTCCCAGGTTCCATCAATCACGTCTTTGCCGGGGCCGTAGGTCCGGAAGATAAGCCAAAAGGGACCCGTCTTCGGCGCAGGCAGCCAGTTGTCTTCCTTGTCCTTGCGTGGAGATTTACTCTGGATGTAGAAGGTCAAACTTCCGTCAGCGGCCTTCTTGTAACCGCCGGTGTTGGACCCGAGAGCTCACCTGTCTCAATCGCCGGCCTGGTAGCAATCTGAATATTGAAGCCGGCTAGAGGATAGTTCGTGTACAGCAACGTAAGCGCTCATTCCGCACAGTGATTGACAATCAATACGCCCAGGCTACGTCCGCTTTTTCAAATCAATAACGTTTGTTCCGTCTCCCGCCTCTGCGACGACCGGCGACAGCATTTGTGGCGATACCTTCCAGCGGCGGCGACCATCGTCAGTTAGCACGGTTACTGTCTTCTGGTTGAACTTGATCAACGTGCCGACCTGTATCCCGTGTTTACCGGAGTCAAAGCACACTTTGGCACCTATGTTGAATTTCATCATGGCGTTGAGCGCATCCGCCGCATCAAGGTGTTTCAAGCGCGCGATAATGCGGTCATTCAGGTCCAGCAGCTCGTCATAGGATAGGTCATCAATTTCAATGTTCATGGGTTAAATCCGATCGCAGTGGGTTTTGGGCAAACAAGTCCTTCCAGACCCGTGGCGTCAGCTCTTCGACTTTGTTCGCCGGATGAATCGCAATACGTTGTAACACGTCCACACGAACGTGGATACACATCTGAAAGACTTGATCCTGATGCGCTTAGAGAGGCACTCAGGATGCCCTGTAGGACTGTTGCGCGCTCGTGCTGTCAGTATTCCGTGTTTTCACACAGTCTGACCACAAAGCGGAAGTTCCCGAGCGGCGGATATCTGCTGCTCAGTGGGCCGTTAAGCGCCAGCGATCATTTATTGAAAACAAAATAGCATCCAACGAACGGCCTTTTATTGCGCTCAGCCTTGGCAATCAAAGTACTACTATTGCGACCTATCATCGGAGCGGCACACGCCCTCTTCAAGGCTAACGGGCTCGCAATTATAAATTAATCGGCCTCGCTCCCCCACTTGATAATCCAGCATATAGAGAGTGCGCTCGTTTGGCGCCATGCTATGTGCGGGCTTCTCTTGCAGGCTGTTATTGGCACGGGGATAGTCCGCCCAATCCAGGGGCGCCCGCCAACCAGGAGGCGCACTGATTCGAGCGCGGACGCCGTTGATAGGGTAGAGGCTGCGCCAGCTTTTGATAGCTGCGGCCATTTCTTTCACACGATCGGGGTATTCCGCCGCAAGATCCTTGTGCTCTCCAGGGTCATCAGGGATATTGAATAACTCATTTCTGATGCGAATTTCGGTCAAGTCTTGTTCAAGCCACTGCACTAACTTCCACTCTTCATCGAAAGCTGTAAAGTTAAACGAGCCGTAGAGCGGGATTTCCGAACCAAAATAGACAAAGCCCTTCCTCTCGACTTTTGCGTTGCTCTCAATCGCCGGCCACATATTAATGCCGTCGAATTGCCAGGTATTTTTGGTCTCGACACCCGCCGCTGCGGCTAGTGTCGGGAAGACATCCATCACGGTCATCATTTGATCCAATTTCTTACCTGGCGCGATCTTTTCCGGCCAGCGCAGCAGCGATACCACACGGATGCCTCCCTCATAGGTCTCTGCCTTCCCTCCACGCAGAGGCGAGTTATCACCGCCCCCCTGAGTGAAAACGCGACTTGCGCCATTGTCAGAGAAAAACAAAACAATGGTGTTGTCGTAAATCCCCTCATCCTTGAGCGTCGTCAGCACCTTGCCAACGGCCTGATCCATGGCGTCGACCACGGCAGCATAAAGCGGCACGCGGCTCTTGAAACCTGCCTTGATAGCCGATTCGGATATCTTGTCGGACTTACTTCTGGCTGGTGGACGCTTGTCTTCCAGGTTCTTATACTTCTCCTTTAAATCCTCCGGGGCGGCGAGGGGTTCGTGGGGAGCCAGAAAGGGAATGTAGAGGAAAAAAGGCTTGCTCTTGTCTCGAGTCTCGATAAAGCGGCTGGTTTCGTCAGCCAGCAGATAAGTTTCGTAGCCCTGATCGTCGATGGATTTTCCGTTGCGCTGAAAATCTTTACCTCCAAGATTGGCAAAGGGTGGATAGAATCCCACCTCGGTATGTAAGTGGCCGTAAAAATGATCAAAGCCGCGATCATTGGGATGAAAGCTCTGCTGGGAATGGCCGAGGTGCCACTTGCCCATCATTGCTGTCTGATAGCCCGCCGCCTTAAATGATTGCGGCATAAAATGTTCACTGGTATGAACTCCGCCACTATCCCACGGTAGGACAACACTGTAGGCCACGCCAAGACGAATAGGATCGCGCCCGGTCATCAGAGCTGCTCGGGTTGGCGAACAGATCGGCGTCGTGTAAAAACGATTGAGTTCCATGCCTTCAGCGGCCAGTTTGTCGAGGTTGGGGGTTTCGATTCTTGAGCCGCGAAAACCAATATCAGCCCAACCCAGATCATCAGCAACGAAAATAACGATATTAGGCTGCTCGGTTGCATGGCTTGTTGAGCAAAGCCACAGCAGGGCGGCAAATAGATAGGGGAACTGTCGCATCATAAGACCTCTCGTAACTTTCGCAAAGTAGTCATCGGATTCGAATTCCGAGTTCGAAATAGTGAAACACCGTGACCGATATTTGCAAGCATTGGCCAGGATGGTTTTTTGACCTGAGCTCCCAGTCCATGCAATTGAAGGCAGGTATGGCGACATCGATCGGCCAAAACGGCATCATAGCCCATTAGTCTGAGGACAAAACGACCGTTTTCACCACTGAAGGGACATAAGGATTCTCTGCGCTCGGATGGGGGCTGCTAAACACGGTAGGCCGCTTCCAACGACCCCGGTGGTCAAAGGCTGGACGGCCCTCCCAAACCCTATTTTGGGAGCGGCGTCTCGCGGCGATCGTTCCTACAATTCAGCCAGCGCCTCGTCCAGCATCTTCACCAGCTCATCCCGACTGTAACTATAAGGCCCCCATTGGTTGAGTTGCACTAGTTCTTCGAGCGCCTTTCTGATCGTGATCTCGGCATAGCGCTCTTCAGGCACGACCATGTAACGCCGCTGCGGTTTATTAGAGAACAACGCGTGTACGACGGCTTCGGACACCTCGTCGGGTTCCTTCATCGTGAGCACGCGTGTGGCGATGTTCTCGACCATCTTCTTTTGCTCTTCGCTTGGCATGATGCCAGCAGCTTCCATGTTCCTCATGACCCTGGCCGTTGTCGTGCTCCAGATTTTCGTCTTGTAAGGACCCGGTTCCACGATGCTGACCGACACACCTTGTGGCGCGAGTTCCGCGGCAAGAGAGTCTGCGAACGCCTCCATAGCGTGTTTACTCATGCTGTAAACGCCGCTCGTCGCGCTCGAGTTTATCCCCGCTATCGATCCGGTGGTTACGATACGGCCTTGCGACTCGATGATCATCGGTGCAAATGCTCGTGTGACTCTCAACACACCCGCCACGTTCACGTTGAATACGAAGTGCAGATCCGAATCCGGGGTCTTTGTAAGTGCCCCGGACGAGGCGACGCCCGCATTGTTGATTAATGCGTAGAGCCCCCTGCCCTCCTTGCTGATGAGTTCGACGGCCGCGTCGATTTCTTCCTGTTTCGTAACGTCGAGTCGTACGCCCATGACGTTGTCGATGGCATTGAGCTCGTCCAGGTCTGCCTTTTTGCGCGCCCCGGCATATACGAAGTGTCCTTGCGCCGCGAGCGTTTCGGCTATGTTGCGACCGATACCTGAGCTGGCGCCGGTGACAAGAATGGCCTTTTGCGCTCCTTTCTTGGCGAACGTGATATTCACCAAACCGAAACAGATGAAGATCGCAGCGAGGAACCCAAAAATTCTTTTTGCATTCATGTTTTTCCACCGTTAATGATTCTTAGTCGTGGTATGCGAATACGCTTTATACCATGGGGTGATTGCGACGTAATGCGCGTGCCTTTAAGAGTATAGAAGTAATGTCGCAAAGTAGGGCAAACCGGCCCCTCGCGGGACTGATCAAATATTGATCAGGCGGTCCGCTCCCACCACATAAACGACCTCGAACGCACGCACTTCACGCATGGAAATATGGTGAACGTGCCAGCACGTGGTCATTCGATATTGCGGTGTCTAATATCCCAAAGAAATTCATAGTCAGTCATTGATAATTTCCCTGTTGATAGACCTCCAACAAGGATAGACGTAATGTCGCAAAGTAGGACACAACGGTCAGTCACCTGGCAAAGTACTTGGGCTGATGGCTGGCCGGAAACACCACAAAACGGTCTTCCTCCAAGTGGATATAGGCGCGATGTCGAGGGCCGTATTCACCTCAAGTGAGACACTAGAGCAAGTTCAACAAGAATCTTGTAGTCTGCACCTCTAAGGACAGCGACCTCCCTGGAGATTAGCTGTAACCAAATCTTCAAGCGTCTTGATCCGAGAGTAATTTATCCTTGACTGGTCAATCTGACGATGCACGTTTAACAGCTCAGTTCTGGCTTTGTCTCGATAAACGTAAACGAGAATTTCGTAGTTCCAGCATTTAATACCCTCGTATTCTTGTGACATGAAAACATCTGATTTTTCACCGGCCTTAATGACTTTTGAGACGACATCTTTCCGCTCCAAATCCTCCGGGTTTGGAAAATGGACTTCTATGAACGCGCCACGAGGCATACTTCTCTTAAACTGGAGGCGAATCGTGAATCTACTGAGATTCGGAGTTTTGGAGTTTTGAGTAAATCCTGTACCGAGAGTCTCAAGATAATTTGAGACCGTATTTTCTGGTAATGGTCCAAGTTCGTTTAGAGGAAGTGACTTTGCTTCTGTTTTCTTCTCTAACGAAAACTGAAACTTTTTCGTTGCCCCCTCCAAAATTCTTGTCCAGTTGACCCGGTTTCTGTCCGTAACTTGACCTTTCTGCGCGAAAGTAAGAGAAAGGACATCTCCATTAGTGCTCGAAAGGCGCTGAATGAAGCCGCCTGGCTCCCATCCTCCGCATGCACCGTGTTTGCCTTCGAGAATGATAGTCCCTGTCGCCTCATGTATTTTCGACACGCTCAAAGACGGGCAGTCAGTATTTGCTTTGTAAACTCGGTCAAAATACTCTTCTGGAGAAAGCTCTGTTTTGATTAGCTGGCTGGTCACCAGCTCAGTCCAATCTTCGATTGACTGCTCGGCTAGTACGTATTCGCGTAAAGCGGTATCCGTGGTTGTAGCTTCATAACCAAGCATCCATTCACGCCCATCAAAGTCAAAGCTCCACAAATCGTCTCTCTGAGAACGCATGATATTGGGAACTTGTTGTTCCATTTTTTCTGATGACTCGCTCGAAGGCGCTCTATCGGCATAGTGCATATGACCATGCTCGTCAGTCCACTTGTAGATTTCGCTCTGACCAGAGACTAATGCCGATACTCCCAGAGTTAGTAGGAAAGTAATTACCCTGGCAGCGCGAATATCATGGAAAATCAAACTCCTCACCTCCATATTATGAGCGTGGAAAATGATAAATTACCCTTGTTATCTCACTAGTCTAATTGTAGATTTCCACGCCTCCATAAGCATGATGCAAATCAAGTATTTTGTGTAATGTCGGGCGCATTACAAAGATAAGCTAAACCATATATTTTTTTGATTCAGATCAAGGTTTTGTAACGGTGGAGAGGCGAACGCATTGCGATTGTAAGTCGAACTGAACCCGTCACAAACGGATAGGCCATTCGTCCGTTTTTAGGACATTCCGGCCATTGCGGAAATCGATCTGAGAGTCCCCTTCAGGTCCCGAATCACCACAAGAAGGTCATAGAAAATCTGCGCGGAAGGGTGCTTGGACGGTTCGGATGTGCAACTTTGAGATATTTCTGGTGGTCTGGATACTTATTCAAACGACATCCGTCTGTTGAGTGCCGCGACCGATTCGTCGTCCAGGCCCATGCGTGTCAACAGGGCCTGATACCGGGGATTTTCGCGGAGGGTGGCACTCTCCATGGGCACCAGTTTGATCCAGAACTGTAACCACGACCCAGTTTTTTCGAGGCGCTCCATCAACTCAATGCTCTCATCGATCTCACCCAGACTTATCGCCAGCCGAGCAGTAAGAAACATTGCAGTAGTTGTCAGGGTATCGAAGGATGCCAAAAGGTCGTTATAGATCTTTCGCGCTTTGGCTTCATTACCCCGTACCGCATAGCTTATGGCGACGTCCGCTTTGATCTCTGCCAGATCCCGCACCGCTGGCGAAAAACTGTCGAGCAATGACGCCAGCGCTGCGGTATCGTTTGTATTCGTATACGCTTGGATCAGCAACTGAATGGCCAGCACATGTTCCGAATCTAGTTGGAGCGCCTCGCGGCCCTTTCGTATGGC
>CAZXBD010000067.1:0-1872 GCA_964638305.1 uncultured Geobacteraceae bacterium | reverse complement strand
AATATTCTGGACTCCGTGTATGAGGGTGACTATGTTACCGTAGCGACCGTGCAGGAAGAAGCTGTTGAGTATAAGACGGTTGAAGAGCTGGATCAGTACATTACAGGGTTGGAGAACCAGATGAAAGAGGCAGCCGCCAAGCTCGAATTCGAAGAAGCTGCTCGTTTGCGAGATGAGATACGGGACCTGAAAGAACAGAGGTTGGAGGTTTATTAAGGCACAAAGCGGTTTATCTAGTTGGCAGATTACAGTGGGCAGCAGGAAGAAATCAGAGGTCAGAGATCAGACGTCAGAGGTCAGGGGTAAAGCTGATCTCTGATCTCCGACTTCTGACCTCTATTATAGACGAATTCAACGGTTTCAACGAATTTTCTAATTTTCTAATTCTCTAATTAATGATTTGACGCGCTTTGCGGATATGAAATGAAAGCACCTGCCGACTTACAGGACAAATTGGACACTCTGCCTTCAAGCCCCGGTGTCTATCTTATGAAGGACGCCAAAGGCACTATCCTTTACGTTGGCAAAGGAAAGGATCTGCGCAAACGTGTGCTTTCCTATTTCAGGGAGAAAGAGCATCAGTCCCCAAAAACCCGGGTACTGGTTTCCAAAATTTCAGATTTGGAATTCATCCTCACTGGTTCAGAGAAAGAGGCACTGATTCTCGAGTCAAACCTTATCAAGCGGCATCGACCTCGATACAACGTAATACTCCGTGACGACAAGAGATACCTGGTTCTGCGTTTGGACCCGAAGGAGGAATATCCACGGCTATCACTGGTACGGCGCATTCGCCAGGACGGCGCCCAGTACTTCGGCCCATACGCTTCAGCGAACGCTGTGCGCCAAACACTAAAAGTGCTGCACGGAATGTTTCCCTTGCGACAGTGCAGCGGCACCAAGTTTCGTCAGCGGGCCAGACCCTGCCTCAATCATCAAATGGGTCGTTGCCTTGGGTTGTGTGTCGGCGCCATATCACCTGAGGAGTATGGTCCGGTGGTTGAAGAGGCCGTGCTTTTTTTGAAAGGTCGCACTCAAGACTTGCAAGAAAAATTGCGGCAGGAAATGGAACGAGCTGCGGACAGACTTGAGTTTGAAAAGGCCGCCATGTACCGGGATCGTCTCAATGCGGTGGAGAAGACTTTGGAAAAACAGCTGATGGTGTCAGCCCGTTTTCGCGATCAGGATGCTGTTGGCACGCATGAGGCCGGGGACAACCTCGGGTTGGCGGCACTCTTCGTAAGAGGTGGGCGCATGGTGGGAAGTCATTGCTTTGTGTTCAAGAAACCGCAAAGTAGCTCTTCGGAGGTGGTCCGGGCGTTCATCTTGCAGTACTACGAGCAGGGCAAGCCGATCCCTGAAGAGATATTGATAAGTGAACCATTGCCAGAACAGGAATTGCTGGCCGAGTGGCTCTCAGACATCAAAGAGAAACGAGTGCGAGTAAGGCATCCCAAAAGAGGAGAAGGCCGCCAATTGCTCGCCATGGCTGCACACAACGCGGCAAACTACCTAATGAGTGAGATGACACGGGCAACCGATCCTATTCCTGCTCTGGACCGCCTACGACAGCGGTTGGGACTGGAATCCATCCCCCATCGCCTGGAATGTATTGATATTTCCAATTTTCGAGGCAAGTTTCCGGTGGGCTCTCTGGTGGTTTTTCGGGATGGTGAACCGGACAAATCAGCCTACCGCAGATATCGCATCAAGACTGTGGACCGAATCGATGATACAGCGATGATGGCTGAAGTGCTAAACCGCCGCTTTACCGATGTGCGTAAGCAACAGGCCTTGCCGGATTTGCTGGTGGTGGACGGCGGAAAAGCACAGCTAAATCAAGCACTGGCAGTCTTGAGAGAGCTGGAGTTG
>CAZXBD010000066.1:0-3112 GCA_964638305.1 uncultured Geobacteraceae bacterium | reverse complement strand
ATAGCGGTGCTACCGACATGCTCATCAGGCAGAGTTGCCAAGGTGTCCGGATCGGTAAGGCTGATATCGGGAGCAACGCAGCGACTCATGATGGTGAATTTACACTTAGCCTCGGTGTCGTTTACGACCGCAAATTGCGATACATCGGAACCGGTTCCACAGGTCGTCGGACAGAGTACCAGCGGCGGCAAAGGGCGGTTAATCTGGTCGTTTCCACGGTAATCCTGGATGCGGCCACCATTGGCTCCAAGGATGGCAATCCCTTTTGCAGCGTCCATGGCGCTGCCACCGCCAAGCCCAACGATAACATCTGCCCCTTGGGCAACATACTCCCGGAAACCTGCCTCGATTTCGTAATCTTTCGGGTTTGGGGTGATTTCATCAAAGAACACAAATGCCAAACCGGCATCGAGCAGACTTTTCATTACCCGGTCTACCCACCCGGCCTTGAATAGGCCTTCATCACTGACCAGAAAGACCTTTTTACCACCAAGTCGTTTAGCACAAGATCCGACCTGAGACAGTAGCCCTCGGCCGAAAATAATTTCTGGGACCTCAAATTTACAGTGCTGATTTGGGTGACCAAGACCCATATATTTCCTCCACCTCTGCGACTCGTCATGAACGTTAGCCAAAACAAGTACAAGAGTAATTCGTCATAAAACGATGTCTTATAAACCTAGCAATTCCTGTGCCGCAACCTGAATAACCGTTTTACAAAGTTGTCAGCACCAACCTCATCTACGTTCAACACACTTAAGAAAATCTCCACACTGTAGAATACTGCCCCACTCGCAGGAAAGTTACTCAGAAAAGAGACAATTCAACCTCTCTTAATAAACCTATCATAGCACTATGAAAGCTCAAATTAACAATTAGAAACAGATATTTAGAAAACATGACAAAACATAAAAGCAGCTGTCGTTATCAATATCCAACAAGACAGAAAAAACTTAAAACCCTTCACCTCGCCTCTTCCGGCTATCCATTTTCTCTACAAATTCCAGTAAATAGAGCTCTCTAAAATATCAACAGGGCCCGAAATAACAGCGTTATAACGATTGGCATTCGGGTTGCACTAGTTGCCAGCCGTCACCAAGGAAAGCTCAAAAATGATCAATTCTTATCAAATTATGTTGGAAGGAGTGAGTGATGCCGAAATTTATCATTGAACGTGACATACCGCAGGCGGGGGATCTCTCCCCGGAAGAGCTTCAGTCGATCTCACAAAAATCATGCGATGTCCTCCAGGGCATGGGGCCAAAAATTCAATGGGTCCAGAGCTATGTAACCGCGGATAAGATTTACTGTGTCTATATCGCCCCCAATGAAGCGGCGGTAAAAGAACATGCTCAACAGGGTGGGTTCCCTGCCAACAGCGTAGCCACGATCACCACGATCATCGACCCGACAACAGCAGAATAAATTCTATCCCCGTGGCTCATACCGACGGGAGTGTAATGGAGAATAACAATGACGTTAGCATTACTTCTATTGATTTGCATGATGTGGGTCCCGGTCGGTCTCTTCTTCCTGGGCCACGGTGAGGCCAAAAGTACCGGTTTCGTAACCGCTGTTGTTGGTACCCTCGTTGTCATCGGCGCGATTCTTCAGGCAGCCATCTTTGCCGATCCCTTTACCGCAGGCTTGCTTTTCGTGTTTGGCGTTCTTTATCTACAAACAGCCCATGCTCTTTGGACAGGGCTGGAAGACATGCGAACCGTGGGTAACGGCGCGTTGGTGGTTGCCATTGTCTGTGCCATGTATGCCTACCTATTTCTCACCGGCGGCGGCATGAAAGCCGATGGTACAACGATTATCGGCGTAACTCCCTACCTGGGATTCATGAACATTACGTTCGTGGTTATTTGCCTGACAGTTGTTGGCGTAACCTACGGCAAGTTAAGCGCCAAGCTTGCTGCATATATGTTCCTGGTCCTGAGCTTCACCTGTTTGTTTGTTCCGGCAATCGGACTCATGGGCTTTGGAAAACTTCCGTTTTAAGTCACAGACTTAGCTGATCAACAAGTCTGCCATTATTCGTTTTTTGCCAGCTGTCAGAGCATTTAAACCTCTGGCAGCTTTCTAGAAGGGGTAAATTCATGAAATCTCCACAGCTATTAAAAGTTATACTACCTTGGCTCGTTGTCTTGGCATTCTGCCTGCCAGCTTCGGCCGCAATCACTCTCTACGACAAAGATCAAACGACCTTCGCCGTCGATGGTTTTTTCAACACCTTTTATGTCCATAGCAGCACCGACAATGAGATTTCGGGGATAGATCGTGACCAATCCCGCGTCAAAATGGGCTTTTTACCCAACTATATCGGTTTCAATTTCAGCAAACAGGTCGGTGACCTGAAGCTGGGCGGCCGCTCTTCATTCTGGGTGTCGATCAACGACAGCGATGACAATTATGCAGGTGGAGGGTCAAGAGTCACAGATACCGCCATCGATGTCCGCCAGTTCTACGGCACCGTGGATGCCGACTGGGGTCAGGTGCTAATCGGTAAAGACTTCACGCTGTTTTGCCGCACCAATATCTTTAGCGACGAGATCCTGACAGGCTATGGCAATGTAAGCGACACCCTGGGCCTGATTGATGGAGGTGGCGTATCTTTCGGAAATATCGGCTCAGGCTACATTTATCCGACTCCCACCGCGCAGATCACCTACCGCTCTCCCAGTATGTCCGGCTTCAAAGTGGCCGTTGGCCTATTCGACCCCTCCAGAACCTCCACCGGCGGTGGTAGTGGTGAAGAGGACATGCCGCGCGTTGAAGGTGAGCTGACCTACAGACAAGACTTTGCACCACTTTCGGTGATCGCCTGGGTTGGGGGCACCTACCAGTCCTCAGAAAATGGTACAGTTGGGGACGTAGATTCCGAAGGCGTCTCCTATGGTCTCAATGTGAAATTTGCTAGCTTCAGCCTCACCGGTTCAGGCTATACCGGTTCTGGCATTGGCTTCCTGGCCGGCCCTGGTGGCGACACCTCTCTGGGTATCCCTGTGACTGAAAATGGGGATGAAGTGGACAGCAACGGCTATCTTGTTCAGGGCTCCTACACCTACGACAAATTCCGTTTTGTGGCTTCTTACGGCTACAACGAAAT
>CAZXBD010000065.1:0-1758 GCA_964638305.1 uncultured Geobacteraceae bacterium | reverse complement strand
TACCATATATGACGAGGTTTTGAATCTCGAGGCGATAGGCTGTCCCGCCATTAATCTGATTGAGCACATCGTTATTCTCAAAGGTGTTCTCGATGCTCTTGGATAGCAGTTGCCATTCTTGCTCGCCCCCAGTGACGGCATCCAGTCCCTGTACTTCATACCAAGAAAATGCAGTCCCCACGGTCTTATCGGTTAAATTGAGGATCGCGCTGCTGTCTGCCGCCATTTTCTCCGCGTTCTCCGCGATTTCCATGATTTTCATTGCAGCGTCGAACACCTCCTTGCCGCCTTCGCCGGCCGTTTTCAGCCCTTCCTTGAGGGAACTTTGCGCTGCTTGCCGTTCCTTTTTTGTTTTCTCATCAATCGCTTTCCTCGCTTCTTTCGGGCTCTTGTCTTTTGCCTTACCGTCCGAGCCGAGCTCCTGCATCTCGATCTCTTCAACCTTCTTTGATCCGGACGACATGAGGGCGCTCACGCCCTTTGCGGCAATCTCCAAGGCATCGGTCCCTGCTTCCACTGCCGGCATCACGGCCATCTGCGGACCGGCCGCGATAATCGTCGGAATTTGGGACAAGATCTTGGCCACGCCCGTAACCAGGTCGAGGGCCGCTTTCGCGGTCTCCTTTCTCTTCCATATCTTGATCCCTACATCGAACGCAAACTTGCGCTCAACGACCAGCGCCTTTTCGGTCACAACCTGTTGAGCCGCCACGTCGCGTGCGTAAACCACCTGGTTACGCGTGTTCTGGGCTTGTTGCTGGAGCTTTTCGTCGAGATCCTTTTCATTTTGCTGGGTTTCAAGCGCCGCCTTGGCCGAGTCGGCCCAATTAGCGTTTTCCGCCAACCTGTCCTGATAGGCGTTCAGCTGTTCTTGACGTCGACTCAGCAACTTCAAGCAGGCGTTAGCTTTAGAGGCGTAAATGTCCAGGTCGAGTTGAGGGACGAGGAGCGCGTTCTCTCCAGCACCTTTTATCGATAACAGCGTCATCGCCAACGAGCTGGCCTGGGCAGCCAGATCGAAGGTATCAGGCGATGCTTGCGCCAGGCTCGCCACCCATCGCAATTGCGAAACACTTAGGCCAGGATTTTCGGCGGACAAAAGTGTGGCGACCTGGAAGGTCGTCATCAAGGCCAGCCGCAATGGTTCACCGTCCAAAAGCCATGCAGGATCAAGATCAGCCGGTGTTATCCGTTTCGGCTCATCCGCTTTGTCTTCCCAGAGGAACCCGCTTGCGCCAGCCTTATCAGGGTCAGGTTTAAACGTGCGCACCCTTTTTATCTCGTCATCTCCCACCACCTGGACCGAAAGCTCTGTAGGCTGGCCCGTTGCCTTATCGACCACTTCCTGTGGAAAAACAATCAAGGTCTGGCTGTTTCCTTCCATGCGATCGAGAATCAATTTGGCATCCCTGGATACCTCGATGCGGCGCGCAAAGATAAATGCACTCTGGCTGAACACGACATCCTTGTCCAATTCGAGGACGTCACAGCAAAGAAGCCACATCGGCGGGTCGTTTCCGTCGGCGGTCTTCTTCGGCAATTGACTCCACGTAAGGAAGAGCTGGCGAAAAGCACCCTCATCCACATCTACAGCGCTCGCCACCGGCAACTGCCATTTTTTCAGTTGCCGTTCAGAGTAAAATTGCGTCCAGTCGTTGCTCATGTTATTTCCTGATTTCTATGCAGCCTTCTTCTTGTGGATTTCCTTTTGAATGTCGTCTGCCAACTGGCCATACGTCTTTTCACCTGGTGCGACCA
>CAZXBD010000064.1:0-21900 GCA_964638305.1 uncultured Geobacteraceae bacterium | reverse complement strand
CAGCCCTGCCACGTACAAGAGCGGTACCCTGGGGTCAACGGCTGCAGGGGTTGTCCCTCCTTTCAACCAGATGACGACCATGGGTGACGGCCTGGCTGATGTCGGTGGCGTGATTGGAAAGTTGTCGGGGAAAACTGCCTTGGTCATGTTCACTGACGGAAGGTCAAATAAGGGTTCCGACCCGGTAACAGAGGCTAAGGCTCTTTACAGTAAGAATGCTTCCAATCTCTGTATTCATGTGGTCAGCTATGCCGACACCCCTGAAGGTCAACAGACCATAGATGCTATTCGCGCTCTTTCGGGCTGCAGTGTTGTTGCCGATGGAAAATCCCTTGAATCCGATGCTGCCATGGCCAAGTTTGTCAAAGACGTCCTGTATGATGAAGTGAAGCCAGCCCCGGTGGCAAAGGCTCCACCACCAGCACCTAAACCGGCTCCGGTTGTGGTCGCCAAGGAAGTGATCACTTTCAACCTGCTGTTCGGTTTTGACAAGTCGGCCATTACGGATGAAATGATACCTGTCCTGGAACAGGCCAAGTTTATCCTCGAGGAAGACTCTGCTGTTGATTTCATTGTTGCCGGACATACAGATTCTACAGGTCCGGAAGGATACAACCAGGGGCTCTCCGAGCGGCGTGCCCTCTCGGTTAAGAACTGGCTTGTCAGCAACGGTGTTTCCGCTGCTCGGCTCCAGACTGTGGGCTATGGTGAAACCCAGTCGAAATATGACAATGGCACCAAAGAGGGTCGTAAACTCAACCGGCGGGTGGAGCTTCAATCGAAGTAGTCTTTTCCCATGCCTGATTGATGCCTTAAGGTAACGTCCGGCCGGGTGCGCTCAAGCACCTGGCCGGTTTTATTTAGGTTGCGTTGAAGCTTGATAAGCTCTTAAGTAGCTGTGCCCTTGGTTTGATTTAACGTGCCTTGCCTGACAAAGAATGTCACTTGACGGCCTAAAAAGGCTCCTTCTTCCTTCGTTTAAACAGGTAGAGTTTGTTTGTTTTGTTGTAAAACCGGTGTGTTAATCTCGTGAGGGCTGTTTTGGTATGGTCATTGCTGAACTAATTACTAACATTAACTTAGTTCCGCATGAGGTGCCTTATGAGAATTCTTCTGAAAATGGCTGTTGTCGCTTTTGCTCTCCTCTTTTTTGCTCTGCCGTCTGTCGCCGATGAGACGGCCCTGACCCAGGTCAGCTTTATGAATGTTGATCCGGCTGACGCCCAGGAAAAGGTCCTGAAGAACCAGGCACTGGCGCTTAAACGTCTTGATTTTGAAGTTTTTGCCAAGGAAAAGGTCAAGCAGCTGAATCGTAACCACAGATTCTCCCGTTCCCGCATGGAAGTGACTAAGGTTGCGGATGGTAAGTATCGTGCCCGTTACCATAAAATAGATGATTCCAGTATGAGTGTTAAGGTGCGGAGTTCACAATCGAGGACCATCCCATATGTCGGTATTATCTCATATAAAGAGCAGATTTTTGAATCCTTCGCAAAATCACGGGAACAGCTAGGCAAGGGTGATTTTCAGGTCGTGCAGATTATTCCGAATCGACATATCTTCAGCTACCAGAAAGGTGCCTGGAAATAGCCACCTGCACTCCAATGCTGGTTGCTCAAATATTTTAGATCATAAACGTCAAAACCCCGGTGATGCCTACCGGGGTTTTGACGTTTATAGTTTGGTCCTGCCCAGACGAAAAGGAACATATTTACGTCTCCTGACGAAACTCCTTTAGCCTTGTGAGCACTCTCTCTGGTGTGCTAAAATTCGCAATTCTGACTGTACTGAAAGTTGGATGTTCGTTCAATATTTTTTGACCGGTCAGGTTACCGGCAGTGGAGATACGCATGATTGGAAGTGTCCTGAAAAAGATCGTTGGCAGCAAGAACGATCGTGAGCTCAAACGGCTGCAGCAGGCCGTAGAACATATCAACTCTCTTGAGGCAGGAATAAAGCAACTGTCGGATGCAGAGTTGCAGGCAAAGACTGTTGAATTCCGCGACCGCCTGCAAAAGGACGAAACCCTTGACGATCTTCTGGGCGAAGCCTTTGCCGTGGTTCGTGAAGCTGCTGTGCGCGTTCTGGGAATGCGCCACTTTGATGTCCAGCTGATTGGCGGCATGGTTTTACATTCAGGCAAAATTGCCGAGATGAAAACCGGTGAGGGAAAAACCCTCATGGCGACCCTGCCGGTGTATCTCAACGCCTTGGCGGGTAAAGGCGTACATGTCATTACAGTGAACGATTACCTGGCCAAGCGTGACGCAGAATGGATGGGGGCGGTCTACAATTTTATGGGCCTTGAGGTTGACTGTGTTGTTCATGGCCTGAGTGATGATCAAAGGAAGGCCGCCTATCGGGCCGACGTCACTTATGGCACTAATAACGAGTTTGGTTTTGACTACCTGCGTGACAACATGAAGTTTGCCCTGGAAGATTATGTCCAACGCGACCTCTACTATTCCATCGTTGACGAGGTCGACTCAATCCTCATTGACGAAGCTCGGACCCCCCTGATTATCTCCGGGCCAAGCAACGTTACCAGTGAGCTTTACTACACTGCCGAAAAGGTGGTTCCACGCCTGAAGAAAGGTGAAATGATCGAGGATCGCGAAGGCAGTATCGGTCGAACGTTTCGCAGCTACACAGGTGATTACACCGTTGATGAAAAATCCAAGTCGGCGACCCTTACAGAGGAGGGCGTCCTGAATCTCGAAAAACTTATGGGAGTCGATAACCTCTACGAGCCCGGCAATATGGCAATTTTACATCACGTCAACCAGGCCCTGAGAGCCCATGCTATCTTCAAGCGCGATGTCGATTACGTGGTCAAGGATGGCGAGGTCATTATTGTTGATGAATTCACCGGGCGGCTTATGCCGGGCCGGCGCTGGAGTGATGGTCAGCACCAGGCGATCGAGGCAAAGGAAGGTTTGAAGATAGAAAAGGAAAATCAGACCCTGGCGACGATTACCTTTCAGAATTATTTCCGTATGTATGAGAAGTTGGCGGGAATGACGGGTACTGCTGATACCGAGGCCGCTGAATTCAACGAAATTTACGGTCTTGAGGTTGTCGTTATGCCGACCAATAAACCGATGATTCGTATTGACCAGTCTGATGTCATTTATAAGACCGGTAAAGAGAAGTTTCTGGCAGTCATCGAGGATATCATCAGTTGCCATGAGTCCGGTCAACCGGTTTTGGTCGGCACCATTACCATTGAAGACTCAGAAAAGCTCTCTGAGTTGCTTAAGAAGCGTGGCGTTGCACACAACGTACTGAACGCCAAACAACACGACCGTGAAGCTGAAATCGTCGCCCAGGCCGGCCGCAAGGGCTCTCTCACCATCGCGACGAACATGGCCGGTCGTGGTACCGACATCGTCCTGGGCGGCAACGCCGAGATGATGGCCAAGCGTGAGGCTGCCGGGAGTGATGATCCGGAGTCGGCTTATCAACAGGCCCTGGAGAAATATGCACCGCTTTGTGCGGCAGAAAAGCAGGAAGTTCTCTCGGCCGGTGGCCTGTATATATTGGGCACCGAACGACATGAGTCTCGACGCATTGATAACCAGTTACGAGGCCGTTCGGGGCGCCAGGGCGATCCGGGCGAAAGCCGTTTTTACATGAGCCTTGAAGACGATCTTTTGCGTATCTTCGGTTCTCATCGGGTCTCTTTCGTCATGGAAAAGCTCAAGGTTCCTGAAAATGAGGCGATTGAGCATGGCATGATCTCCAAGGCGATTGAAGGGGCCCAGAAGAAGGTCGAAGCACACAACTTCGAAATCCGTAAGCACCTGATCGATTACGATGATGTCATGAATCGTCAGCGCGAAGTCATCTATCGTCAGCGTAAAGAGGTGTTGGCCGGAGAGAATATCCGGGAAACCATTGAGGCCATTATCGATGAGATGGTCGAAGACATCGTGGCAACTTTTTGTCCGGAGAAGACACCTCCCGCCGAATGGAACTGGGAGGGCTTGACGTCTGATTTTTTCAACCAGTTCAACTTTGAAGCCGTCATGCCGGATGCGGATAAAGACTCCAAGCCGATTGGCCTGGAAGAGAATTTCAAGGAACAGGTCGCCGCGCGTCTGGCAGAGAGGACGGAAGCGTTCACTGCTCCTGTTATGGAGCACTTGATGAAAGTTCTGCTGCTCCAGACAATCGATGGCAAATGGAAAGACCACCTGTTGTCGATCGACCATCTCAAAGAGGGGATCGGCATGCGTGCTTATGCACAGAAAAACCCCAAAGAAGAATACAAGCGTGAAGCCTATGCCCTGTTTATGGATATGATGGGCCGGATCCGCCAGGAGGTTGCGCAGAAGCTATTTCGTGTCCAGTTGGCCCGTGAAGACGAAGTCGCTGAAATGGAAGCTCAGCAACGTCGCGAACGTCTTGCGCTCGGCCGCCAGGGAGGTCCTCAGCCTGCGGCTCAGAATCCTGCCCGTCGAGAGGTCGACAAGGTGGGACGTAACGATGCCTGCCCCTGTGGCAGCGGCAAAAAATACAAGAAGTGCTGCGGGTAATGGTCCGTACAGAACGTCCCGGAAATTGTTGTAAGATCGGCCCGGATGGATTGTCTTGATTGGGTCCCTTCTGTTAATACAGGTATGGAGTTAACCAATGGCTGAAACGGATTTTGCTGTACCGAAAGGATTTAAGGCGGCTGCGTGTAGTTCCGGGATCAAGAAATCCGGAAAACTCGACCTGGCCCTTATTTATTCTGACAAGCCGGTGGATTGTGCTGGTGTTTTCACCACCAATAAAGTCGTTGCGGCGCCGGTCAAACTCACGGAGTCCCGGATGCGTCAAGGCCTTTGCCAGGCGATCCTGGTCAATAGCGGCAACGCCAATGCATGTACCGGAGCCCAGGGACTCCAGGACGCCCGCCGTTGCGGTGAGTTGGTTGCGCTGAGTATGGATATAGCGCCGGAGATGGTTGCTGTGTCCTCAACGGGTGTGATCGGAGTTCCACTGCCGATGTATTGCTTTGAGGAGCATGTGCCGACTCTCTGCAGGATGTTGGCGCCGGACCAGTTTGAAGGCGTGGCCAGGGCCATGATGACGACCGATGCCTTCCCTAAAGCGAGTGGTCGGACTGTCAATGTCGGTAATCAGCAGGTTCACCTCCTTGGCATGGCCAAGGGTGCCGGGATGATTCATCCCGATATGGCTACCATGTTGAGCTTTGTCCTCACTGACGCGGTTTTGGCAGACAATCTACTGGAAGAGTCACTGAGGAGAGCAGTGGATGCTTCCTTTAACCGGATTACCGTTGATCGTGACACCTCAACAAATGATATGGTTTTACTCCTCGCAAGCGGTGAAGCGAACAACGAGGAGATTGTCACAGGTTCTCCTGAGTTGGAGCAGTTTGACCGAGCCTTGAATGAAATTATGCTGGACCTGGCCAAGATGATTGCCCGTGATGGAGAAGGAGCGACAAAACTGGTGCGCATCCAGGTTAATGGCGCCGCCAGTGATGAGGATGCTCTGCTTGCCGCTCGCAGTGTCGCAACTTCGCAACTGGTCAAGACGGCCTTTTTTGGTGAAGATGCTAACTGGGGACGAATTATTGCTGCAATCGGTTATTCCGGAGCCGATGTGGACGCTGAGCAGGTGAGTATCATGTTCGATGATGTCCTCATGGTTACCAAGGGTCTCGGTCTGGGGTCTGAACAAGAAGCCAAAGCCAGTGAAATACTCAAAAAGTCGGAGTTTACGGTGACTGTCGATCTCGCCCTGGGAGAGGGCAGCGCATATTACTTTACCTCTGATCTTTCATATGATTACGTGAAGATCAATGCCGATTATCGCACCTGACCCCTTCTGGTAGTATGCAGGCGGCCCTGAATTACGTGACAAAATCCCCCGCAAGATTTATAGATCACACCCTCCTGAAAGCGGACTGTACTGAAGCGGAGATTGCCGTCCTCTGCGAGGAGGCCGTTGAGTTGGGTTTCGCCTCGGTCTGTATCCCACCCTGCCATGTGGCCCGGGCCGACAAAATTCTTTATGGTTCTGAAGTTGCGGTCGGTACAGTTGTCGGTTTCCCTTTGGGAACTCAGACGACAGAAACCAAGGTCTTTGAAGCACGCCGGGCGGTTGATATGGGTGCCGATGAAGTTGACATGGTCATCCGTATGGATGCCGCCCGAATGGCTGACTTTAACTTCATCCACGAAGAAATTAGACAAGTGGTTGCGGCCACCGGCGCCGTTGCAGTCAAGGTCATCATCGAATGTTGTCTGTTTGATGATGATGTAAAGCGCAGATTGACGGAGGTCGTTGCGCTGAGCGGTGCCGATTATGTTAAAACCTCAACCGGTTTTGCTGCGGCGGGTGCTACGGTTGCAGATGTCAGCCTTCTTGCGAAGACTGCGGCGGGAAGGATCAGAGTCAAGGCCGCGGGAGGTATTCGTGACTGGATGACCTGTCAGGCAATGCTGGCGGCTGGTGCTGACCGTATCGGGACCAGTGCCGGGGTTTTTATCGTGCGGCAGTGGCAGGAAAGCGCAGGGTTGTCGTGCCTATGATAAAGGGACGGGTTGTCTGGATAGTGCTCGACGGCCTCGGGCTTGAGGCTTTGCCGGATGCGGAGGACTACGGTGATGAGGATGCTGCAACCTTGCCTCACGTAGCGGCAGCATGCGGTGGTCTGAATTTGCCGAACCTGGAACGACTTGGTCTCGGGAACCTGTCAGAGATCAAGGGTGTTCCGCCCCATGCGAACCCATGTGGTGCTTATGGCCGTCTCGCCGAGCGTTCACCAGGGAAAGACAGCATTATTGGTCACTGGGAACTTGCCGGCGTGGTCCTCGATAAGGCTTTTGCAACTTACCCGCAAGGTTTTCCGAGTGAACTTGTTGAAGCTTTCTCTATGATTGCCGGCATTCATCCTTTAGGCAACGTGTCGACGAGTGGTATCTCGATTCTCAAGAAGTACGGAGCCGAACACGTCAAAACGGGTCGCCCGATTCTCTATACAAGCGTCGATTCAGTTTTTCAGGTAGCCGCCCACGAAGATGTCCTGCCGCCGGAGCAGCTGTATCGATTGTGTCAGGAGACGAGGAGCCTGGTTGATAGCTATGACATCGCCCGGGTGATTGCCCGACCCTTCGTCGGCAATGAACGGGATGGCTTCCGCCGTACTCCGCGCCGTAAGGATTTCTCTACACCGCCGCCGCAACCTACACTCTTGGAATGTCTGGTCGATCATGGTTACACGGTATCCGCTGTGGGCAAAATCAACGACCTGTTTGTCGGCCGGGGGATTTCGCGCAGCGCGACAACTGTCGACAATGCAGATGGTATGAATAAGACCCTTGTCGGCCTGTCGGCTCTGGCTAACGGGCTGTTAATGGTCAACCTGATCGATTTTGATACGGCCTACGGGCATCGTAAAGATCCTGACGGATTCGGTCGTGCCCTGGAGGCCTTTGATGCTTGGCTGCCACTTCTTTATGAGCAGTTGCAGCCAGAGGACCTTCTGGTGATCAGTGCAGACCATGGTTGTGATCCGACCACACCGGGGACCGATCATACGCGTGAATATGTGCCGGTGCTGATCCGGTCACAGTCGATGACGTCGGGAATTGCTCTCGGCGACCGTCAGTCCTTTGCCGACGTCGGGGCCACTCTGGCTGAGTTTTTCGGTGTCTCGGGGGTTGTTGAAGGTGTGAGTTTTGTCAGTGATCTCGGACTGCCGGACAGAATCAGTCCTTAAGTTGGTTCTCTTCAAAACTGCCAACACCATCCTGGTTCGCAGATACTTCGTTGAGAAAATGTTTCCGGATGAACTGCTGCAGTTGTGCCCCATGCTCTTCTGAGAGTTCATCAAAGACGGCGCCGAAACCCTGTGAGAACTTGTTTTCGGCCTCCGGCAGAACCGTGTAAATCACGGTTGCTTTGATTTCAATCTCTTTGCAGAGGCCAATCAGGGGGAATACCACGGTAATGCGATCCCCTTTTTTGACAGGAGTCGCACTTTTAAAGAAAAGACCGTTCACGCTGAGACTGAGAACGTCTGCAAGCATGAAGCTGCCGTCTTGTAAACTGTACATGCCCGGCAGCTTGAGTCGAAGGCGGAGGTTTTGTCGCGGGTGTTTCTCAACGCGGCTTTGGATGAATGCAAAAAGTGCGAAAAGTTCAACCGGCACCTCGAGTGTCTCGCTGGGTGTCAGCGGCAGTTTGCCTGTACCGGTCTGCTTGAGGGCGATGACGGGCATGTCTCCCGATTTGATTCTTTTCCCCGCCTCCGGTGGAATCGCCAGGGCCGGGTCAGAAAACAGCTCCTCGCCGATAATCAACAGACAAGGTGCGCTTTCCTGAAGAAAGGCTGCGGCCTGATCAGCTTTTCTTGTCGACAAAACGCGATAACCCCAGTGTTTGAGAATCGGTTCCAGAGTTGCCAGTAAGTCGGATCGGTTGTCGGCCAGTAAGATGCTTTTCATGACGTCTTAGCGATGTCTTCCCAAAGTGTTCCTGATGTGCTCCATAAAGCAGTGAACCTCTCTCATGAGAGAGCTCCGGCGAGTTTATCGTATTTACCCATTTGAGCAAAGGAGTAAATCGTATGGCCCACTATCTGGGCCTGCTTGTCATCGTATTCGGAGCGGTTTTATCCGCGGCCACGTTTATGCGTTTGAGGTGGCTGGTGTTGTTATGATCACGGCGATTGTCGATCGAGAGCCTGTTGATGAAGTTGAATCTTATAGACAATCCCTGGAGGTCCTAACCGGCTGGTTTCGTCCCACCAGGCACCACATTTAATTATGAGTCTGGAATAGAAATTATGTTGTGTCCACATAATTAACTATAAAAAAAGAGCCGTCTGATCTTAGCCAGACAGCTCTTTTGTCTTTTTCGGAAATGATAATTATGTCTTCTTTTTCCCTTTCCCCTTGCCGCGTGCTACACGAGCTTTGGCGAGTTTCTCGCCGAGGCCACGATCGATTGCCATCTGGCGGCGCTTCTCAGAATAGCTTTTTGCTGCAAGAGACTGGGAACGGGGAATGTCGAACTGTTTGCGATATTCAGACGCAGTCATGGCATGAGAGGTCTTGAGGTGGCGAGACAAGGTCTTCATACCTTTACCGCAAAGCATACAAAAAATCTTGTCTTTGCCGAATGCTTTCTTGCGAGAGATAACAGGAACCTGATCTTCTTCGGGCTGTTCAGAGACGACTCCACCTTTCTCCAGGCTGTTAAGTGCGTTGTAAACTTCTGTAAGTTCAGAGACAAGTTCTTCTTTCGTCATGTTTGTTGTTGATGCGTGTGCCGCAACAATGTCAGCCGCCATTTCAAGAATTGTCGCCATTTCTTCCTCCGCGTTATGTTTGGTGCCGAGTTGTTTTAAGTAGTTTCCATTAATCAACTATAGTAATACAATCTATTTTTGTATAATCAAGAATATATTTAAATATACTCTATCGTATTTTAAGAATGTACCAGTTGGCAATATTGATGATTGTTTAAATGATTGACGTTTTTCTATTGAAGATATTCCTGATTGCGGCCTCATGTTCGGTCAATGGAGTGATACATGATTATAAGACAGGTTATAGAGTCCACCGAAACCAGCCTGCTCTGCGAACACGCATGTCACAGTCGGTCTTCAAAGGGCAGGCGGGTCGCTGAAGAAGCCTGTCCGGTTCGTACGGTTTTCCAGGTTGACCGTGATCGTGTTTTGCATAGCAAGGCTTTTCGCCGGCTGAAATATAAAACCCAGGTTTTTCTGTCTCCCGAGGGAGACCATTATCGGACGCGACTGACTCATACCCTCGAAGTCAGCCAGGTCGCAAGAACCATGGCACGCGCGCTGCGTCTGAATGAGGACCTCACTGAAGCGATTGCGCTTGGACACGATCTTGGCCATACGCCATTCGGACACGCTGGTGAACGTGTGCTGGCAGAATTGCTTCCGGAAGGGTTTCATCATGTCAATCAGAGCCTTCGGGTTGTCGACCGGCTGGAAAAAAACGGTGCAGGGCTCAATCTTACCTGGGAAGTACGTGATGGTATCCTGAGGCATTCCAAGGGTCTGGGGGCGCTGCTTGGCAGACCGGAGGACCTCCCTGCGACGCTTGAGGGCCAGCTTGTAAGGCTCTCTGATGTGATAGCCTATGTTAATCATGATCTGGACGATGCTATACGTGGAGGGTTGATCTGCAAGGGAGATCTTCCGCTTGAATTCAGAAAGGCCCTTGGTGAAAAGCATTCACAACGTCTGAATGCAATGGTTACCGACCTTATTGAAACAACTATGGCGGGCGGTTACGATACAGTCCGAATTTCCGTCCCCATGGCTGAGATCGTCAGCGCACTCAGGGAATGGTTGCATGCGAATGTTTATCGTGCCGACGCGGTTGAGGATGAGTTTCGTAAGGCAAGCAGAGTCTTAAGGGAGCTGTTCGCATTTTTTATTGAAAATCCACGGCAAATGATTGCCTACGGCGGCCATCTTGAGGAAGGCGATACTGTTGATGTTGATGTAGCCGATTTTCTGGCCGGGATGACGGATCGTTATGCCATGAACCTTTATCAGAAGCTCTTTTTCCCGCAGCCATGGAAGGCTCTTTAACCGGTCGTCGGCAAAAGCGACGCATACGACCGGGATGCTTGACACCCAAGAAAGCAATATGGTAGTTTTTTAGCGCCTTTACAGCTATTTGCCAGTTCTGGCAAGCGGAGAAAATGATGCTTGATGCCGACCACCTGCGTATTGTTTTTAGCGTGCACGGCATCGGCTTCGTCATGCCGGTCGCTGATTTACTGGCAATCCGTGGTGTGGATGAGGAAGACCTGACCTCTGAGGTACAGTCTGCGGACTCATTTCAAACCGGATCTCTGGTCTATCGGGAAACAGATGTTGCGGTCTACGACCTGGCGGCGCTTTTTTCTCTGACTGGAAAGGCGGTGGGAGATGACGTTCAGTTATTGATCTTTGCCGGTGCCGATTGTCCCTGGGCTGTCAGGGTGGACCATGTTTCCGGAGTGGTCGATGCTGCGCTCTTTGAGTTCCGTGATTTGCCGACACACCTGTTTCGTGACGAACGTATTCCGTATCAGCAAGTTGCGTTGCATAAGGGGCAGCTATTGGTCAGCGTGGACGCTCGGCGGGTAGATCGGGCCTGGCATCGGAGCGATTGATGCGTTTGGCTCTGTTTGAAATTTCAGGAATGTTTTTCGCGGTAGCTCTGGATAAGGTCTTACATGTCCTGACCGGTCCGCATGTGTTTATGCTGCCGTTGCTACGCTCCTGTTTTGCCGGTGTTCTTGTGTATAAGGAACAGGTTGTTCCGTTGTTGGCCTGTAACCTTACAACAGCGGGAGCAGAAGAAAAAAAAACGCAGCCAGATTTTGTCCTGGTCTGTGAAGCGGAGCTCGGCTTGTTGGCCCTTCCCGCTGACAGAATGGTCCGAATTACAAATGTCGGAGAGGTTGATCCGGAAGCCTTACAAGAAGGTATCTCTGAGGGTCGATTGTTTGCCATGGATGGCTGTGACTTTCGTATGCTGGACTTAAATCAGGTAATGGATGATCCGGAGTTTACGGTTTGCAGTTTGAAGGATTAAGGAGATAGGCATGAGCAAAAAGTTGCTGTTGGCCGATGACAGTATAACGATTCAAAAGGTTATTCAGATTATATTTGCGCATGAAGAATACGAGTTGACCATTACAGACAATGGTGATGCAGCTCTGGTCAAGGCACAGGAAATCAAGCCTGACCTGGTTCTCTCCGATGTCTACATGCCTGGCCTGAATGGTTACGAATTGACCTCTGCCATCAAGCAGGACCCCGCTCTACAGCACGTACCGGTATTGCTCCTGGCTGGTTCGTTCGAACCATTTGATGAAGATAAAGCCAAGGCTTGCAAAGCTGACGCCTGGATTGAGAAACCGTTTGAATCCCAGAGTCTGATCGACAAGGTTGCCGAACTGCTCGACGCGGCTTCTGGAGCTGGTGCTGAGCCCGAAGCCCCGGCCGCAGTTGCCGAGGCTGTGCCTGCTCCTGCTCCGGAAACGGTTGCTGAAGAGGCACCTTTGAGCGTTTTTGATGATGAGGTCAAAGAGGTCAGTGCTGCTCAGGACGATTCTTTTGGCGATATCTCTTTCGATGAAGAGTCTTCTGAAACAGAACCAGAGACGGTTGCTGTTGCAGAGGATTGGAGTGATGTTGCTGTTGAACCGGAAGCCTCTGCCCCGGTCTTAGAAGAAACGGCTTTCGTTGCTGAGGAGCCTGCCACTGAAGCCGCTGAAGATTTCGGCTTTGCTGAAGAAGAGCCTGCAATCGTCGAAACCACTGCCCCTGTAACAGAAATACCGGTTGCGGACGTTGACCTTGATACCTTTGATATGGGTCATGAGGAGATCATGCCGCTCGGCGATGATGATATCCTCGGTGCCGAGGACCTTGAGCCGGTCATGCCTGAACAGACTCTTGCTGCCTGGTCCCGCACAGACGCAGATGAAGAAGATGCCTTCTCGGAATCCAGCCAAGAGTTCCCCGCTATTGAGGCTGACGAGGTTTTTGAAACTCCCGTTGCAGAGGAGCCTGTCGCGGATGAAGCCTCCGAATTTACCGACCCCGTTGCGGAGACAATTTTCGAAGAGGCCCCGGTTTCTCCGGTCGAAGAAATGGAGCCTGCGGCGGTGACTGCTGCCATGGTGGATGTTGAAGAAAAAGCATCTGCCATGAGTGAAGAGGATGTCGAGCAGATTATTGAGAAGGTTGTCACCAAGGTCGTGGAGAAGCTGGCCGGGTCGATTCTTGAGCGTGTCGCCTGGGAGGTCGTCCCTGACCTTGCCGAGAGCCTGATTCGTGAAGAGATTCGCAAAATCAAGGATGCTGCGGCCTGAGAATAGGCTGCAGTTGATAAATTGACGAGTGAAATGGGGATTGCTAAAATCCCCATTTCCTTTTGTCTCCAGTCTTCTTTTGCCGACAGTTAACTTAAGTACATAAGGATGCGACACTGATGGAACAGCAGTTGAACAAAGGCTATGAGCCACATGAAGTTGAGCGTAAATGGTACCGGGTTTGGGAAGAAAATGGCCATTTCTGTGCCGATGAAAAGTCAGAGAAACCTCACTATTCGATTGTTATCCCGCCGCCCAACGTTACCGGTGTGTTGCACATGGGACATGCCCTTAACAATACCGTGCAAGACATATTGGCCCGTTGGAAGAGGATGTGCGGTTACGAAGTTTTATGGATGCCCGGAACCGACCATGCCGGAATCGCTACTCAGAACGTTGTTGAAAAACAACTCGCTTCAGAGGGCCTTGATCGTCATGCCATCGGACGGGAAGAATTCGTCAAACGGGTCTGGACCTGGAGAGAAGAGTCCGGTGGCCAGATTATAGAGCAACTCAAACGCCTCGGTGCCTCCTGTGACTGGGAGCGTGAGCGTTTTACCATGGACGATGGTCTGTCCACGGCCGTTCGTGAGGTTTTCGTCAAACTCTACGAAGACGGCTTGATTTATCGGGCCAATCGTCTGATCAACTGGTGTCCACGCTGCCATACTGCGCTCTCCGATCTCGAAGTCGAGCATGAGGACAAAAAGGGGCATCTCTGGCATTTACGTTATCCGGTCGTGGGCACGGATCTCCACCTGGAGGTGGCGACCACCCGTCCAGAGACCATGCTCGGTGATTCGGCCGTCGCGGTGCACCCGGAAGATGAACGTTACAAGGGCCTGATTGGCAAAAAAGTCCTGCTTCCATTGGTGAATCGTGAGATCCCGATTGTTGCAGACGATTATGTCGACAAGGAGTTCGGAAGTGGTGCGGTCAAGATTACCCCGGCCCACGATTTTAACGACTTCGAGCTCGGTAAACGGCACGATCTCGAGCAAATCAACATTTTTGACGAGTCCGGGATTGTTAATGAAAACGGCGGCCCATACCAGGGGCAGGAACGTTACGAAGCTCGCGCCAATGTGGTTGCCGACCTGGAAAATCAGGGTCTGCTCGCCAAGGTCGACGACTACGCCAATGCTGTTGGTGAATGCTATCGCTGCAAAACGGTTATCGAGCCGTATCTGTCGTTGCAATGGTATGTCAAGGTCGGTCCACTGGCTGAGGAGGCAATCAAGGCGGTCCAGGACGGTGACACCCGTATCGTTCCCCAGCAATGGGAAAAAACCTATTTCGAGTGGATGTTCAATTTGCAGGATTGGTGCATCAGCCGTCAGATCTGGTGGGGACACCGCATTCCGGTCTGGTATTGCGATTCCTGTGACGAGCTGACCGTCTGCCGTGAAGATGCCTCGGTCTGTACTCACTGCGGCAGCAGCGACATTCGTCAGGACACAGATGTTCTCGATACCTGGTTCTCTTCAGCCCTCTGGCCCTTCTCAACCATGGGCTGGCCCGAGCAGACCGAGACCCTTAACAAGTTTTACCCGACCTCCTGTCTGGTGACCGGCTTCGATATCCTGTTCTTCTGGGTGGCCCGCATGATGATGATGGGCACCCGTTTTATGGGCCAGGTCCCTTTCAAGGATGTGTATATCCACGCGCTGGTGCGGGATGCCCAGGGTCAGAAGATGAGTAAGAGTAAAGGCAATGTTATTGATCCGTTGCATGTTATTGATGAATATGGCGCCGATGCCTTCCGCTTCACCCTGACCTCGTTTGCCGCCATGGGTCGCGACGTTAAACTCTCAACCGATCGCATTGCCGGCTACCGGAACTTCTGTAATAAGCTCTGGAACGCCAGTCGCTTTACCCTGATGAACCTCGAAGGCTTTGACCCGTCAGGCATTGATCTGAATGCGCTCGATCTCTCTGATGCCGATCGCTGGATTCTGACCCGACTGGAAGAGGCGAGTCGTCAGACCGATCAGGCTCTGGAAGATTACAAGTTCAACGAGGTAGCCAGCACCCTGTATGCCTTTACCTGGCACAACTTCTGTGACTGGTATATCGAGATGGCCAAGGATGACCTTTATGGTGATGATCCTGTCGCCAGGCAGCGCGTACAGAGTGTTCTCTTTACGGTTCTTGAACAGTTGCTGCGTTTGCTGCATCCCCTCATGCCTTTTATCACCGAGGAAATCTGGCAGGTTCTACCTGGGCAGCGCCCCTGCGAGTCTATCATGCAAGCCGGTTATCCTGACGGAACCGGATTGCCGACGGATGTTGTCGGTGCTGAACGCATGGAACTGGTCATGGATGTGATTCGCGCAATTCGTAATATCCGCGGCGAGATGGACGTGCCCCCCGGCAAGCAGATTACCGCGCTTCTGGAGTGCAAGACCGGGGAAGCCCAGGGTATCCTTGAAGAAGGTTCTGCGGCCATTCGGGTGCTGGGCAAAGTAGACGACCTGACCATTGGTCAAGGCCTTGAGCGCCCGGAACAGTCCGCGACCCAGGTTGCCGGTGATGTTGAAATCTCACTGCCTCTTGCCGGGTTGGTGGATATCGCCGAAGAGGAGAAGCGTCTGCAGAAAGAGATTGCCAAGGTCTAGAAGGATCTTGATCTGTTTACCAAGAAGCTCTCAAACGAGAAGTTTGTAGCAAACGCTCCGGCTCATGTATTGGAAAAGGATCGTGGCAAGTTGAAGGATGCCGAGGAGAAGATGGGTGTGCTTCAGGAGAATCTGGTGAAGATTCAGGCTTTGAAGTAATTTACATTAAAAATATTCGTGATGCGAAGGGCAACAGATGTTCAATCTGTTGCCCTTTTTTGTTTCCTGGTTTTGACTTTTCTCTCCCCTTTGCCGCAGCCGGTGGCGAATGGATTAACGTCGATCAGCAGGGCGAACTGTTTGAGCGTAGCGAGTTTTCGCACTGCCGACGTTCATCTTTTCGGCAGCGGGTCCCCGCGCAGCGGACAAGGCATTGGGGCACATTTTTCTGCTTACTCTTTTTCGTGCGCGCAAAAAGAGTAAGGCGGCGCAAGGGGTCGCAACCCCTTATGCCTTTAGCTTATGCAATTAGTACCTGGCTGGAATGTCTAAAGAAAATCGGAAGGATATGCGACGAAGTCACAACATTAAAACCTACAAGTTCATGCCGGTTGCGCCCGGCAGGCTCCCTACTTTTCTTGCCGGCCAAGAAAAGTAGGCAAAAGAAGGCCGCCCGACAAGTCCTCCCGCCCACGCTTGCGTGTTGACGGGTTCCCTCTCTACAGTCGGTCAATCCGGCGACGAAAAAAACTCGCTTCGCTCAAACAGTTTTTCGTCGTTTTTCCGGATTAACCGCCTTTGTTCGGTGGGCTTGCCATGGGAGGGTAGGTCAAGATCAAAAACGAAAACAAAAGGTTAAAAAGGGCAACAGATTGAACATCTGTTGCCCTTAGTTTCTGTCTGCCATGCATCTCAATAGCCCAATTCAACATCCTCCAACATCTCAGCAAGATGTTCACGTATCAGGGCGCTGCTGTCCATGTCACGAATCTCAGTATAATGTCGGCGGGCCATTTCTATGGAAACACCTTTCAAAAAGGCCTTGGTTCGTGGAATGAAAGGTGCCGGCATGGAGAACTCGCGTAATCCCATGCCGATCAAAATTACCATGGTAAGCGGGTCTGTCGCCATCTCACCACAGAGACTGACACCTTTACACCTTGAAAGTGCCGTTTCTGTCACCTCTGAGAGTACTTGCAGGACGGCAGGGTGTAGTGGGTCGTAATACTTGCTGACCAGGGGGTTGTTGCGGTCGGCCGCCAGCATGTACTGGACCAGGTCGTTGGTGCCCAAGGCAAAGAAGTCTACTTCTTTGGCGAGTTGCGGGACCAGGCGAACGGCGGCAGGAACTTCAATCATGACACCGACGGGGACATTGTCGGCGTAAGCAATGTTCGCCTTATCCAGGCTCTGACGGGCATCTTCAACCACTTCGAGGCAAGCGCGCGCCTCGTCCATGCTTGAAATCATCGGAAAAAGTAGTTTGACCGGGCCGTGACAGCCCGCCATCAGGATCGCTTCGATCTGGGTTTGAAAAATGTCGCGATTGTCGAGAGAAACGCGAACCGACCTCCAACCCATGAAGGGATTGTCTTCTTTGGGGGGGCTGAAGTAGGGCAGCCCCTTGTCGCCGCCAATGTCGAGAGTGCGGATGGTGACAGGCTGGCCATCAAATTCATTGACGACCCTGCGATAGAGTTCGTACTGATCGTCGCGCGAGGGAAAGTCACCACGAGCCATGTAGGGAAACTCGGTGCGGTAGAGTCCGACTCCCTCGGCACCGAAACGCTTGGCAATGTTGATATCACTGAATAGGCCGATATTGGCTCGTAGGATGATGCGTTCACCGTCGGAGGTCATGGCCGGTTGGTCGCTGTATTCTTCGAGGCGGCAAAGTTCTCTCGTCTGATCCTGTTGCAGTCGCTGGTATTCTTCTTTGATCGTGTCGAGCGGATTAATGTAAATTCGTCCGGTATTGGCGTCGACGATCAGATTGTCTTCGGGGGCTATGTGTTTGAGAGCGCCGCGGACAGAGACAATTGCCGGTATCCCCATGGACTTCGCCATGATGACGGCGTGTGCGTTCTTCTCACCATCTTCCGTAATAATGCCTAGGATCTGCTCGTTGTCGAGAGCGGCCATGTCTGATGGCAGAATTTGTCTGGCGACCAGGATGCCGGGATGCTTCAAGTGTAAGGTTTGGCCAGAATCGTCACCAACCAGGTTAGCGAGGATCCGGCGCCCTATGTCCTCCATGTCAGAGGCGCGCTCCCTCAAGTAGGGATCGTCCATTTTTCGGAAAACCTCTATGTAGTCTGCGACAGTTTTTTCCAGTGAGTAAGCAGCGCTGTGTCCTCTGGATATTTCGTCCTGCAGTTTTTTGATGAAACTGCGATCCTCAAGAATCATCAAATGGGTATGGAATATTGCCGCGTCGCTCTCACTGAGGCGCTCTGCAACACGTTTTTCAAGAAAGATGGTTTGGATGCAGGTTTTCTCCAGGGCCCCTTCGAGTTTCTGCAGCTCCTGCTCGGTATCAACCTCCTCTTCATGCAGAATATCAGCGAATCCAAGTCGTTCTTCAAGAATCGCTGCCGGTCCTATGGCAACACCTGGGTAGGCGATGTTTCCCGTAAGGACCTCTTGCGGAGAGCCCTTTGATACTACTTCTGCTTCGGCAGAAGTCTGCTGAGACTGAGCGAGTGCGAGGGCCTGGCTTACACGTTGACTTTCTTCCTGGTGCTGGCGAATGGAATCGAGCAGGCGGGCATTAATGACAATTGACGTGATCTGAAAAGCGATCGTCGAAAGGGCGCTGATTTCTTCTTTGCTGAACTGCCTGGGGGTCTTGGTCTGCAGGACAATGACGCCGAGAGGGTCGTTGCGGTTAAAGAGCGGAATGCCGAGAAATGAGTGAAAACGTTCTTCCCCGGTCTCTTTGAAATACCTGTAGCTTGGGTGCTCCTGCGGCTCCTCTATAGCGATGGCGTGACGTTTCAGGGCAGCCATGCCGGTCAAGCCTTCGCCAATTCGCAAAGTAACCTTGCCGACAGCTTTGCGGGAAAGTCCTTTGGACGCTTGAAGGCGTAAAGTTTCACGGTCGGAATCGAGCAGGTAGATCGAGCATACGTCCGTGTGCATACGTCGCGCGACCAGAGTCACAATGTTCCGTAAGGTTTCGTCGAGATCGTGCGACTGGAGAATAAGCGCGCTGATATCCTCGAGGGTGGTAATGCCGATTTTAGAATTAGCTTTAGGTGGCATGAAGGTGTCGAGGTTAATAGTTTAAGGATGCCAATATGATAACGGACGGAAGGAGTTTTGGCGAATGAAAAATTTACGTTTTTGTCACACGTAACAATGCATTGATGGAAAGGTGGTGAAAAGAGATTGATCTGTTCAGCCCAGCAGATAAAAAAACGCCGCCCGGGGGAGAGAGGTCCCTGGCGGCGCAAACAAGGGAACAGGAATCCTTAAGTTGGAAACTGATGTCCCTAGACAGTTACTCAAGTATCTGAGCAATATGCGTGCCAGGAAAAAGACTTTTTGAGTGTTAGTCTTAACTTACTGTTATGAAACAAATTATGGCTTTTTGGTAGAGGCCACGGATTGTCCACTAGTGTGCCGAAAGTGACACAATGCATTGGGGTTTGGCGGGAAATCGCCACAGGGCTGGGCTAAATGGCTGTGCCGCTTATGGCACATGTCTTTGGTAATATATGACAAATATTGTCTTAGAGTTCTTTCATGTCAGGGGCAACTTTTAAAGTCTATTCCATTCAAACCGTTGCGGTTGAGCATCCTGTAGAAGGTGCGTCTCGGAATTCCGGCCAGTCGCGCAGCTGCAGAAACGTTTCCTTCCGCTTCTCGTAGATAGCGTGTCATCAGGTTTTTTTCGACCTGATTGACATGTTTCTGACGCTGGCTGCGCAAGTTCTCATGGTTTGTTTCGTCCGGAGACTGGAGGACCAGTTCGCCAAAAATAACCGGAAGGTTTTCGAGCCTGATGATCTGGTCGTGCGTCAGTACAGCGGCACGCTCGATAATGTTCTGCAGTTCGCGGATGTTGCCGGGCCAGTGATACTGGCGCATGGCATGAATTGCCCGATCCTCGATCCCGACCAGGGTTTTGTTGACACGTGTGCTGGCTTTGGAGATAAACACCCGTAAGAGTTCATCTAATGAATCGAGACGGTTGCGTAACGGCGGCATCGTAATTGTGAACACGTTCAGGCGATAAAAGAGGTCCTCGCGGAACCAGCCCTCTGAGACCCCCTGTTCAAGGTTGCGATTGGTTGCTGCGATCAGGCGAACATCCACTTTAGCCGAACTGTTGCCGCCCACCGGCCTGATTTCGCCACTGTCCAGGACACGCAAGAGTTCAACCTGCAGCTTGGGCGTAATGTCGCCGACTTCATCGAGGAAAATTGTGCCGCCGTCAGCGGCTTCGAAGAGCCCCTTTTTTTCGGCTATGGCACCGGTGAAGGCGCCTTTTTTATGGCCGAAGAGTTCGCTTTCGAGAAGGCTGTCGGTCAGGGTTGTACAGTTGACAGAAACCAGGGGCTTATCGGAGCGCTGGCTTTGTGCGTGGATAGCCCGTGCCGTCAGCTCTTTGCCGGTGCCGCTTTCGCCGCGGATTAATACGGTTGTTGGTGTTGGTCCGACCTGGTGTATCAGCTTGATGACCTCGTTGGTGCGCTGGTCGTTGCCGATAATCGAAGTCTCGCCAAATTCCTGCTTCAGGGCGTGTTGGGCAAGCTCGTACTTCTGGGTGAGCTTGATGTGGTCCTCTTCAAGGCGTTTCAGGGAGTAGGGAAGGCACATGTCTCCCTCGGCAAGCTCCCGGTAGACTGCGACGGCGTGTTCGCGACAGGTCGTGTAGCCGCAGGCACCACAGTTCAGCTCGTCTCTGGTTTCGTACTTGTCGGTCGCCTGGAGGATCTGGCGCAAACGTTCGCTGCTTGGTGTTTTCGGTCGCGCGTGCTTATTAGAAAAGGCCTTGGTAAAGTTAGGCAGCGGGATGTCGGCAAGGTAGGTTGATTTGGTCCGGTAGTAAAGGTGCTGGTTCAGGTGCTGTTCTATGATCAGGTTCCGCTTCGAGAAGGTCGTCAACCGATTGTTCTTGCCCGGGCCACCGACACAGCCACCGTTACAGAAACGTATATCGACCACCTTGGGTGAGATCCTGCCTGCAGCAAGGTCTTTGATCACCTCCATGGTGTTTTCTTCGCCCTCGGTTTCCACATAATCCTGATTGATGATTTCGCTCGCAATGTCGAAGGATTTGAACGGGCCTCCGGATATAGCAAAAAGGCGTCCGCGTTGTGGTTGCATACCATCAAAGGCGGTCTCGCCAAGGCGCTTCAGGTCAAGATTGCGATCCCTGAACATCTGGCTGAGTTCCTGGTAGGAAATAACGGAATCGATGGCGCCTTCTGTCTCTTCTGCAGTGATCTCGAATTTGCCGCCGATGCAGGAGCTGATATAAACAATCGGGGTGTCGGTTGTTTTGCGGGTCTTGATAAAGCGACCTATCGCCACCATCGGTGAGACAATACCGATCAAATTTTTAAGAAGTTGCGGATAGTGCTTTTCGATCAGATCAACAATAGTCGGGCAATGGGTTGTGATCAGTGGGTAGGGATGATCCTTCTCAAGGGTCTTTCGGTAACTGTCGCGAAGCAGGTCGACGCCGGCGGCACCCTCATGAACTTCCACAAAGCCGAGTCGGCGCAGACCGGTGACCAGCTGACCTGAACGCAGATCATGATAGAACGCCGGGTGTGAGCAACCAAGGATAGCTATGGGGGGATTGTCCGAATCAAGCAGGCGCTTGCACTCGCCGACATGGTCGGCAATCACTTTTGCCTTTTGAGAGCAGCTTTTGATGCAGTTGCCGCAGCCGATGCAGCGGTCGCTGATGACTTCGGCGTAGTTGCGATGAACGCGAATCGCCTTGACTGGGCAGTTCCGAACGCAGGCGTAACATTTGCGACAGTTTTCCTTGACGGTGGTAATCGGACCCATGGTGCTCCTTGACGCAGATGTGAAAGGTCGATGGAGAAACTGGGCTGCGATTGTGCCACTTGTGGCACGGATGTGTCAATTGGGAAACAAGGTCGAAGTGTCTTGAGAATAAACCAGGGCCGGCGGTTTGCATCCCACCGTTTCTGGTTTGCTTTTTTAGACAGTCCTTTTTCTACAATCATGGATGACGGGGGTTCGGCCCCGATCCGCCCAAACTTTTGAACGCCCAAAAGTTTGGATCAAAACGGCGCCCCTGCTCCTTGGCCTTCGGCTCCTAAATTATGGGGACACAATATGAGTACCATTGTGAGGTTCCCCCAGTAAAACGGACTCGTTTATTGGGGGACACTCCTCAGTTCGTATTCCGCTGGACTCGTGTAGCCAAGATATGAATGACGTCGTTTGCGATTGTAAAATACTTCAATATACTCAAACAGACTTT
>CAZXBD010000063.1:0-10089 GCA_964638305.1 uncultured Geobacteraceae bacterium | reverse complement strand
GGGTTCTCCAGCATGATCCGCCTGACAGTGGTCGGCACAGAGGGCGAGCACGCTGTTTGTGGGGCCATGTTCGGTGAAGGCGACTACCGCATTGTGCGCGTCAACGGCTGCAACGTTGAAGCCCTCCCCCACGGTCACATCCTGGTGTTGCTCAATGAAGACCGCCCCGGCATCATCGGTTTTATCGGTCAGGTCCTCAGTGAAGCAAAAATCAATATCGCGGGCATGAACCTGACCCGTCAGTCGACTGATGACAAAGCCGTCTCCCTGATTAATGTTGACAGTTGCATTCCGGATGAAACTCTGGAAGAATTGCGCGCCCATCCGCACATCGTGGCCGCAAACCAGATTATTCTATAGAGGGACCAGAACGTGCCGAACACCATAGAGACACGACTGCCGACAGGCGTTAAAGACTTCCTGCCGGTTAAAGCTGCCAAACTCGACTATTTGCAGAGCACCCTGCGAGACATTTACCGGTCGTGGGGTTTTCGCCCTGTTGCCCCCGCCGTCCTTGAGGACCTTGCGGTGCTTGAGCTCGGGTTGGGAACCGACCTGCGCGAAAAGACCTTTCGCTTTGACGACCGCCAGACGGGTCGACTGGTCGCCTTCCCACCCGACATCACACCACAGGTGGCACGGATCGCAGCGACCCGGATGCGCGAAATGCCTCTACCCTTTCGCCTCTGTTACAACGGACGCGTGCTACGTCATACCGAACAGCGCCTCGGCAAGGATCGCGAAGTTTTCCAATCCGGCGTCGAGCTGATCGGACTCAGCGGCCCGGAAGCTGACGCTGAAATGATTGCCATGGCCATCAAGTGCCTGCAATCTGTCGGTGCCACCGAGTTCACCATCGACATCGGACAGGTAGAGTTCCTGCGCGGCGTCCTGAATAGCCTGCCCCTCGATGCAACACAATCGCAAGCGGTTCGTTCGGCCATTGCGGCCAAAGACATTTCCGGGCTGCAGAAACTGCTCAAGGACCTGCCGCTGACCGAACAGCAGCGAACGGAACTGCTCGCCCTGCCCAGACTCTACGGCGGCCGCGAGATTCTCGATCAGGCTCGTCAGGCGATCGGCAACCCGGCCTCGCAAAGGGCTCTGGACAACCTCGAAAAAATCATTGAAACCCTTACTGTCTACGGCGTCGAGGACCATATAACTTTAGACCTTGGTGAAATGCGCGGTTTCGATTACCATAGCGGGCTGGTATTCCAGGGGTTCCTGTCAGGCTTCGGCAGGGCTGTCTGCTCTGGAGGCCGTTATGATGGGCTGACAGAGCGTTACGGTTTTGCGGCACCAGCAACAGGCTTTGCTTTCAATCTGTACAACCTGCTCTTTGCTCTCGACAAAATACTTGACGAACGGACCGGAGAGGGGACGGATTTCCTGCTCTTTTCATCGGGTCAGGAAAAAATACCGGCCCAGCGTCTCGCCGCGACCTTGCGCAACCAGGGCTACTCGGTAGCCCGGGACATCATTGAGCGCGACCGTTCGGCCAGCTTCGACTATGCCCGGCGTATGCATTATCGTTACTTGTTGGTGCTCGACTCAGCAGAAGAAGAACTGACCCTGATTAGCACTGCGGATGAGCAAGAGACAAAAGTGTCTCGTGCCACCATCGAATCAGGGCAATTTAAAATTTAATACAACGCGGAGAATACTATGGCAAACGTCGTCATTGTCGGCGCCCAGTGGGGCGACGAAGGCAAAGGGAAAGTAGTTGACATTTATACCGAACATGCCCAACAGGTTGTCCGCTTTCAGGGCGGCAACAATGCCGGACATACTCTCGTGGTCGGCGACCAGACCATCATTCTGCACCTGATCCCTTCTGGCATTCTTCATCCTGGCAAACGCTGTGTCATCGGCAACGGTGTCGTTCTTGATCCGAAAATTTTTCTCGGTGAGATCGAAGGCCTCAAGAAAAAGGGTTACCTCAAGGATGACAGGCAACTTGTGGTGGACAGCAATCTGCACATCATCATGCCCTGGCACAAAGCTATCGACTTGGCCAGAGAGAAAGATGCAGATCGCAAGATTGGCACCACGGGGCGCGGCATCGGACCAGCCTATGAGGACAAGATAGGTCGTCGCGGCATCCGCATGAGCGACCTTGCAAACCCTCAGGTATTCCGCCGCAAGCTCAAGGAAGTTCTGCCTGAAAAAAACTTTCTGCTGGAAAAGTTTTTCGGCGAGGCCCCTCTCGATGAGGAACAAATTTTCGTAGAATACTCAGGATACGCACAGCAGGTCGAAAAATATATCGGCAACTGCTCCAGTTCTTTGAATACTGCCATTCAAAAAGGTGAGAACCTGCTGTTTGAGGGGGCCCAGGGGGCTCTGCTCGACATTGATCACGGCACCTACCCGTACGTAACTTCGTCATCTACCTGTATCGGTGGAGTCAGCACCGGCACCGGTGTTGCCTCGCGCCACATCACCGCAGTAATCGGCATCACCAAAGCCTACTGCACCAGGGTCGGCGAAGGGCCTTTCCCCTCGGAGTTGCATGACGACATGGGCGAGCGCTTACGTAAGGCAGGCCATGAGTTCGGGTCCACCACCGGCCGTCCGCGCCGCTGTGGCTGGTTCGACGCCGTCGCTCTGCGTGAAGCCGTACGCCTTAACGGCATGACCGGTCTGGCGATCACCAAACTCGACGTTCTTAACGAGCTTGAGAGTATCAAAGTCTGCACCGCCTATTCCTACAAGGGTCAATTGCTCGAGGAGTTCCCACGTGATGCTGACATTCTCCAGGAATGTACACCGGTGTACGAGGAATTCGATGGCTGGTGCAGCGACATCTGTGAAGCACAAACCATGGCCGATCTCCCGGACGCGGCCAAAGCCTATCTGGCCAAACTGGAGGAACTCGCTGGTTGCCCTGCGGTACTGGTTTCAGTTGGTCCGCGTCGTGACCAAACGATTCAGGTCAGCAACCCGTTTGTCTGACAGGGGGCACTTTCCACAGGAACAAAAAACGGACTGCCCAGGCAGTCCGTTTTTTTATTACCGTTTATGAAATATTTTCAGGCTACTGGATAAAGTAACCTGCGACCCGCCAGTGACCTTCTTCGAGCATCACGGTCACATACTCGGAAACGCTTTCGGCGCGCTGATATTTCGATGCAAAGGTCAGGGCGATATATTCCCCTTCGGGGCTGTCCTTGGCCGAGGTCGAATAACTCGAACTCTCCTCTGTGCGCTCAACCAGCGCACCAGAAAGAACACGCGCCTTGGTCAACTTCTCAACCCAGTCCTCCTGGGTCACTTTCTCCCGCATAAGAACGGCCGCAGACTGCCAGCTCTCTGCATACTTCTCATCGTCAAGCAACTGCAGAAACTCCATCGCAACAGCCGTTGCCTTTTCGGCCTTCTCCGTATTCGGTGTTTCATTAAGGATCGGAAAAATGATCATAAAAGCACAGGCAAGGATGAGAACAAGGTGAATGCGAAATTGTTTGGGAATCAAGGAACCCTCCGACGAAGAAATTAATTTGTCGACTTATCTACTATGGAATAGGGGTCAGGTCTACACATTTCACAAAAAATGTTTTATCCACAGAAAAAGTGAAATGTGTAGACCTGACCCCTAAGGCTTAAGCACCCTGACCCAATCGACGGAAAGCCGCAAGCACATCGTTCTGGTTAAGGATGCCGACCAGTTTTTGCGGATCATCAGAGTCAACCACGGGGAAATAACTGATGTTGCGATGCTGCTGTAGAATCTTCAGTGCTTCACGCAAGGGTTGCTCCGGCTGTAAGCAATATTCTGCGGGAGCAGTCAGGTCACCGGCAACCACAAGAGGGACGAGTGCTGGCTCGAAGAGCAGGTTGCGAATTTCTGTGTAATCGATAACACCTATAAAACGATTGCTTTCATCCACCACCGGGAACCGGTCGTAACGACTATGAGCGATATGTTTAAGCAAGGCATAATAAGGGGTGCTGTGCGGCACAGTTTCAACATTTTGCCGCATGATATGCCGCACCAGGATATCACCGGGATCCTCGAGGCGATGACCTTCCGGTACGCCCAGTGAGCTGCGAAAATGGTGCACGACATTATGCATCCCTTCCAAAGCACTCACCGGCGCCCGCTTTTGCAACAGGGCAAGAATCGGCACCTCCCCGGAGCGCACCAGACCGTGCCGCACCGCGAGCGGTCCCACAAGTTCAAAGACCACTACGGAGCCGAGGACTATGGTTTCCAGAAGTTTGCCGCCCACCGGCCAATTATTGGCGAGTTGAGTGGCCAAACCGATAGCGACCCCAGCCTGAGCCATCAGAGTCAAACCGATATAAGCTCTCTCGTTCGGCCCGAAACCACCGAGACGAGCACCGATCATCGCCCCCAACCATTTGCCAAGGGTGCGGGCGACTACGTAGGCTACGCCGAGCAGGCCGATATGCGACAAAGTCTCGATATGCAGATTGGCACCGGCCAGTACGAAAAACGCAACATACAGCAAGTAATCAACCTGCCGGATATCGCTTTGCAAGCGATGCCAACGTGGACAGCTGTTCGCCAGGATCATTCCAAGAATCAGGCTCGCCAGCAAAGGGTCAATCTGTAGCATACGACAGACAGCGACATTGACAGCAATCCCGCCGAGCATCAGGATCTTGTTCTCGCTCGGCAACTCCAGACGCTGAGCCCAGACCGACATAGCGAAGCCCATGAGGGCACCGACCAGAACAGGCCCACCCATACGCATCATGAGAACCCCGAAGCTCTCCCCCGGGAAGATCAAAAAATGAGCAAGGGCAGCAAAACCAAGGACTGAAACCAGGTTATTGAAACCAACCAGAGTCAAGACCACACTGGTCACGGGGCCTTCAGCCTCGTATTCGCGAATAACCATCAGGGTCGCTGCTGGAGCGGTTGCCACGGCGATAATGCCAAGGAAGAGCGAAAAGGTCAGCGAAGTTTGCCAGAGAGTCAGCCCCGGAACAACCTTCTGCAAAAAAGCAAGATTGACAATAAGAACGGCAGCGACGACAAAAGAAAACGTCAACAGGATTTCACTGCCGGAAAAAAGCAGGATGCGATGCCGCCAGCGATCAAGGTGATTGATCTCGAAAAGGCCACCTATATGCATCAGGATCAGAGCCAGCGCCATTTCGGAGAGAGGCCTCAGCTCCAGGAGGATATCCGGTGGCAGCAGCACGGGCAGATTAGCCAGGTGGGCGAATGACGGGCCGATCAACAGGCCGGTCATCAGATAACCGGTTACCCGCGGGATGTGGCAAGCCGATGCGAGGCGGCCACCCACAAGGGCGCCGAGAAAGATAAAAGATAGAGCAAACAGTAATGGCAGAAGATTCTCACCCATAAAAGCAAAATATCACAACTGACAGGCATGACCAAGCGGAACAAGAGCCATCGGAACGAGTCAGAATCTTGCCGTCAGGTCAGGCCGTTTGACGATCAAGGGAACGATACTGAATTGCCTCGGCCAGATGGTTGACGGCAATTTTTTCGCTCTCGGCAAGATCGGCAATAGTACGAGCAACCTTGAGCAGGCGAGTATAGGTTCGCGCCGACAGGCCAAGACGATCTGTGACCTGCCGCAACAGCTCCTGCCCGGCCGGATCGGTGCGACAGAAGGCTTGCAACTGTCTGGGCCCCATTCTCGCATTGCAGTGAACAGGCAATCGGGAAAACCTCTCCTGCTGGACATTTCGTGCCCACTCCACGCGCCCGCGAATGATTTCACTGGCCTCCGCAGGACGTGTATCAGACAAGTCACTGTGTGAGATGCGCGGCACCTCGACCTGTAAGTCGATTCGATCAAGCAAGGGGCCGGAGAGTCGAGTCCGGTAACGCTGGATCATTGCCGGGGTACAAGTGCAACTGTGCAGCGGATCACCCTGATAACCGCACGGACATGGATTCATCGCAGCAACCATCATAAAGGACGCCGGGTAGGTCAGACTTTGCGCTGCCCGACTGATACAAACCTGACCGTCTTCAAGCGGTTGACGCAACATTTCCAAAATATTTTTTTTGAATTCCGGCAATTCATCAAGGAACAACACCCCGTTGTGTGCCAGTGAAACCTCCCCCGGACGTGGATGTGTCCCACCGCCGATAAGACCGGCATCGGAAATGGTGTGATGGGGAGAACGAAAGACTCGTTTGGCAACCAGCGCCTGACCGGCAGGAAGCAGTCCGAGGATGGAATGTATCTTGGTAATCTCCAGAGCCTCTTCAAAGGTCTGCGCAGGCAGGATTGTCGAAATACGCCGGGCCAGCATGGTTTTACCGCTGCCAGGTGGCCCGACCATGAGGATATTATGGCCGCCGGCTGCAGCGACTTCGAGAGCTCTCTTGACATGTCCCTGGCCGCGCACCTCGGCAAAGTCAACCTCATCCTGCACCGCGCTGCTGATCATCGCCGCGAGATCGACCCGGCAAGGCTCCTGCGCCCGGTTGCCCGTGAGGAAATCGACAACTTCTCCCAAAGTTTGCGCAGGATAAACCGGCAAACCATCGACCAGAGCCCCCTCCTCGGCGTTGGCGGCAGGCAGGATCAGCCCATCCAGGTTCCACCTCCGGGCCGCAGCCGCCACTGGCAGAACACCACGCACCGGTTTGATACAACCATCAAGGGAAAGCTCGCCCATCAGAAGAAAACGCGAAGCACGAGCCGATGGCACCAGCCCGGTAGCCGTCAACAGACCAACGGCCATCGGCAGATCGAAAGCGGCCCCTTCCTTGCGAATGTCGGCCGGAGCGAGATTAATGGTAATGCGGCGGGTAGGGAATTCGTAACCGGAATTCTTGATGGCGGACTTGACGCGGTCCTTACTTTCCTTGACCGCGCCCTCGGGCAGGCCGACCGTAGCGAACTGGGGTAACCCCTGGGCTATATCGACCTCAACCTCAACCGGGTAAGCATCGATACCGAGCAACGCCCCGGACAGAACCTTGGCGAGCATAAATCCCTCCTGATTGTCATTGCAATACCCATAGGGGCAAAATATCACGAGAAGACAGGAGGTGCAGGCACCCTGCCTATCTTCCTCTTAAAGCTTACAGCCTTACAGCTTTTATACCAAATCGTCCAGATACTTTTCAGCTACGATGGCGGCAATCGCACCGTCACCGACCGCCGTAGCGATCTGTTTGAGGATCTTCTTGCGCACATCCCCGGCAGCAAAAACACCGGGCATCGAGGTACGGCACTCCGAATCGGTCAGAATATAGCCTCCAGGATTAAGGTCAAGAATCTCGGCAAGAAAATGTGCCTTTGGTGTTACCCCGACCGCCACAAACATGCCGGCAGTTTCAAGCGTCTGCTGAGAATCCTCCTCACGGTTGCGCAGGACCAGGCTGGTGACACCGGTATTATCTCCAACCACCTCTTCAACCACACTGTTCCATACCGGCTCGATTTTGTCGTTGGCGAAGATGCGCTCCTGCAAAACCTTGGTGGCCCGCAGTTCATCCCGCCGGTGAACCAGGTAGACCTTGCTGGCAAACCGGCAAAGGAAGAGGGCCTCTTCAGCCGCCGTGTCGCCGCCACCGATAATCGCGACCGGTACGTTGCGGAAGAACGCACCATCGCATGTGGCACAGTAGGAAACTCCACGTCCGGTAAATTCCAGCTCGCCGGGGATGCCAAGCTTGCTCGGCTCGGCACCTGTTGTAATGATCACCGACCGGGTACGAATCTCCTTGCCGTCGACGATGACTATCTTCTCGGCGCCCTTGTCCGCCAGGCCAGTCACTTCGCCGGTGATTGTTTCCAGACCGAACTCCTGACAATGCTCCTGAAAACGCATCATCAGGTCAGGACCATCGATCCCCCCGGGGAAACCAGGATAATTCTCCACCATGGTCGTGGTCATCACCTGGCCACCGAGAATCATCCGTTCCACCAGAAGGGTCTTCAACTTGGCCCGCGAGGTATATAGACCCGCCGTCAAACCGGCCGGGCCACCGCCTATAATCAAAACGTCGTAAAGGGTTTCACTCATAGCATCTGTCCTGTTTTATGTAATTGTTGCAACAACTCAAAATCGGCGGTAACGATAGCACAGTCACAAGCAAAATGGAATGCCTGCGTCAACGCCATAATACTTGATTTAACGATCTCAGCAGGCCTAGAATAGGTTCGAAGGAGGCACTCTATCAGTGGCCGAGCAACACCCGGAGCATCAAAATAATCACGACCATTCGCACCTGGATAGCGGCATCACCCGCGGCTTTATTATTGCCATTGGCCTGACTGCGGTTACTCTGATTGCCGAGGTCGCCGGCGGTTTTTGGACCAACTCTCTGGCCCTGCTCTCCGATGCCGCCCACGTTTTCATGGATCTCTTTGCCCTGGTTCTGTCGCTGGCAGCAATCCATCTGGCAAAATTTCCCGCCAGCGACACACGAACCTATGGTTGGCACCGTGCCGAAATCTTTGCCTCGCTCATAAACGGCACCACCCTGCTGCTGATTGCCTTCGGCATACTTGGAGAGGCATGGGATCGCCTCTTGCATCCACAAGCGGTCAAGAGCAAGGAGATGTTTATTATTGCCATCATCGGGCTGATCATGAATCTGATTGCAGCGAAAAGGCTGCATGCCCATTCCCACGACGATCTCAATGTACGTAGCGCATTTCTGCATGTCGTCGGCGACGCAATCGCCTCAGTTGGTGTCATCATCGGCGGAATTCTCATGCTTTACACTGGCTGGTTCGTACTTGATGCCCTGATTTCAATGGTGATCGTTGTCATCATCGGCTGGGGCGCAATCCGCATTCTGCGAGAAGCCGGACACATTCTCCTCGAGGGAGTCCCTGTGCATATTGACATTAATCAACTGGTTGACAAAATGCGCTCGGTCATGGGCGTCAACGACGTTCACCACCTGCACGTCTGGTCAATTTGTTCCCACATCACGGCCCTATCGGCCCATATTGACGTCGAACCAGACTATCGGTTGCGTCAAAGCGAGATTATCGGTACCCTCGAAGAGATGCTGGACCATGATTACCACATCACCCACACAACGCTTCAGGGAGAATGCTCGAGTTGCCCTACCGGTCCGGTTATTCAACAGCTTAAGCATCGCCCCCGCAAATCGGCCAACGGCCACGACCACCATTCACACTGAGGAACCATGCGGCGACTGATTAAACCGATTTTCTGGACTTTTCTCTTTCTTGTCATGATGCTGATCATCGATCAGTTTCTGGTACAGGTACCGCCTGTCCACCCGGCCCATGCTGCGGTCAGAGATTTTTATCAGGATTTCCGCGGCCGCCTGATCGACCTGACCTTCGGTGAGAAAAAGGCTCCGACAAAAACGATTGAAGCTGTTATTGAAAAGCAGAAGGGGCAGAAGCAGGAAGCGGGACAGAAACCACCCGCGCCCACCACTCAGCCTCCGGCAGAAAAATCTCCTCGCTACCTCTATTCCGACGGCAAAGGTGAACTGCACTTTGTTGACTCCCTGGATGAAGTTCCCGATGAATACCGGGGACAAGCGCAACCTATGGGGCAGTAAACCGGTACGCGGGACGGGGAACGAGAAAAACAAGAAACGGTTGGAATTGGAGCGGAGGCAATAGATCGTTAATCTGTTGCCCTTTATTTTTTTAGGCCAAAGAAGAACAGCCGGGTCGCGTCCCGCCAGACGCCATCCTTTTTGTCCAGGCGGCCACAAAAAGGATGCAAAAAAGGCCTTGCTCCTGGCGGAGGGCATCTCCTTTGCCATCTTTCATAGCTTTTAAAGTGTGGCGGAGCTAAAGAATCCAGCCCTGTGCTTGCGGGCCTTCCAGGTAGTGGCATTTAGTCACAAAAGGCAAAAAGCACACTTAAGCGACACCAACCAGAGCCGTAGAGGATTTCAAGGGCCTCGTCACCTACGGGGGAAGCGTAGCCACTTAAAGTCTTTAGATAACTAATCCTTACCACCAGAACGCCCCGAACAAGACATGCCCAGCGCAGTGCCATGTACAGGTCAAGGACATAGTTACCTATGTCTATAAACCGTACACCAAGCTTTCTTTTGCTTCGTTTTCTTTGTCGCCACAAAGAAAATGACGTTGCTGTCGGGCAACCCCGACGGTTTTGTTT
>CAZXBD010000062.1:0-3551 GCA_964638305.1 uncultured Geobacteraceae bacterium | reverse complement strand
CTTTTACAATTCCTTCGACTGCCTCGGCGGTTTTTTTTATATCTTCAGGTTCCATATTTTGATCCTAACGAATTAAGGGTTTTTGCGACGCGAAGCCGTCGTAAAGACACCTGTTGGACTAAACCCCTCCTTTTTCGTCCTAAGGTATTTTAAAGCGATATGCTGGGGGGATTGACCGAGATTTTACCGGTGTTAATTGCTTTTGGCAATGCCGAAGAGACTCATGCTGCGATGGGTGGTGCAGATTTGATGTTTTTAGTGCATTGCAGTTGGTTGTGTCAGGGGTGATTTTCGTCTTTAAGGCGTACCTATCCCGCTCCCTTTCTTGAGGGGGATTGGAGTGCAGTTTCTGAACAAAGGTTTGTTTGTCCGGCCAAGTCATGGCGGCCCTCGTGGCGCACGGGGTATCAGAAGTATAATCAGCATGAAGCCGGTTTCGCAGAGCGGACAAAGAGGCAGTTCTTCGGTTTCGTTGTCCGTTGGTGTCGGTTTTGCGGGGCTTGTTGTCTCTAGTTCTTTAGCCGTCATCGTTAATTGTAACTGCCGGAGCCTTGATCGATTGCGTGGGCTGAGCAACCCGTAGTAGCGCACCTTGTGAAATCTTTTGGGTAGAACGTGTTGCAAAAAACGGCGCAGGAATTCATCACCTGGCAAGGTGCATTTCTTCCAGAGGTTGTCTTTTGAGTCCTTGTATTTGAAGGTCACCTGACCCTTGTGTATGGCCAAGATGCTCCGGTTGGTAATAGCGATGCGATGAATGTAGCGACCCAGATAGTCGAGTAGCTTCTTACTCCCCTGAATGGCTGGTTTGCAATAGACCACCCAGTCTTTTTGCCAGACCGATTCCGGAAACCTCTCCTCGGGTAATGCCTTACGTGCCAGAGACATAAATTTGGCCCGAAACAGGGGTGAAAGTGCCGTGACCGGAAACAGATATTTCTTGCGCGCATCAAGCCAGTGACCCTCATCGGTTAACCCGCCGCCAGTTATCAGGCAATGAATATGGGCATGGCGTCCCAGCTTGCGGGTCCAGGTATGAAGAACACTCAGGATACCTATATTGCCGCCAACGTAGCGCTGGTCGGCACTTAAGGACAGGAGCGCCGCAGCAGACGCTTTGAACAGGGCGGCGTACATCAGTTTCTGGTGACGCCAGACAATCTCCTGCAACGTGTCGGGAATGGTAAAGACGACATGGAAATAAGATGTCGGCAACAGTTCCGCCTGGCGTTTCTCCAGCCAACGTGCACTGTCACCGGTATGGCATTGAGGGCAACTGCGATTGCGACAGGAATGGTAGGAATAATGTTGGTGTCCGCACTGGTCGCACTGGGCCAGATGCCCGCCGAAAACTTCGGTCCGGCAGGCGACAAGATCACGCATCGCACGATAATGGCTCGGCAACATCCGTTCGCCATGCTGTGCAAAATAGTCAGGGCCGAACTCGCGCACGATTCCGGCCAGATCCGGCATTCTGGGTATCCCGAATCTCTACAGATCGTCCATCAGATGATCAAGCGTCCCCGTCAACTTGTCTAAAACTGGTTGCGTCAGATGGGTGTAAATGGTCGTGGTTGAAGGTGATGCGTGACCCAGCAGCGCCTGGATAACGCGCAGGTCGATCCCCTGTTCCAGCAGGTGGGTCGCGTAGCTGTGGCGGAGGGTGCGAATCGACGCTGCTTTTGTGACCGAACTCTGCCGCAGAGTGGCCTTGAAGGTTTTTTGCAACAGTGACGAACCGACCGGATGAGTGACGCGAGGGGCGGGAAACAACCATGGTCCTGAAAGCCGCTGGGCCTTCCAGTAGCCGCGCAACCGCTGTAAGGTGGCGGCAGGAAGTGGCACGGCGCGATCTTTTCCGCCTTTGCCATCACGCACCCAAAGCAGCAGCCGGTCCCCATCAATATCCTGGGTCCGCACCTGCCGACCTTCCGACAAGCGCAATCCGCAGGCATAGATCAAGGTTAGAGCCATCTGTGCCATCGGATGCCGGACCAACTCCAGAATGGTTCGGACCTCAGCAACAGAGAGAACCACTGGCAGCACAATCCGTTTGCGTGGCTTGACCAAATCGAAGGTCGGCAATGGTCTGCTCAGGGTTGTTTCGTAGAAAAACTTGATACCGCACAGGTATTGCCTGACCGTGCTACGTGAAGCTTGTTTTACGTTGATCAGATGGAGAAAATAGTTACGGAGTTCTTCGTCACCGAGAAGATCCGGGGAACGGTTGAAGAAGGTTGCCAACAGATTGACCGCAGCGACATAGCTCTGTTGGGTCCGTTCTGCATAACCGTGAAGTTGTAGATCCTGAATCATCCTGCGTCTGAGTTCCGTCATGACATCCTCCTTTGAAAATGGGTGATGTCAAACGGTATCCAACTGACAGGACAATTGAAAAAAGACAGCGAAAAAACGCTGCCTTTAAAAAGCTACCGCGAAGCGGTTTAGTTCAACAGGGATTAGGCGGTTACCAGTATATTGGATATAACGGTAACCGGAATATCAGTTGAAATTATTAATAAATACAGTATCTTATTTTTGTACAGTTTTAACTGTTTTTTTCTATGTCTCTGGAGGGGGTCATGAAAAAATCTGTGGGGGATTCCGCCCTCGATTCTGCATTTTGGCAATCATACAAAGACTGTCTGACTAAAACCTGTATCAATCCGCTGCATATCCGTTGGTATGTGACTTGGTGCCAGCAGTTCGTCGGGTTTATCGGTTCACTGCCCCTGACAAAGTGCCAGCCTCAGCATGTTTCGGCTTTTCTTGATACGTTGCGTGATAACGATGCTATCAAGGATTGGCAATGCAGTCAGGCGCGCACTGCGCTGTGGCATCTGTTTCGTGATCAGCTGCAAATTTCCTGGGCTGTCGGAGATGTCCCGGAAAAGGGCGCAGCTGTCGATAGGTCCGAGCCGCAAAGTCTTTCCGATGCTCACCGGGCCACCTTGGAGAAGTTGCGCAAAACTCTCGTTGGCCGCCTGTATGCGAAGCGAACGATCGGTGCTTATTTGGACTGGGCAACCCGTTTTTTGAGCCATTATCCTCATCGGAAAATTGCCGAGTTGGATGCAACTTCAGTTAAGGCTTACCTGACTTACTTGGTTGACAAGCATAATGTGGCAGTCAATACCCAGAAGCAGGCGCTCAATGCGTTGGTTTTTTTGTTCCAAGAGTCGGAGGAACGCTCGCTGGGTGATTTTTCTGATTTCACCAAAGCCAAAAAGCCAATCAAATTGCCGGTTGTGCTGACTCGAGAAGAGGTTTCTGCTCTGCTTGCGGAACTGAATCCTCCGTTTTCTTTGATCTGCAACCTGCTCTATGGTGCGGGGTTGCGCCTGATGGAGGTTATTCGGCTGCGTATCCAAGATGTTGATTTCGCTCAAGGGCAGCTTCTGGTGCGTGATGGAAAGGGGCGTAAGGATCGGGTCACCATGTTGCCGGAAATTTGTCGGCAACCGCTTGAGGTGCAAATTGCTGATGCGCGGTGCACGCATGCTGATGATCTTAACCGGAATTATGGTGAGGTCTGGTTGCCGGCAGCTTTG
>CAZXBD010000061.1:0-17677 GCA_964638305.1 uncultured Geobacteraceae bacterium | reverse complement strand
CCATGTCGCCGACAGGTTGGACTGAAGTCACGGCAGCAGAAAATTCCAGGAGAGTCTCCCAGCCATGGGGAGCGCCGTTTAATTCGAAGGTGAGCGAACCGTCGTGCAGCTCCGGGTCTTTTAAGGGTGTGCCGTTTAACTTACTGCTGCCTTCCTGGTAATTAGTATGCGGTGGCAGCATAACCGTAAGCCGGAGGTTGGTTGCCGGAACAGTGTCGGTCGCGAGGTTAATGCGATATTTGAACTCATTCTCCTGGAGCTGCCCCTCCATATTGATGGTGACCTCTCCGGTTGGCGGTGCTATCGGCGTTGCGTAAAAATGCACATTCCACAAGGTCCCGCCCTGCAGGTCCACAAACTGTGAGAAGGATCGACCGGCGAACTGGCTGCTTTGTTCGCAGGGAATCATTTTATATCCCGCCGGCAGGGTTTCGGTATCGGCCTGAACGACGTGAACTCCCGGCTCAACCCCTTCAAAGTGGAACATGCCATTGCTGTCGGAGTCGACATAGGTGCCGTCTTCCAGGTAGATGCGAATGTTCTCAAGACCTTCCTTCTGAGTCTCCGGTATATCGCAACTTCCGTCAACAACACGCCCCATCAGAATGGCGCGATTCGTCAGGAACTCGTTAATCACCTGAACGGACGCCTTGCCTGTATTCGATACATTTCCGATCGTATCCGCCGCGGTTGCAGTGTTTACGGCTTTACCGGCTACGCTGCCAGCTGCGACTTCAACCACGTAATTGATTTCGACAGCGCTTGATGCAGGGATGTCGCCAACATCGAACGTCAGTGCCCTTCCGCCCCCTGAGATGTCCGGGTCGCTTGTTTTTGAACCGTTGATGTGGAGAGAGCCGCTCTGGTAACGGAACCCGACCGGCAGCGTATCGGAAACCGTGACCTCGGGCGCCGCAGCAAGGCTGTTGTTGTTCTCCACCGAAAGCGTGTACTGGAGGAAGTCGCCGATGGCGACAAGCCTCTTGTCGGCCGCCTTGCGGACCCACAGAGTGCTTGTCGACGGATCGAGCGGGATGTCGATCTGAATTGCCGGTCCCGGAACGACCGGGAAGGGGGCGCCATAAGAGCCGTTCGTGTCAATCGAGAAGGGTGCTCCGGGGAGCGTCTGCAGCGATGTCTCCGGAACACTCGAAGGTGCCGCATAACCGGCCGGTTGTGTAATGTCGAGACGGTAGTTGCCGGGTTCGATGAACGGGAAGCGGTAGCCACCGTTCGGGAAGCTATAGGTCACGTCTCCCGTTGTAACAGTCGACGGATACGGTGTTGTCATTGTGTCGTCGAAATAAACATCCGCGGGCATGCCGGTGTCGTCGTTGAACAGGGTGACGGTGACGCCATCCAGAGGCGCTCCGGTGTTGCTGTCAAACACAACTCCAAAGGGGTCAACGAGCTTGCCTGTCTCTATAAAGTCGCCATCGTCCTTGTCGGTGTATTGTGCCAGAACCTCGCACTCCTCTAACGTCGTCAAGGTACCGTTCGGCCCGATCGAAACCGTCGAGTCTGCCGGCAGGTAACCGATGAACACGCCGGAGTTGAGATCCGATTCAGTCAACTGCAAGACTTCCTGGTCACCGGTGCACCCGAAGCTGACGGTCACAAAGACGGTTTCCCGGGCTGTCGGATCGACGTTTTCGTCAAGGTCCTCTACTTCGATAATGATGAGATCCTTGACATGGTAAGCCGAGTTCTCGATCAGTTCGCCCGGTGACGGTTGTGGCGAGATGTTGACCAGGTTGCCACCTGTCGTACCGTCATCACTGTAGGCGGTCTGTGGTATCTGGAGGCTGCCGGTCGTATTGTCAAGCTGCAGCAGCCTGATCGTTGCCGGGGTCGGTGCAATTGGCGCCAGAACTGTAAAGGACACCTCGTTTGAACTGATGTTTGTCGGTGGCCCTACCGTTGTGTATTCAAGCCATGCCGTGTTGGAAACGATTGTACCCGCAGGTGTTGCCGCTGTTGCTACGGTTGGCAACAGGAGGGTACCGAACAGCAAGGCAAACGCCAGCCTCTGCCAGCGACCGAATGCTCTCTTTTCGGTCGCGGACACAGGCAGACGGGTTGAACGACGGGAAGTCCCCGTGCCCAACCAGCCTGCTTGAAGACTGCAGGTGTTTGCCCGCAGTCGGAAAAGATTACGCAGCAGCGCGAATACTCGAGGCAGAAGCCCGGAGCTTATAAGCGCAGATTGCAATCTATGTTTGAAGTTAACTGTCATTCCAGTCTTTTTTGGTTCGGTTCCGGATGGCGGGAAGTCCGCCATCCGGAACCACCTTTGCCTGTTACGTGTTACTGAAGGTCGACCTCGAACAGCACGTTGATGGTGGTGCCACCAGTCACGGTGCCCCCTGTGCCCGATGGAGCCGTATCGTTAGCCCCTGTTCCCAGATACACAGCGATAAGATTGCCGTTGATGTAGACAATTCCATCACCCTGGGCTTCAAGGTCTTCGTCCACATCGGTAATGTCAACGGCGCCGTCGTTGTCGTTATCGACACCGAAGGTGGTTGTGTCGATGACGGTGAACGCCGGGACGCTGTCTGTAAGCACTGTGACAGTTGCATCTGCAGTTCCGGAGTTCGCAACCACGATAAGATACCCCAGGGTCTCACCGGGGTTGGCCGTGACATCCCCGGCATCGCTGTAGTAATCGGTGCCGAAGAAATTGATGTCGGCTGCTCCGGTGTTCTTGGTGCCATCAGTGATGTTGCGGATGTACTTGGATACCTGGATGTCGGATGCTACCGCCGAGGTCGTGATCGTGTCCGAATCTGACAGGGCGTTCATCTCTGCGGCCAGGACCGTGTCCCAGGTCGCCGGGGAACCGGTTATGTTGTCCCCTTGGGTGACCGTGACCGTGGCAACAACGGCCTCACCGATCTGCCAACCTGCAGCGATGGCCGTGCCTATGACGATATCCGCGCCGGTGTTGTTGGTCAGGGTGATGGTGTATGCGCCATCATCTACGGCTGTGACATCAAAGGGGCCATAGGCATTGGTGCCGTCCCAGAGGTAAGCTTTATCGTTTACGGCGAGATCGTTTATGACGTTGTCACCTGGACCACCGTCAGAGGGAACGTCGAAGGTGATGGTGCCACCGTCAGCAATGGTCGGAGTCGTACCGATATCGCCGTCGCCCGGGTTGACGGACGTCGCGCCCAGGGTGTAGCTGGCGGCGAAGGTGTCCGCTGCCGGAGTTAGACTAAGATCAATGTCCGAATTGTTGCCGTCGGTGGCGGTGATGGTGTCAATCGTGCCAGATCCGTTCGACTTGGTGAAGATTGCCGCATTGTAGGTGTAGGTGTCATTAAGACCGATGGTCGCGCCGTTGGGCTCCAGGTAGACAACACCCGGGGCGGCCGGGACCGTGTTGACCGTGATGGTGACGGTACTTTCGACGAACTGCGGGGCGTTGAGGCTGTCGGTATAATCGACGCGGGCCGTGTTGGATATGCTGGTGCCGCCAGCCGTGCCGGCCAACGCTTGTGTCGGCAGCATGATCGCCATCGTCAGGACGATGAGCAGGGCGGAGAGTTTCCACCTGCTCGGGAAGGGTGGTGCTTGTGTTAATGTTTTCATGATGTTTTCCTTTGTCATTAGGTTGCTCTTCTGTTTCTTTTCGATAGTTAGAGTTGTCAGTAATTTATCTCTGTCGGGCGGCTTACCGTGATGCCACCACTTGCTCCTTTTCGGCGGCGGTGGCCCCGCCCTGATAATCGAGAGTCGGGCGAAATCGGTTTGTGTCGTTTGCTGTCTGTTGAACATTAATTTCGTGCTGATAAGAGTTTTGTCTTTCATGGTCTCTTCCTTTAATAAATTTGAGTTTCGTTATTGGATGAGTGCCTGGAACGAGACGGTCCTGGTCTCGCCCGCGGCTATTTCTGGTATCGTCCAGCGAATCGTCGTGTAATTTTCCGGTGAGGCTTTCCGGGTCTCTTTAGTGCCGTCCGGCAGGGTGATCTCAAACGTGAGCAGAGAAACATTTTTGAAGGTTTTGCCGTCGTCAACGGAGAAGAGGGGGGTGACGAGGTCTTCCGAAGCGGACCCCTGGATGTACTGCGCGCCATCGGGGACGGGGTTGTCGATGACCAGGTTGAGTGCCTTCTCGTCGCCGGTATTGGACAGGGTCAGGGTGACTCGGATCGTGTCGCCGGGAGAAGCCTCTCCCGCCTCGACAAACTTTGTGACAAATTTCTCGTCCTCCATAGTCAGAACTTCTTTTTCGAGGGTGGTCTCAAGCGTGACCTTCGGTTGCGCCAGAACAGGCTCAGCGAAAGCGAGTGTAGCCAAAAGTAGTAAGAAGAAGCAGATCTGTCTGTTCATGGTTTTTCCTCCGTTGGGCCAGGTTTCCTTATTTGACAATTGCCTGGTAATCAAGAGTGAACTGTTTTGCTGCATCCACACTGTCTGTGGGGTCCATGGTTGTTTGCCAGTGGGTGATGTTCCCGTCGTAGCCGCTCGGGGCGCCACCACCTCCTGAAATTGGTGTATAGCCAAAAGTCGGGTTGCCGCCACCGTCCGTTCCGTCCGCATAGTCGATGGATTGGATGCTCAAACCGGAGTCTCCGCCCAGGGTGAAAGGGGTGCCATTAACGTATGGGTCCAGGGCCAGGGCGGTATAAGGACTCATGGCATCGGTGACAACGACGTTAAATGCCAGCCCTGAGCCGCTGTTCGTGATCGTGAGCGTGTAGGAGATGACGTCACCCGGGTTGGCGTCAGTCGTGCCGTTGGCTGACTTGACCATGGTTAGGTTCGGTGGTGTCACGACAGAAAATGCAGAGATGTGATCATCTGTGACTGTTCCTTCACTGCCTTCATTTGCCGTGACGGTAACGCTCCAGTTGCCATTTGCCGGGAATGCTGGAACAAAGTATGCGTATTCATAAGTCTTGGTTGCAGCAGTCCTCAGCGAGACGATCTCGGTCATTGTCGCCGCAGACACCATTAATGTTCCGTTAGGGTCTGTGATGTTTATGACGGCAGAGGTAATATCATGGCTGCCAAAAGGATCGCTTATGACCGTCCGCACATAAACCGTCTGTCCTGGGGTGTAATTGCCTCCGACCGGGGTGGTGATGGCAGGATAGGCGGCGTTGTAGTTGTCGACACTGTCAACGTTGATGACGCTCAGTGAAGGCAGGGAGATGTAGGAGCTGTTGCCCCCGCTCACTGGGGAGACCAGTACGTTCCCAGACCCGGAGTTGTTGCTCACGGTCAGATCCCAGGACTGGCCGGCTGCACAAGTCTGATCTGCGGAGAAGGGCAGGTTGTTGAAGAGAACGAGGCTCGGTGTGGTCGACAGGTATGGGTTGTTGAGGGCGGTGCCGTCGAAGGTCATCGATTGAGAATAAGTAGTACCGCCTCCGGAACAAGCTACGGTCACCTGAACGGTCCGGCTTGAGTTCGCCACATCGCTGCTTAGATAGAGGTTGGCCGGAAGAATTGCCAGCGGGGTAACGGTGGGGCTGATGGTTACCGGCATAACCAGGGCCGGGGAGAGCGCCCAGAGCTGTGAAGCACCGCTAGAGATGGTTACGGCCGCCGGAGTTACCGAAGCCTGGGTGCGGGAAAGGGTTGTGCCGCTATCGAGATAGAGTGGTTTATTGCCCGTTTTGGCCACAGCCGATGGTGAAACCGTGATCGTTGATGCACAGGGTGATGCTCCGATACCCGTGGGGTTGCTGATGTTTGCGCAGTTATTAATAGCTGTCGCGGCTGCTGTCCCTAGCGGAATGGTCGCATCGAAGACAATCGCCACAGAACCATTTGCAGGAATCGCTACATTGGTGGCGGTCAGAGTTTGTCCGGCGACATTGCAGGTGGCACCTGCAGGACAGGATGTAACCGTTGCTCCGCTCAGGGTCGCAGGGAGGGTGTCCGAAACCGATACACTGGTGGCGGTGACGCCAGCAGTCTCTGTAAGGGTGATGATGTAGCGGATGATATCTCCAGGGTCAGCTTCACCACCGTTCAGGTCCTGCCAGGTCTTGGTGGCTGTCTGGAGGCTTGAAACCCCGACCGCGAGGGTCGCAGTGGCCGCATCGCCGGTGTATTGATCGCTGGAAATTGACCCCGTGCTGTTGCTGTAGGCGCCGGAGGCGGCGCTGGTCACGTTGGTGGTGACGGTACAGGTTGCCCCCGCGGCCAGCGTCCCGCCGCTCAAGACCAGAGAGCTTCCACCTGGCGTTGCCGTTACCGTTCCGCCGCAGCTATTGGTCGTACCTGGGGCTCCGGTGTTGACGAGGCCGGCCGGATAGGCGTCGTTAAAGGCAATGTTGGTTGTCGCGCTCAGGTTAGTGTTCTGCAGCGTGATACTCATGACCGACGTATCACCAGCGGTGATGGATTCCGGAGTGAAGGCCTTGGCAACGTTGAATTTGGTGATGACGTTGTTCGTGTCGCTGGCCGAGTTGGTTTCTCCCAGGAAAGTGACTGAAGCTGTGTTGGTGAGAGTGCCGGCTGACGCTTCGGTGTTCACGGTTGCGCCGATGGTGAAAGTGAGGCTGCTGCCCGGATCCATGGTCGGTAAAAGGATGCCGCCGCCCTGCATGGTTGCTAAGGGGTAGCTTGCCGGGCAACTCGCTCCGCTGGAGGCAGAGCAACCCAGGCTGTTAACGGTGAGATCAGTGACCGCCGGGTCCTGAAAGATTAAATTGCTGACCGCTGCCCCGGTGGTGTTGGTAATGACCACGGAATAGGTGCTGCTGTCCCCTGCGGTGATCGTGGAGATGCCGTCATCCTTGCTGATCTCCGGAAGAACAATGGTTTGGATTGTGCCGTACTGTACTTCGGCGGCGACTGTCCCATCTGGTGCATTACACTTCGACTTGGTGTTGGGGACCGGGTTGGCAATGGAGGTACAGACCGAACCGGGAGGGGTGGACTGATTATCCCACGAGACGACGAATGGGATGAATAGGTTGCCATTGCTCAGATCTGTGGCCTTGCAGGCTACCGGAACCGAGTTCATGCGTAGTATGCCGGAACCTGTGCCACCGTTGATTGCTCCATTGCCGTCACCGCAAGTGTCGATTCCGCCATTGGAGTCGAGATCGAGAAAGGGGCTTGTGGTCGGCAGTATGCCAACTGAGCAGCTTGATGAGCCACCACTGCTGGCGAGCAATTGTGGGTCATTGCCGTCTTCAGAGAGAAAAACACCGATGTCCCACCGGTCAGGAGTAGCAAAATTGACGGTAAGATCGAGATCGACGGTGTAGGTGCCGCCGCCAACGCACTTGGTCGGGCTCCCCGGGACAATGGCGATGCCGGTGATGGAGACATCGCCTGCTGTGCAAACGAGGTCCGAGCCATAACGTGAGGCGGCACATTCATTCGCTCCGTAGGTGCCGCTCGGGTTTGTGATGTCGAAAGGGTTGCTGGTTGTGCTGGTCAACCCGCTCGCGCTGGCGGCGAGCGTGTATCCAGTTCCGCCCGTGTCGATAGAGAGGTCATTGAACGTCGCGACCCCTGACACGGCTGCAACCGACAACGTGCCGCTCAGGAGGGCAACCCCGGAGCTCGGGTCATTGCCTATCGCTATGGTGATCGTATCCGTGGCCGTTGTGACCAGGTTCCCGCTGGCATCCTGAATCTGGACGGTAATTGCCGGGGTTATAGTGCTTCCGGCAGCCGTGTCAGTCGGTTGTTGTGAAAAGGCTAATTGGCTTGCCGCTCCAGCAACAGGAGGCTTCAGGGCGATGGTGAGAAAAGCATTGACGCTTGATCTTACCGTCGCAGTGGTATCGCCCGTTGCCCCTGCCGTGGTCATTAGACCGTCAGTGACGGCAAAGCCGCCACCGTTGCCGCCGCCGGTGTTGCTCGCTGTGTCCACCTGTTCGGTGAGGCTGGTGAGATTAGTGTTTGTCCATGCCGAAAAAGCGGCCTTGCTGTCATCATCGTCCTGAGACACGGCGACGACAATAAGCGTGTCGTCAACGGTGGTCGTCACACCGGTAGCGGCAACCGCTGTTGAGGCGGCTGGCTTAACGTCACCGCTCGTAACATCCCACGGGTTGCCGGTTGTTATAGCGCCACGGTAGGTGAGTATCTGGGCGACAACATGGTTGCCGGGGTCCGCTACCGTCGGCGTAGCCATTGTCGCAGACGTGGCGCGGGCCCAAAAGACAGAGAGCTGGGTCCCGTTCGTGCCTGTTCCTGTAGCCTGGGGACTATTGGTCACTTGAACGAACCCTGCCGGGGTTGAAAGCGTTATGGACTCACCTCCGGAGCTCTCTACAAAAAGAAGCGCGACATCGTCTATGGCATGTGCTAGTGGCCATGCCGGACTGACTGCGCCTGTCCCTGCCTCAGCTGTTCCTGCTACTTGAAATGATGGCGCTGCCTGTGCCAGAGAAAACGGGGCGAGTAAGAGGGCCAGTACGATGAATACCGGGAGAACCCTTAGCTTAGAGAGCTTGGACGGTAAGCATGAGTTGGGTGAGAGCATCATTTTCCCTACAAAAAAAATCATCATGAACAATTTTCCCCGTTGTATCTACGCCATCACCCAAAAAGGGAGGTGAAAAAATCACACGAAACGACCAAATACACCGCAACGGTGCCAAATTTGGTCACCCAAACCGGAGACAAAAAAAACGGCTTCATGAAAACCGAAGCCTGGTGCTACCAGTTGCTGTGATGGTTAATATAGCCATCAAATAGTCAACACCTTCTCTTCGGCGGCCAGGCTGATCGAAAAAAGCATGTAATTTCGACCCCATAGCTTTGCGTCACCAGGTTCCCCTGGTTTTGCCTTTGTCGGAGAAGCAATGAAATTCTGCTATCCAGGTTGTGTGTTTAATGAAAAGTCCCCTGCTTCCCTCTCTCTTCTTTTGGGTGGTGTTTGGTGAAAAAAAACCTGTAACATTAGTGCTTTGCACACGGTATGCCATGGAGGGGGTCTGTTTTGTTCTGGATATATGTTAAATAGTGTGGAGGTGTATCTAATGATACGGTTGAGGTCTATACCTTGAGGTTCCTGTGAGAGGACGACAGGGTGAATGGTAAGAGTATTAAAGTATTGAACTTTGTTGCCAGAGCAACAAAACTGCAAAGAAGAAAAGGGTCGCATCGCCAGGTTAAGCCAGAAAATTCGCAACGGGAAAACCTTTTGTTTGCAGGCCTAACAACTTTGCGTTGAGTCGTTTATAGCCGTTGCTCCTCCGGATTATGGATTCGAAATGGAAAAGCCCCGCCGAGGATCCGGCGGGGCTTTGGGCATGCTGGTAGAGACAGTCGAAATTATTCGCAGAGATCGACTTTGATATCCCAGTTCTTGATGCGCATGGTGCCATTCTCGGCCATATTCTGCTGCATTTTGAAAGCACGGTCGAAGAGCTGAGGCTCGTGGCCAACGCCGCGGGCGATGCAATCCTTGGTAGCCATCTCCAGGTAGTCTGTGAGGATCGGCCTGTATTCGGGATGACCACACTTTTCAATGATGAGCTTGGCGCGATCCTTCGGTGCGACACCGCGGAGGTCAGCCAGACCCTGCTCGGTGACCAGTACGTCGAGGTCGTGCTCGGTGTGGTCGATGTGCGGAGCCTTCGGTACAACGCAGGTGATGCCGAGCGGATCAGTTTTGCTCGGACGGGTTGAAGGCGAATGCATGATCTTCAGGAAGCCGTTACGCAGGTAATCACCAGAACCGCCAAGGCCGTTGATCATCCGGGTGCCGCCGACCAATGTCGAGTTGGCGTGGGCGTAGATATCGAATTCTACCGGAGTGTTCATGGCGATACAACCGAGACGACGGATCGGCTCAGGAGCGTTCGAGATCGACAGAGGGCGCAGGACACATTTGTCGAAATACTTCTCCCAGTTTTCGAAGAAGCGAGGGAATCCTGGGTCTTCTGAGAGGGAAAGTGAACAGGCCGATGCGAAGTTCAATTTGCCTGAGTCGAAGAAGTCGAGCATGGTGTCCTGGAGAACCTCAGTGTAAACGGAGAGGTTGCTGAATGGACCATTGGCCAGACCGCCGACAACGGCGTTAGCGATGGAGCCAACACCTGATTGCAGAGGCAGGAGGTTCTCAGGCAGACGACCGCGCTTCACTTCATGAGCAAAGAATTCCATGAGGTGGCCGGCAATTGCGTCAGAAGTGTCATCCTGACCTGCAAAGGCGCGACCTTTGTCGCGATGCTTGGACTCAACAACAGCAACGACCTTCTCCATGTCGCAAGGGACATATGGAGTTCCAATGCGGGTATGAGCCTCAGTGATCAGGAAGGGTGCCCGATTCGGTGGCTTTTGCTGCATGGCAACATCGTGAATTCCTTCGAAGGAAGGCTGGCCAGTGTTGACTTCGAGAATGATCTTGTCACAGAGGCCGATAGCTTCAGCGACGATACCGCAGGAAGAAGTCAGAGCCAGGCCACCATCTTCGGTGATGGCAGATACTTCGAAGATACCAACGTCATAGCGGCCATTTTCTGTGTAGAAACCGTAGCTGATATCCTGAGCGAAGTGACCAAGGTGCTTGTCACCCATGCGGATCTTGCCAGCGTTGATGCCCTTGGCGATGTTCTTGCCGGTCTGGTAAGGCCAGCGGCGGTCGATCATGTCGAGGGTGGCCCAGCGGTCTTCAGTTTCAGCACCTACGGAAGCACCGATGAACAGATTGAACTGCAACTTACCCTGCAGGTTGTTGGCCTCAACGTGGTCAGCCAGTGCAATGGGTACAGCTTTGGGGTAGCCGGCGGGGGTGAAACCCGACCATACCAGGTTCTGCCCGTTGCTGAAGAATTTGACAGTATCTTCAGGCTTCATGACTTTGCTGAGCAGGGACTTGCGACGAACGCGACTTTCAAGAGTACCGTAATCGGACATGCTCTCTCCTCCATGATGGAATTTATTCGGGATATGCCCCGAATTTCGATTTGTTTACCGAGCAAAAGATTAAGATTAAAACGCTGTCCTTTAACCCGGCGATGACGTTCTCATTGGTGCTGATTCTCTCAGGGTTACAGGGCAGTCTAACAGAATTCCGATCAAAATAAGCAGAAAACTGATGGCCCTGTTTAAACGGATATCAGGGGTCCGTATACAAAATAGAACATTTTTATAGTATGGGGAATCCGGCAAGTCAAGTGAAATTATATGCTTCAAGGCCTCCGTTATCCTGCTTCCAACTCTTTGACCTGAAACGCAAAAAGCCCATCCGTGAGGACAGGCTTTTTAATCTTTCTGACTCTCAGAGAATCAGTAGTTTTCTTCGACGAATCTCTGGCCGGGAAGAATGTATTCACTCCCAATATGACCATTGAAAAGAGTGTTGAAAGCTTCGATCGCTTTTTCCTGCTCACCAATAAACATGTAGGCCTGCCCGAGGTAGTAATAGGCTTTGTCGCGCTGGTAATAATTCGGGTACATCTTCAGCAGCCCCTCAATTCGATTAATTGCAGCAGAGTAGTACTTCGTACGCAGGTAGTACTGTGCGATATGAAGTTCGCTGGCCGCCAACTGGTTGCGAAGCCGGTCAATATAAACCTGGACTTCTTCCGCGCGACGGTCTTTCGGAAACTTTTCTTGCAGGGTATTAAAGGCATTCAGAGCATAGATTGTTGCCGACTGGTCCTGGTCAGACGAGAGGATCTGGTACATATAGGAAAGCCCGAGTTGGTAAAGAACGTCAGGGACTCGTGAGTTGTCGGGGTGGTTGGTCAAAAAGGCTTCGTAGGCAACAGCCGCTTCTATGTATTCCTCGGCGAGGAAGTGCGCCTCGGCAATCTTCAGTTCGGCAAGGATATTCAGCTCCGGAGAGAAGTAACTGTCTCTGACCTTTTCCCAGGAAGCGATAGCATCTTTGTAGAGACCCTTTTCAAAAAAATCTTCGCCTTCCTGAAAATACACGCCGGCATTCTTTGCCGGAGGAACGACTGTATTTGGTGAACAGGCAGTAAACAGGAAGAGACTTGAGAGAAGAAGACACGTTAACAATTTATACATTCTTGCGGTCCCTGGTCTGTGAGGAGCTCATTGTATTGAAATTAAAGCTGTCGATGAATGAAGCCACTAGATAACGGCAAGAGGACCTGTTTGTCAATCGTTTCCTCCGGCGAGCCGTTTGATTCTGAAACTCAGGCCGGATACTCAGACATCATCGTGCGCAGTTTATTCAAGGCGTTTTTCTCGATCTGTCGAACCCGTTCCCGGCTGATGTCGAATTCGTCGGCAAGTTCCTGTAAAGTCCTGGGCTCTTCTGCCAGAATCCGTTGTGCAATGATATGCCGCTCCCGGGGTTTCAGCCTTTCCATGGCTGCCGAGGTGCGCTCCGAATTAACCTCCTGCTCCTCTTTGGCCAGCAGCAGGTCTTCCTGATTGTCCCTTTTGTCAGCCAGGGTATTGAGCAGGGTGTAGCCTTCGCCTTCTGCCAGCTCAACATCGAGAGATGCATCGCGACCACCCATGCGTTGACTCATCTCGTTGACCACGTCCTCATTGGCTTCAAGCTCTCTGGCAATGTCCTCGATCTGTTCCGAACCTGTCAGGTTGCGTAGAGCACTACGAGTCTGGGCCAGTTTGAAGAAAAGTTTTTTCTGCATCTGCGTGGTGCCGATTTTAACCAGCGACCAGCTGCGCATGATGTAGCTCTGGATGTAAGCGCGAATCCACCAGACGGCATAAGTGATCAGTCGTGTGCCGCGTTCCGGGTCAAACTTCTTGACGGCCAACATCAGGCCGACATTGCCTTCCTGAACGAGATCGAGAAGACGCAGGCCGTAGCCGCGGTATTCGTTGGCGACTTTGACGACGAAGCGCAGGTTGGCGCAAACCAGATGGTGGGCCGCCTCGGTATCGCCATCACGCAGGTGTCGAATTGCCAGGTCGTGCTCTTCCGTGGCGCTCAACAGCTCGAAGCGATTGACCTGGACCATGTAATGCTCAAAGGTATCGGTTGTGACGGGTATATTCATTGTGCTCATAATCTTGACCCTGTAAAAGTGAGGATTGGCACTCTCTGCAGTAGAGTGCCAATCATATATACCAAATTGAATGTTATTGTGCAAGCGGGCTCTTGACCGGAGACAGGAAAAGTTGACAGTTTGGCATACCCACAGCATAATGCTTCTCCGAATCAACCATTTTTCCAGTTATGTCAGGAGTAACCCATCATGAGCCATCTTGTTAAATTTTTTCTGGTTCTGTTTGTTGTCACAATGTTGACTGCTTGCGTAAAAACGCCAGAGGGCGAGAGTGTCAAAGTTATTTGCCCAGCATGTGGCACCGACTTTAATGCTGTTTTTTCCACGAAGTTCTAAAGGTGTCCTCTGGAAACTCCGGTTGGGCAGGACGAAGCTTTCGCCTGAAAAACAGTTAGCTCTCCCGAGAGTGTGGTTTTTGACCCCTGAGTGAAACGGTTCTTTTCCCAGTGACAATCAGGCAATCATACAAGTGAAAATACTTTATTTAGGGATTTTTGGCGGCGCGGGATGTATTGCGCGTTACTTGGTCTCAGGCCTGGTTTATAACCTTGCCGGCAGGGCCCTGCCGTACGGTACCCTGGCGGTCAACGTGGTCGGTTCGCTGTTGCTCGGCCTGATCATGGAAGGCAGCCTGCGTAGCACTCTGCTCAGTCCCGACCTGCGGTTTGGTCTGACAGTCGGATTTATGGGTGGATTTACGACCTTTTCCACTTTTTCCTACGAAACGGTAAAGCTGCTGGAAGAGGGCAGTCTGCTGGCGGCCGGGGCGAATATCCTTTTGAATGTCACTGTCTGTATCGTTGCCGCTCTTGTCGGCATCTATCTGGCACGGCAGATGTAACCCCGGCGCCGTGAAAGCGAGGACAGCATGTTGAAACAGGAAGAGATGGTGTTGATGCGGATCTTTGTCGGAGAGAGCGACCGTTATCAAAAAAAGCCACTCTACGAGGCCCTGGTCGAACTTTTCCATGCCGAAGGCGTCGCCGGAGCGACAGTCATCAAGGGCTCGATGGGGTACGGCGGCAAGAACGAAGTTCATTCTGATCGCTTCCTGCGTTTGAGCAGTGATCTCCCGGTGGTTGTTGAGGTGGTCGATATCGAGGAGAAGATCGATGCCGTCCTGCCGCTTATCGAAGGTATGTTCCAGGGTGGTTTGATCACTCTGGAGAAGGCCCGCGTCATCAACTTTCACAAGGATTCCTAAAGGATATTTATAGCTTATGTTCAGTCGCATAATGACACTGTTGCAAGGAGAGGGTGAGATTGCCCGGGAAAGCCGCTTCGAGCGGGTCCAGGTCGCTACCTGTGCCCTGCTGCTGGAAGTCGCCCACAGTGATGGTCACTACCAGTCGGTCGAGGCAAAAATTGTTCACGATCTGCTCGCCAAGAAATTCAACTTGTCCGCTGCCGCGGTTGCGGAACTGGTTGATTACTCCCACGATCATCGCGAAGAAAGTCTTGACCTGTTTCAGTTCGCCCGCGAAATCAACGCCCATTTCAGTCGAGCAGAAAAGCTCGATGTCATGGAAGGCATCTGGCAGGTGATTTATGCTGACGGCACCCTCGACAAGTATGAAGATGCTCTGGCCAGACAATTGGCCACCTTGCTGCGTCTTGACCACAAGGATGTCATCGATCGCAAGTTGAAAGTTTTGAACGAAATGCGAAGCGCGAAGTGAGAGGCGCGGCAAACCAGTAAAACCGAACTTCTTGACTCAAAAAGGCTACCCGTAATGTTTTCAGATAGTCTTATTTGTTCTTATTCGCACCACGCACCTTGCGCTTCCCACCTCCCATGAGCTCTCTAACCCGCATCGTCCCCTGGAGCCAGCAGTTGGCCTGTGAAGTACTGCTTCCCGGTGATCTGGCAGTCGATTTGACAGCAGGCAAAGGCAGGGATGCCTGTGCCATGGCGAAAGCAGTCGGCCCGGACGGGCAGGTTGTTGCTTTTGACCTGCAAACATCGGCCCTCGAGCAAACTGCTGAACTTCTGGAGCACCATGGGTTCGCTGTAAAGAGTTGGCCCGCAGGTCAAAGCTTGCCGAAAGAACCCGGCGTTTACCTGGTTCAGGCTTGTCATTCTTCTCTTGATAAAATGCTGTACCATCTCCCCAAGGCAATCATGGCCAATCTGGGTTATCTGCCGGGCGGCGACAAGTCGCTGGTCACAAGGCCGGAGACGACCTTGGCGGCTCTTCAGCAAGCTGTTGCCTTACTGGCCCCGGGCGGACGTCTTGCCGTGACCGTTTACCCCGTACATCCGGGTGGGACCGAGGAAGGTGCCGCCGTTGACGCGCTCTTCAGCAACCTGCATCGTAACCAGTGGCAGGTCCTTTCGCTGCGTGCAGAGAATCAAAGCGAAGCTCCTTACCTGATGGTTGCTGAACGTCTCTCCTGATGATTCCTGTTAACCAAGACCAGGGTCCTATTGCGTTTGTTCGTTTAAATGAAGAGGCCGAGGTGACCTGCAGGGTCCACGGTTTTATCTGAGGACATAACTGAGTTGCTGCGCCACTTTTTGTAGATGATCTGAAAAAATGTAACAAAATCTGCAGAAGTCAGAAAAACCATTTCAGGAAGAGTCCGCCACTGTCAGCTTGCGTGCCGAATTCGCTGCGAGGTTCTGGCGGGAGGAAGGATGAAAAGACGCGTGGCTTTTTGCCGAAATTCCAGGTCCAGAAAAGTTGCAGGGAGATGTTGTCAGCAAGACTTAAGTCAAGGGTTGGCCGGATCAGCGCAGAGTGATCCTCAATGTTGTAAATCAGCAGTCCCTGCGCTGTCGCCAGAGGATGGAACTCGTAGGTTGGTGCGGCGATCAGGTAGTGTCGTCCGAGCAGGTAGGTCAGCCCTTCCTGCAACGGAGCTGAGACGAGAACTTCAGGGTAATCTTCTGGATCTTCGGTACCCGGACCGTTGTAGAGATATTGTGTCACCAGCGAGATTCCATTCTCAAAGCGATACCAGGCTTCTACTGCCGCCAGAGCATAAGAGTCGTGCAGGTCGCCTCCTGTTTCGTCAACATCTTTTCCCTTATGGATGCTGAATTCGCCTTTCAGCCCGAGGGTGCCGAGGCTGCCAGCCACACCGGCCCCGAACATGTTGCGTCCGCGCAATTGCCCCCCGATCATCAGCAAGTCCACGCCGGCCCGGTTGTCTGTCCATGTTGCCAGGAAAGAATCGTAATCCGAGGTTTCTCCCAAGATGGCAATGGCGCCAAGTTGCCCATCAAGACCATAGTTGAAGACCGTCTTGATGGCATCGACACCACTGCGGACATCCGTGTCGATAGCATACGGCGCGAAGGGAGCTATGACATCAAGAGGGGAAGAAATCAGGATCCTGCCGAAGCCGATCGCCTGGCGACCGAGGGTTACATCAATAGCTCCGGATCGCCATTGCAGGTTGAGCCGGTCGACTTGCAAATAGCTGGAGCCGTGATCACCATGCTGCCAGCTTTTATCCATGTCCAGATGACGGTTATAGTTGATAACCTTCCGGGGAAAGATTTCTGAAGGGTCGCTCCAGAGGTATCTGTAGTCGAGGGATGACTCCAGTCGCCAGGCCTCGGCCGGTTTCCAGTCCATATCGAGACGCGCGCGATTACTGGAGAGCCAATAGTCGGGGAAAAGATCGGCAGGCGACTCTTCACCGTAAAGGTTGAGGGATTTGATTGAGCCGCTCCATTCAGGCAGCGAGGTGCTTGCAAGAGATGCCGAAGTGAACAGACATGCGCAAAGCAATAATGCTGCACCAAAGGCGGTCGCTTTTATAAGTAATTCGTGGTTATCCACTTCAATCTCGTAGACGTTTTTGAAAAAGATGTGTGAGCCAAGTCGAAAACATCCCCATTATTCTTAACGCCCGCTCGCTTTGCTCACTCAAGACGCAAAGGAATAGAGCAAGACGCGAGGGAAAACATGCTTTTTTAAGAGATTGTTCCTTTGCATCTTTGCGTTAACATGGTTTTTTGTCAGCGCCAGACCTACTCTCAACATCAACTATCCAGATGATAACCAGGAAATAATGTTTTTATTTGTTAACCATGGTGTCATCGGCAAGTTGTCCGTCTTCCAGACGAATAACCCTTCTGGCCTGGGAGATAACCCTGTCGTCATGGGAGCTGAAGATAAAGGTTGTGCCCTTGTCCTGATTGAGCCGACGCATCAGTTCCAGAAGTTCTTCCGCAGTATGGGAGTCGAGGTTGGCGGTCGGTTCGTCAGCCAGAATGACATGGGGGTCTGCAGCTATCGCCCGGGCGATGGCGACCCGCTGCTGCTGGCCACCGGAAAGGTCCGCTGGTCGTCTATCCTCAAGACCTTCGATACCCAGGTCGGCAAAGAGTCCATAGACTCTCTCCCTGCGGCGATTTTTAGGGACTTTCTGCAGCATCAGGGTGAATTCAGCGTTTTCGGCTGCCGTTAAGACCGGGATCAGGTTGTATGACTGAAAGATAAAACCAATATGCTGCAAACGGAAATCGGCAAGCTGTCGTGTATTCGCCGTCCCCAGGTCGAGGCCACTTACGATCACCTGGCCGGTTGTCGGGTGGTCCAAGCAGCCGATCAGGTTCAGAGCTGTTGTCTTGCCGCTGCCCGATGGCCCTGCCAGCACGGCAAATTCACCTTCGTCGAAGGTGAGCGACAGATCAGACAGAGCCGCAATTTCCTGGCTGCCGTGACGGTAGATCTTCGAGACGTTTTTCAGTTCGATTAATGACATAAAATCCACAGTGC
>CAZXBD010000060.1:0-9817 GCA_964638305.1 uncultured Geobacteraceae bacterium | reverse complement strand
TGGCCAAAGATATTGCAGGTAAAGTTCTGGGGAGGGCTGTTTGATGATGAATTGCAAACCAACACCCCTTAAGGCCCTGGTTCTCGTCGTTCTGATCCTTGCTCCTGCTGTTGCTTTTGCTTCTGGTGATGGTCATGCAGACAGTGGCGTGCTTCTTAAAGACTTTCTCTATCGCTGCTTCAACTTTGCCCTGATGGTCGGCCTGCTCGCCTATTTCATAACCAAGCCGGTTCGGAATGCTCTGAAAGGTCGTCAGGAAGGGATCGAGAAAACGCTTGCCGATGCTGAAGCTGCCAAGGAGGCTGCGGAAGCCAAGTATCTCGAATACAGCGAAAAGTTGGCCAAGGCGACAGAGGAAATAGAAAAACTAACCGATTCTATTCGCCACGATGGTGAAGTAGAACGTGAAAAAATTCTAGCTGCCGCCAATGAGATGGCGATCATGATAGAACAGGAAGCCGACAACAAGGCCTCCAGTGTTGTTGCCAAGGCACGCACAGAATTGCGTGAGGAAGCAGCGAACCTGGCTGTGGAACTGGCAGAAGACATGCTTAAGAAGCAGGTTTCTGCCGAAGACCAGAAGCGTCTGGTCGATGAATATATGCAGAAAGTGGGAGAACTCCATTGAGCGTCAGTGCCCTTACCAGACGGTACGCCAAGGCATTGGTTGAACTCGGCGTGGAACAAAAAGCTGTAGAGTCCTACGGTGACGAGTTGGCCAATGTTAAGGACGTCCTGACACAGGAAGAGCTGCTACGTCAATTGCTCGACAGTCCTACTCTGGCCTTGGGCAAGAAAGAAGCCATGCTGGCGGATCTCTGCAAGGTTCTTGAGCTGTCGGAAGGAATGGTCAAGTTTCTTGGCCTGCTCCTGAGCAAAGGCAGGATCGGTTTTCTCGGTCAGATTGAAGAAAATTATCGCAGTCAGGCGGACGATCTAGCCGGTATCCTGAATGCTAAAATTACAGCTGCCAGCGCGTTGGATGATGTCCAGCAGCAGGCGATTGCCACCAGTTTGGAAAAACAGACCGGCAAGCAGGTTGCCGTAACGGTTGAAGTTGATCCTGGCCTGATCGGTGGTTTGCAAGCCGAAATTGGTGGTCGTCTTTTTGACGGCAGTGTCAAAACTCAACTTAAACGAATCGAAGAATCCTTGAAAAATCCTTAACGGAAGGGTGATGAGGTCGTAACAATGCAAATCAGAGCAGAAGAAATCAGCGCAATAATTAAGAAGCAGATCGAAGACTTTGGACGTGAAGTCGAGGTCAGTGAAACTGGAACCATTATTTCCGCAAGTGACGGTATCGCCCGTATCCACGGCTTGGATAAGGCGATGGCTGGTGAGTTGCTGGAGTTCCCAAGGAACACCATGGGTATGGTTCTTAACCTCGAGGAAGATAACGTTGGTGCCGCGATCCTCGGTGACGCCGAGCATATCAAGGAAGGCGATACAGTCAAGCGGACCGAACGTATCGTTCAGGTTCCGGTTGGTGAAGCGCTGATTGGTCGCGTTGTCAACGGTATCGGTATTCCGATTGATGGTCAGGGCCCGATTGAAACTGACACTTACAGCCAGGTTGAAATCAAAGCGCCGGGCATTGTTGAGCGTAAGTCGGTTCATGAGCCGATGCAGACCGGTCTCAAAGCGATCGACTCGATGGTTCCGATTGGCCGTGGCCAACGGGAGCTGATCATCGGTGACCGCCAGACTGGCAAGACCGCAGTTGCCGTCGACGCCATCATCAACCAAAAAGGTCAGAACATGATCTGCATCTATGTCGCCATCGGCCAGAAGCGCTCGACGGTAGCACAGGTGGTTGACAGGCTTAAGAAGACCGGCGCCATGGAGTACACAATCGTTGTCTCTGCGTCTGCTTCCGAGCCCGCACCAATGCAGTTTATCTCCCCCTACACCGGTGTAACCATGGGCGAGTTCTTCCGTGACAGTGGCAAGCATGCGCTGATCATTTATGATGACCTCTCCAAGCAGGCGGTTGCTTATCGTCAGCTCTCCTTGTTGCTGCGTCGCCCGCCAGGTCGTGAAGCCTACCCTGGTGATGTTTTCTATCTCCATAGCCGTTTGCTCGAGCGTGCTTGTAAGCTCAACGATGCGGAAGGTGCCGGTTCTCTGACCGCTCTGCCGATCATTGAGACCCAGGCTGGTGACGTCTCTGCCTATATCCCGACCAACGTTATCTCGATTACCGACGGTCAGATCTTCCTTGAAACCGACCTGTTCTTCTCGGGCGTGCGTCCGGCAATCAACGTCGGTCTCTCGGTTTCCCGTGTCGGTGGCTCTGCCCAGGTCAAAGCAATGAAGCAGGTTGCAGGAACTCTGCGCCTGGCGCTTGCCTCGTATCGTGAGATGGCAGCCTTTGCCCAGTTTGGCTCCGACCTTGATGCTGCTACCCAGGGTCAGCTGAATCGTGGTGCTCGCCTGGTTGAGATCCTCAAGCAGGGCCAGTATGTGCCTCTGCCGATTGAGAAGCAGGTTGTCGCGATCTTTGCAGTTAACAATGGCTACGTCGATGAGTATCCCGCGACAGATGTTCAGCGTTACGAAAGTGAAGTGATTTCCTTTATGGAAAGCAGCTACTCTGACGTGCTGTCTACGCTTGCTGAAAAGAAAGCTATCGATGACGAGCTGGAAGGCAAGATTAAGGCCGCTCTCGATGAATTCAAGGGCCAGTTTGTCGCTTAATAACGCAACGATCGGGTAAAAAGAGATGGCAAGTCTTAAGGACATCAAAAAAAGAATAGGCACGGTTAAGAACACGCAGCAGATCACCAAGGCCATGAAAATGGTTTCGGCTGCAAAGCTGCGGCGTGCTCAGGAGGCAGTGACTGCAGCCCGTCCCTACGCGGACAAGATGGCTGATGTGCTCTCCAGCCTGGCTTTGCGCGAAGACGCCGATAGCCACGCGTTGCTGGCTGAACGCGGCAAGGGCAAGGCCCTGATCGTGTTGATCACAGGCGACCGTGGTCTCTGTGGTGGCTTCAACACCAATATCTCCAAGACCGCTGAACGGTTCATCCGTGAAAAAGCAGAGGGTTTTGAGAGCTATGAGTTGTTAATCGTCGGCCGCAAGGGTAATGATTATCTCAAGCGCCGTGTCGGCATGGAGATCGCCAAGGTTCATGAAAACCTGGTCGGTGGCCAGGTGACTTACCCTGTCGGAGCACTGCTTGGTCAGGAAGTCATTGATTTCTATCGCAGCGGTGATTACGACGGTGTCTTCCTGGTATACAACGCATTCCAGAGTGCCATGACCCAGGTGCAGACGGTTACTCAGCTGTTGCCGATCGTGCCGAAGGACGTCGACGAAGGTACTCAGGTTGCTGATTACATCTATGAGCCGAATGCCACCGAGGTTTTGGATGAAATCCTGCCAAAGCATATCGAAGTGCAGATCTTCCGCTCTCTGCTGGAGTCCGCGGCTTCAGAGCACGGTGCCCGAATGACGGCCATGGATAGTGCCAGCAAGAATGCTTCGGAAATGATTGGCAAACTGACCTTGAAGTACAATCGCGCGCGTCAGGCTGCCATTACAAAGGAACTGTTGGAGATTATCTCTGGCGCTGAATCGATCAAGTCTTAAGTTTACAACGAATTATATAAGCACAAACACCCCACACGGAACCCGAGTGGGCTGAATGGAGGAACGGTTCATCATGAATAAAGGACGCATTACACAGGTCATCGGCCCGGTTGTCGACGTCGAATTTGAAGCCGGCAAGCTTCCCGAGATCTATCACGCGCTTAAGGTGACCAACCCGTCGGTTGATGATCGGGAGTGGAACCTGGTTCTGGAAGTTGCCCAGCATCTTGGTGAAAATACAGTACGTACTATCGCTATGGACGCTACTGACGGTCTGACCCGTGGTCAGGATGCTCTCGATACTGGCAAGCAGATCGTTGTGCCGGTTGGTGGCAAGACCCTCGGTCGAATCATGAACGTGATCGGCGAGCCGATTGACCAAGCTGGCCCGATCGGTGCCGAGCTTGAATGGGGCATTCACCGCCCTGCTCCTGAGTTTATTGAACAGTCAACCAAGGTTGAATCCTTCGAAACCGGCATCAAGGTTGTTGACTTGCTCGCTCCTTACGCCCGTGGCGGTAAAATCGGCCTGTTCGGCGGCGCCGGTGTTGGTAAAACGGTTCTGATCATGGAATTGATCAACAACATCGCCAAGCAGCACGGCGGTTACTCGGTCTTCGCCGGTGTTGGTGAGCGTACCCGTGAGGGTAACGACCTCTGGCACGAGATGAAGGATTCCGGCGTTCTCGATAAAGCTGCCCTGGTTTATGGCCAGATGAACGAGCCTCCAGGAGCTCGTGCCCGTGTTGCTCTTTCCGCTCTGACCGTTGCTGAATACTTCCGTGACGAAGAAGGCCAGGACGTTCTGCTCTTCGTTGACAATATCTTCCGTTTCACCCAGGCCGGTTCTGAGGTTTCGGCGCTGCTCGGCCGCATCCCTTCAGCGGTTGGTTACCAACCTACCCTGGCGACCGAAATGGGTGAGCTGCAGGAACGTATTACCACAACCAGCAAAGGATCGATCACTTCGGTTCAGGCGATCTACGTACCTGCCGATGACTTGACCGACCCTGCGCCTGCAACCGCTTTTGCCCACCTCGATGCGACTACGGTTCTTTCCCGTCAGATCGCCGAGCTCGGTATCTACCCTGCGGTTGACCCGCTCGACTCCACCAGCCGGATCCTCGATCCTCAGGTTATCGGTGATGAGCATTATAAGTGTGCTCGTGACGTTCAGTACATACTGCAGCGCTACAAAGATCTGCAGGACATCATCGCGATCCTCGGTATGGACGAGCTCTCCGAAGATGACAAGTTGACTGTTTCACGAGCCCGTAAGATCCAGAAGTTCCTCTCCCAGCCGTTCTTTGTTGCTGAGACCTTCACCGGTTCCCCGGGTAAGTACGTGGAGCTGAAGGACACCATCAAAGGTTTCCGTGATCTGGTTGACGGTAAGTACGACGATATCCCGGAGCAGGCCTTCTACCTTGTTGGTACCATCGAAGAAGCTCTGGAAAAAGCCAAGCAGCTGGCTGCATAATCAATAAATTCCGGAAAAAGGAATAAACAGGCATGGCAGAAAAGCTTAAATTGGAAATGGTTACACCTTACAAGCGGGTGTTGTCGGAAGAGGTTGATGAAGTGACCGCTCCTGGCGCTATCGGCGAATTTGGTGTGCTTCCCGACCATACTTCCCTGCTGACTACTTTGAAGGTTGGAGAATTGACCTACAAGCAGGGCAGTGAGACGTTTCACGTTGCTGTAAACTGGGGTTACGTGGAAGTAGAAGACAACGTTATGACCGTGTTGGTTGAAACTGCGGAGCCCGCCGACCAGATCGACGTGGAACGTGCCAAGGCAGCACTTGCTCGCGCGGAAGAAGCTCTCAAGAAGCTCTCGAGTGAGGACAAGGACTTTAAGATTATGGAAGCCGCCCTTGAGCGGGCCCTGATTCGTGTTCAGGTGGCGAGCAAGAAGCTCCACTGATTCATGACATAAACAAACATAAATAGACATAAACAGAAAGGGCGACTCATTTGAGTCGCCCTTTCTGTTTATCTGGTTTGGCGTTTTATTTGTCCTTAGGTAATCTGAGAATGAGTTGTGAGAGTATATATAGTTAACAATCGGGCTGTTTTAAATTCTTACTGAAAGTCGTCACAAATAAGACTTCGCAGATTATAGTTGGTCGGCGGGGAAGATCAAAGGACCAAACCAGTAAGGTCTGGTTGTAATCACGAAAAATGGCCACACGGAATTCACCCTTGTGTGGCCATTTATTCGCAGGCTATTTGAGTGTCTGAGATGTTTCCGCCCATCAGACACGAGGTTCGAGTCGGAAATCGTCAACGGTGAGGGCTCTCAACAGAATTCGCCGTTAACCCTCAGGTTCACTGTGTGGAGGGTTCTTCCTCCGCAGCATCTTCCTCCCCCTTGTCCTGGTAGATCGTAAAGGCCCCGTCCGGCCCAGAAAAGAGTCCGGGTCCTGGAGGCGGATCGTCAGCCGCATGGTATTCAAACGATTGCAAACCACCCGCGCAACCAGCGAGGATTACGACAGTTACGGCCAGCCAGATCTTGAGCGCCATCCTTAGAAAATAATTCATGACTGAATGCTCAGAACTTGACCCGAAGGCCGGACAGTAAGGCATTAACGTCCTCATAATCGGTATCGGAACGATCAAGGTCGTAGTTGCGGAAGCTCAGGTAGAACTCGGTTGCCCACTTGTCGATATATTGAACAAGCTGGGCGCCGAAAGATTCTGCCTCATCACCATCAACGCTGACATCATCGTTACTGCCGTAGTCGATGGAGAATGCCGTGTCGCCAAGTTTGCAGACGGACGTGCGGTAACCCAGCTTGGTGTAGAAGAACGATGGATCCTCCCGAGCGGAATCTTTCAGGTCACGGACGCCGCCGGCTAAGGTCAGGTTCAGTCCGCTGTTGTGCAGCAGTGACACCGAGCCGTTCACCGTATCATCGATCGTTTTGGAAGTGCTGCCCGGGTTTGAATAGGCTGCTGCGGCCGCCAGCTTGAACTGATCATTCTTGTAGCTGTAACGCAGGGCCACGTCGCCGCCGCTACCGGAGATTGCCGAGGTGGCCAGGCTCAGACCGTTCCACTCAGGAGTATCGTAGCGAATCCGGTCGTCGCGGCTGAGACCGTCGAAGTTGCTAAAGACATCCTTCGGCTTGGTGCCCGAGAGGTCCTTGGCATCGTCATCATAAAAGAACATGCCACCGGCCACGGCGTTGAGATCGGAGTAACCGGCCACCGTGGTTCCGGAGAGGTCAACCTCCGAAGTTGAATTGGACGCCGTATCACCCTGACCCAGCGAGAGTTTGCCGTAAGGGGACTGGACGAAGATTTCGGCCCAGCGCTCGTGGAAGTTGTCGCCGCCGACCCCGTTCCGGTCATCCTGGTTGACCGCAGAGCTGGAATTTGATTCGAACTCGACCTCGAACTTGGTGCCGATCCCCCAGCCCTCGTCAGGTACGACGGAGCCAAGTAGGCCGATACGGGTCGAGGAGTTGTCGTTGTCGACCTGGTAGGTCTCAGTGCTGTCGCCATCATCCGCTATCAGCACTCCACGATTGAGTTGACCGTACAACTGGACTTTGACCTTCTCGTTACCGGACTGTACAACAGGCTTGGCCTGCGCAGCAGCATCCTGGCCAGCGACGACGGCAGACCCGGATGCCGGCACTTCTATCGCGTTCAGCTGATTTTGAAGCTGCTCGATAGTCTTGGCTTGGGCTTCGTTTTTCTCCCGTTCCTGCTGGAGGAGCTGTTCAAGCGCCTCAAGCCGCTCTTCGATACTGGCCGCAGCAACGGACTGGGCCGAACCGGCAAGCAACAGCCCGACGATCATCAGGCAAGGGAGAAAAGAGCGACCAACGGCTCCAAAAAGTGAACGAATGTCTTCAAATGAACGGTTTTCTGGCTTGATTCGCATAGAACCTCCTCAACAACAACCCGTAGAATAAAATCGATCTGATACAGTCTTGTATCAGAATAAAATATGCAATCCAATCCTATCGGATTTAAACTTAACTGCAACGCTATTCATTTTTGTCCTCGACAAGTTTTTATCTGTAATCCATGGGACGATGAGTTACATCTATCACCTTCAATACTCGTTCCTGTACCCATATGTACCTTGATTACTGGTCTTGATACGGAATGATGCGGTGAGTTAGTGAGTAGAAAATTAGTTGAAGATTAAATTATATATAATCGATATTTTGAAGCAATCGCAGAGATACTGTGGCCCCGTGTATTAGAATAGTTGTTGTCTCAAGCAAGCAGAAGCCAATCCAACAATCAGGTTAGGATGCCGTCAGGAGACTACCATCCTATTAATACTACTGCATTGTTTGATGTGTTCAGATACGTCGGTTTGCGAAATTCTCACTGACCCTGACAAACAATAAAAGGCCACCAAGGAGTTAACCCTGGTAGCCATAGTTTTGTGGATTAATCAGCTTCCTTAATGTCTCTATCAACAAGAAACCGTTTTTCGTCTCAGAAGTCGTGACTAATAAGAACGGCTCCCAGTTGTATAGGAGCCGTCTGTATCTTTATTAATCGCTTGATCAAAATTATTCTTTTTTTCTCCGACGAGCGAAGAGTGCCAAGCCAGCCAAACCACCACCCAGAAGCACGAATGTGGAGGGTTCGGGAACAACGGCGTTAGGATCACCAGGGACACCTGCTACATCAAATAAAATGTTATCAAACCCAAGTCCCAGAGGGTCATCGTTCCACAATGTAATACCTGCTATATCCATGATTCCAACATCACGCTCAAAGCCATAATAAACCTCACCGTCATCAAAAATGTCGATTAAGGTTATTCCATCGATCAGAGAGCCGTCACGAGCAAAAAAGTCTATATAAGCGTTTCCATCAAAGCCACCCAATACCTGGATACCAAATTGCGATTGGTCATAGTCAAACAGCAATGAAAAGGCACCTTCACCAGCTGCATCATCATTTGGGTAACCCAGCGGTCCTAATCCTGCCATCGCATTGGAGCCGGGCGGCCCCGAACCGAAGGAAGAATCGACAACATAAAGGTTTTGATTGGTTGCACCAGCAACGAGTGTCAAGCCTCCCCCCGATGGCAAACCAGAAATTACATCAAAACCAGAGCTATCAGAGACCGTCTGGCCTAAGAAGTGCTCACCGAATGCTGTGTTGCCTGATTCAAAGATATTGTCATAATTTGTGCCAGGAAACCCGCCAGACACATCATCAAACGTAATTAACTGTGTTCCAGTTAATGATGCATATGGCACTTCATTAATCGGTGCAGACAGGGCTGAACTGCATAAGAGGATAAAACTCAATAAATAAATAAAACAGATTAACCGAAAATGTTTTTTCATGCTGCCTCATTTAAGAAAGACAAGGTCTGGCAAAATATAAAGGACCCATTGGATTAGAAGTGCATAATTCTTGCCATAAAGGATTCCCTTTAATTGTAAAGGGTTACAAAGAATTTCTTTGTTGATTTATTCTAGTGTAAAAAAAATCGACATCAAGTCGATCCCAATGGCCATCATTTTGTTCTCAGTCCTATTTATATTCTTACATTGCTTCGGGGTGCTTATCTTGGCCGAAATGCGAAATTCTTGCTGACCCTGACAAATAATAAATGGCCACTCGGAATTGATCCGGTGGCCATCATTTTGTCGTCTTAAATGTCTCTATCAATAATAAGCCCTTTTTCCTCTCACAAGTCGTGACAAATCAGAAACCCCGGTCAGGTCACTAATCGGAGTTTCCTGTTCAACATCTCTTAGTTATCAATATCAGAACTGATCAAGGGAGGATTTCTTTTCCAAAAAAGAGTATCGCTAATGGTAAAGGTGAAACAGCGAGAGCTATAGTCGTGAGAAATCCTGGAAGCGAAAACAATCTACTGGCACCAGCAATTAATGAAATGCCTCCTCCGCCCCCGATTAATATATTCCCTGGAAGGTTCACTAAAACAGCGAGGGCAATATAACGGTGCCGAATCAGAAAAGGAACAGCTCGACTTGGAGCTTGAGCTGTCAAGAATTTCAGACGGTCTTCCATCTCCAGAGGTTCAACCGTATTTAGCAGGTTGCTAGCCTTGCTCAGGTTGAGGTTCTCAAATAGAAGCGCAAGCGATCTTAAAGAAACCAATCTGCCAACAATAAAACCTATCGACAGACCAATAAGCGTGGTTAAATAAACCAGAAAAACTATTTTGGGGCCAAACACTCCTATTAAGGTTAATCCGAGTTCA
>CAZXBD010000059.1:0-1839 GCA_964638305.1 uncultured Geobacteraceae bacterium | reverse complement strand
GGCCTTACATCGCAGAGGTCATAAGCCAACGTCGTAAGGGCCATTGTGCTCCGGCACTGCCTCATCCTGCTGTCTGATTTCCTACTCACTAACAACGAGCGCAGTATCGGTTTTAACGAGGGGGAGTGAACGATTACCAATTTTTATTGAAATAGGACTCTCAAGAACTGCTCTCGTTCTTAACTTATTTCTGGCCTACAACTGTCCGACGGTTGGGGTCCACTTCAGTGTTATACGCAGAAGCATAGATCAGAAGCTGAGTTTGAGTAACTGAGCCTCTTGCAAAACTCGCGGACCCCACAAGCCGTAATTAGTAATGATTCGCATTAGCGAATCCATTAACCGAAAAATACGGGCATACGCAGCAGTTTTGGCGGTTTAGCCGCTCAAACCGCATATATCGTGCAAACGCGAGCAACACCGCCCGTGGCACCTTACCGAACCGATGCCTTGCAGCTACCTTACCCTGACTTCTCGGGGTCAGGCTACGTTACGAAACCCAGTAATTGATCGGCCGTCAGTGCCAGGATGCCGAACATCAAGTGGCACATCACCTTGGCATGACCGCGTACCCGCACCATGCGCCCGCCGAATTCGTCTTTCAACCGCCCGTTCACCCGCTCCACGGTGCTGCGCTCGTTGTAGCGTTGCTCTTCGGCTGTCTGGTAGTTGGCGGCTTTGCGCCGCTTGCTCTGGTTCGCCAGTTCTTCTTTCAGCGCCTTGTCTCTGCGCGGGTGGATGTCGATCAGTGGGACATGACCCAACTGCCGGCTATAGTCATGGATCTGTGGCGCATCATAGGCGCTGTCCATCAGGTCATAGAGGTTGGTGACACGCCGGCTCGTCATTGCTGCCAAGGGAATGGCGCTTTGGCTGTCATGGCTGGAGGCCGATGTCAGGATGCAGCTGATGGGGATACCGCCGTCAGCCGCATCAATGTGCATCTTGTAACCGGTCCAGCTGCTTTTGTAGCCCTTGCTGTTTTTCTTCGTCCCAACGTCACAGGCCTTCGGCAAATCATCAAGCATCTCCGGCAGGCTCATTCCGACTATCTGCCGTTCCAGACGTGTCGGCTCTTTGATGCGCTCTTCGCCTTTTTTCGGCCGTCCCTGCTTCCTGGGCTTTTTCTCCTCCGAGTTTTTGGTTTCCTTGTTGATGGGCTTCTCCCGTGCCTCGATGGCCGTCGAGTCCCTGGAGATATGTCCCACAATCTCGCCCGCATAGCTTCTGCCGATCAGCGCCTCGTGCACACGCTCCGGCAGATGGCTTTCGGTAAATTCCGCAAAGGCTCGGGAAAAGGTCCATTCTCGCGGAATATCGTTCTTGCGTTCCCAGCCGCATATTCGCCGTAACTGCTGGTCCGACTTCAGTCGATCGATCAACACCCTGGTAGTCGGCATCGCAAAAACCATCTTGGCGACAAAGGCGCGCGCTATAGCTGTGCGGTCCGCGGGCGGGCGTCCCGGTAGGCCGTATGTCGTACGGAGAAACTCTTCCACCCGGACCAATTCCAGCGTCATTACCAGCTGTTGCTGCTTTTCTGTCAGCTCGCCGAGCTCTTCTTTCAGCCAAGGGAAAAGTGTCCCTTGAATATTTAGCCAATACTGCGATAATGTCTCTCGTAACTGATTCATTCCCCGGTCCTTTTTTGGTTTGGTCTGCAAACCAATTTTAACACCAGGAAGGGCCGGGCCCCTGCTTTTCTTGGCTATTTCAGCTAATAAATCATCTTCGCTGACGAGTTTTGCAAGAGGCTCTGATGAAAGTTTTTTGGGAATCTCTGATTTATTCGCTGATTCAATTATAATACGGTCAATCGATTCAAGAAGTTCGGAGAAC
>CAZXBD010000058.1:0-2063 GCA_964638305.1 uncultured Geobacteraceae bacterium | reverse complement strand
CTTTTTCTATCATCACCGTAAGAACGGCATCACACTCCTGTTTTGTCAGCCGCTGGGCAGGCAATGCCCTTCTTTTGGGAAATGGCACAACTATTCCCATAGGTCTCACCTCTCGGTAGCCAAAAGGATCACAACTATTTTGCGATCATTCGGCTAATGGATCTTCTCCCATTTGGGGGGCACCGGCTCACCGGCCTATATGCGTGTGTCTGACATCAGCACCCTTGGGACAGTTTGAAGGGTTTTCATAACGGAGGATTTCTGGCTCATCACCACCATTGAGGATTTAAGATGGGACAGAAAACCATGAGTGACAGAGATCCGGCCGAGAAGACCGTCCGGGATATTCGGCGCAAGACGCGCAAGCAACGTTCATCAGAGGAAAAGATCAGGATTGTTATTTCGGGTCTGCGTGGCGAGGAGAGCGTCGCCGCGCTGTGCCGCCGGGAAGGCATCGCCGAGAGCCTTTATTACAGCTGGTCAAAGGAGTTCCTCGAAGCAGGCAAGAAGCGGCTTGCTGGCGACACCGCACGCCAGGCAACCAGCGAAGAGGTGAAGACTTTGCGGGCTGAAGCACGGGGCCTGAAGGAAGCCCTGGCTGAGCAGATGATGGAGAACCGGCTACTCAAAAAAAGCATGATCGCGGATGGGGGAGACGAGGAATGAGATACCCCGCATATGAAAAACTCGAGATCATCCGCCTGGTCGAGCAATCCCACCTATCCGCCAGGCGAACGCTGTATAATCTCGGCATACCAAAAACGACGTTTTACCGGTGGTATGACCGTTATGTGGCGTTCGGATTGCCAGGCCTTGAAGATCGGAGCAGTGGCCCCGGCCGGGTCTGGAACCGCATTCCCGACGATGTCCGCGAGCAGATCATCGATCTTGCCCTCGATGAGCCGGAACTGTCGCCCCGGGAACTGGCCGTAACGTTTACCGATACGAAGGGCTATTTTGTCTCCGAGGCTTCCGTCTATCGCCTGCTCAAAGCGCATGATCTGATCACCAGCCCGGCCTTTATCGTCGTCAAGGCGGCGGATGAGTTCAAGGACAAGACCACGGCACCAAACCAGCTATGGCAGACAGACTTCACCTACCTCAAGGTGATCGGCTGGGGCTGGTTCTACCTGTCGACCATCCTGGACGACTATTCCCGTTACATCATCGCCTGGAAGCTGTGCACGACCATGCGGGCGGATGATGTCACGGCGACCTTGAAACTGGCCCTCGAAGTATCAGGCTGCGACAGTGCCAAGGTGATCCATAAACCTCGTCTGCTGAGCGACAACGGGTCGTCTTATATCTCAGGCGACCTCGCGGACTGGCTCGAAGACCAGGGCATGGACCATGTCCGGGGTGCGCCATACCATCCGCAAACCCAGGGCAAAATCGAGCGCTGGCACCAGACGCTGAAAAACCGCATCCTGCTGGAAAATTATTACCTGCCGGGTGATCTCGAAAGCCAGATCGGTGCCTTCGTCGATCACTACAACAACCGCCGATATCACGAAAGCATCGGTAATCTGACACCCGCCGATGTCTACTTCGGACGTGACAGAGCGATTATCGAAAGGAGGGAGAAAATCAAGAAGCTGACAATCCAGAACCGTCGCTTGCTCCACCAACAAAAAGCGGCATAACATCAATCAACAATGAGCCAGATCCTCCTATCCGGAAAAGCTCAACCGGCCCATTTATTTTGATGACGGACAACTGACGTCATCACGGCGTTCGCTAGCTTTGCGAATAATGAATTTCTCGATTTCACAGCTGAGTTCCTCAACCCAGTATTTGTACACGACATCCACTGGGAGTGTCGGGCTGAGCCAGCAACTTTATGTGTGGCCGCCGCCAGCGGGATTAATTTTCTAGCGATAGCTACTCAAAACGGGCAGGATCTTGTCACCGGCATATGGGAGGTCCCCGAACCCGGAACCCTGGCCCTGTTCGGTCTAGGCCTCGCGGGTCTCGGCTTCGCACGGCGTCGTAAGGCTGCTTAATTGCAATTCTAGCGCCAGCATCAACACAAGAAGCGGCGGTTCTTCGGAGCCGCCGTTCTC
>CAZXBD010000057.1:0-8232 GCA_964638305.1 uncultured Geobacteraceae bacterium | reverse complement strand
GGATGTGCTCTTTCGCGTTGCGTGAAATGCCGTGGATAGAGTAGAGAATCCTGCTGCTCTCCGGAGACGACTCCGGGATATAGACGAAGTAATCCATCGGCGACATGCCATCGATGGTTCGATGGTGAATTATGCCTGGCTGCAATGTGTTGGACATGAGAAAAACCTCTCAGGAAAAGGTTCTGCGATCGGGAATTGACGGCATCGCCGTCTCTTTGTCGTTCTTTATAACTGCCTCCAGTTTGCCGCCGGCCAGAGACCAGTAGTCGTCGACCAGTACTAAACGCTCTTCGAAGCGACTGACCATCAAGACTGTTCCGGCGAAACTTTCGATGACGTCCATGAACACTTTCACCGCTTGCGGATCAAGATTGGCGTCGATTTCGTCAAGGATCAGGATCGACGGCTGCCCGAGCAGAGCGCGGGCGAGCGCCAGCTTGTGGCGCTGGCCAAGGGAAAGGTTTTCGCCCCCCTCCTTGATGCGAAACTCCTCTCCTCCCGGCAACTGGGCTAACAGGTCGTCAATCTTGCAGAGGTGATGAACCCGCTCCAGTTCTTCTTTAGAGGCGTCCGGTTTGCGGTAGCGCAGGTTGTAACGGACAGAGCCCTTGAGCAGAGGCAGGTCCGGACTGACGATGCCGATCGCCTCACGGACGGAGGAGAGGTTGCAGCGTCGAATATCCTGTCCGTCAATAAGGACCTTGCCGCGGTCCGGATCGACCAGTCGGGCAATGACCTGCAACAATGTCGATTTGCCGGCGCCATTGTCGCCTGTGATGGCAACCCTGGTGCCGCCGGGTATCGTGCCTGAGAGACCCTTTAGTGCACCGCGGATGCGTATCTTCTGCAATTCTATCGTACCCTGGCTGATTTGCAGGGAAGGTAGTTTCGACGAGCGGCCGCGCAGCCGCGTGGTCTCCATGAACTCGATGATCTTCTGTTTTGAAACCCGGTACGCCTGTAAATATTCATGGACCCTGCCAAGGTCACGAAAGGCCGTTGATAGAAAACCGACCACAGCCATGGCGGCCACAACATTGCCGGAGTTGGTCTGGTTGCGAAACACCTCCATGGCGCCGATGGAGAGGATGGCCGCCATCGACAGGGCCGTGGCGCCATCGTTGACAATCCTCATGCCGGCCGAAGCTCCGGCGCGTTCGATCATGGCTTCGCTCAAACGTCGGCTCTGCTTGCTGAAGCGCCGTCGCTCACGGCGGCGCTGGTTGAACGCATGGATGACGATGTATGAACTGATCTTCTCGTTGATATTCCCGGCCAGGTGCCCACGCCGCCGTCGTGTTTCGGTGATGACGCGATGCATGAACGGTCCCATCCTCAGGTTCCATGCCAGCCCGAGAGTCAGGATGGCGATTGAGCTGAGGGCCAGGTAAAGATCGAGAAAGGCAAGTACGCTGATGGAAATCACAGTGACGATGATGGCGACAACGATGCGTGCCAGACCGAGGCTGACCCAGCGCCGGATCGCCGAGAGGTCTCCGACGAAGCGCAGCATAGATGAGCCGGTCGAGCGGCTACTGAGCGCACGTGGCGCAAAAGTGCTCATGCGGTCGAAAACGGTCATGCGGACCTGGTGGATATAGGCTTGCCCCAAACGTTCGGCGTCGACCCGTTCTGTATAACGCAACCATGCAGCCAGGCCGGTACAGCCCATCAGGCCCAGGGCAAAAAAAACGATTTCCCAAACCTGAGAGAGGTCATACATATGCACTTCCGGGTCATCGAATTCCGGGTTGAGGAGAACGTTGAAGGCGTGCCTGACCAGAAGCATCGACCCGATGATGGTGACTGCCTGTAGAGTCCCGTTGGCAATCAGGCGCAGGAAGATCCAGCGTCTGGCCTCGGAAAGAACGGCGGGCAGTTGGCTCATTGTTGTTTCTCTTCAGAAGACTTTGTTTGCTCCTGACGCCTGAACCTGAGGCAGTTGTAAATGTAGCTGGATACGCTGGGGCGGGCCAGGGCGCCGGTGTGGTAGACGGGTAGGCCGCATATGTCCTCTGCCTCGCGTCGGGCCAGAGGTGATGATGTCAATACCCCGGTAATGGCGAAGACCGGCAGCTGGCGCGCTGCCAGCCATGAGATTCCAGCCTGTGCACCGAGGGCATCGTTGGCAGAAAAAATAACTCCGTCGGCCCAGTCCGTGAATGCCGGTGTTGCGAAGAGGCGCGAGGTCTCGCGTTGCAGGAGGCCGTCGGCGACTTCTACGATAATGACGTCAGGCCGGCTTGCTGCCATCTCTGCGCCGAGAGTCATGACAATATCGAGCAGCACGTCACGGTTGACCCGGTAGGTTGAAACGTAACCGGCGTCGACAAAGTCAAAGACCGGGTCCGCCCCGGCGTCAACCAGGGAGCGATAATCCGCGCCGGCCCCGGTCCCGGTAAATTTGGCGGCAGCAACCTTGATCTTCTGGCGAACGAAACCTTTGACCAGGTTGGCACATGCCGTTGTCTTTCCCGAATTCATCGAGGTGCCGGCTACGACCAGGACCAGCGGCTCCGTGTCGACCTGGTCCGCTTTCGTCAGGCGCGCCCCGCTCAGGTTGATGCGATGCCCCTTCTGGTCTGCGAGCAGGCCCAGAGGAGTGATGCGGGTCGCCGACTTGACCCGGTCATGACGGTTCAGCAGGCGGGCTGCGACGCCGCCGGCGGCGACCAGACGACAGGCTCCAAGATGATCGGGCACAATCCCTTCAAACTGGTCCGGCGCGTAGCGATTGCCGTAGGCGACGACGATTTCGTCTCCCTCGAAGAGATTGGCCCGGCGACTGCTGACCAGCTCAAGGCGCTTGTGTTGTCCGAGCTCCTCGACACGGGCCAGTACCAGGTCCCCAGCTTCGGGGCAGACCGGGCCATGAAGAAGCTGCATTGGTTGCTGCTGGTTGATCCGGCGGGTGGTGTAAGCCCATTTTGCCTGTTCAAGCCGTTCTTTCGGTAAGGCTTCAAGCTGCAGTTCCATTGATTGCTCCACTGGGAATAGGTGATTTAAAACAGGTGCTTCGGTCAGGAACTCCGACTGTTTTCTCTAAGAGAATGTTATCTCATTCTGCAGGGATGACAAGGAAGGGAAGAGTGCTTCTTGTGCAGGGGCATCAGGCGATCAGGTGCTCAACCAGAATCTTGATACCGATTGAAATCAGGACCAGCCCACCGAAAATTTCCACCCGGGGGCCCCAGCGTTCACCGATGCGACCACCCAACAGCATGCCGATGACGGTCAGCGCTCCGGCGACCAGCCCTATCACCAGGGCCGGCATCCAGATTGACACGCCGATGACGCTTAAGGAGAAGCCGACCGCCAGAGCATCAATGCTGGTCGCGATGGAGAGCAAAACCAGGCTGGCCCCTTTGGTCGGGTCACGCTCTTCAGCTTTTTCTTCATCACTGCATGCTTCGTGGATCATGCGCCCGCCGATCAGGGCCAGCAGGGAAAAGGCGATCCAGTGGTCCCAGGCCGAGACCCACTGGATGATGGTCTGACCGGCCAGCCAGCCGATCACCGGCATCATGGCCTGGAAGAGCCCGAAATGAAAACCGAGACGGAAGAGGTGGCGTCCGGTCAGGCGCGCGAGGACCGCGCCGGTACCGAGAGCAACGGCAAAAGCGTCCATGGCCAGCGCCAGGGCTAGACCAAGTAAGGTTATGGCATCCATTTTGCTTTAATTATCCATTCTCTCGTGTCGTCTGCTGCTGTGCATGAGGCGAGTTATTACGAAAGATTGCTGGTATTGTCAACCATTTCACCGATAATGCGTCTAACCCTTGTCTAACGACAACATTATTCGTTAGAATGCGCGGCAGAGTTTTCACGTCGCATCGAATAAAGTGTCAGATAACTGCCGGACTGAGTCCGGAGAAAGTTGAATGGAAATGCGCTCTTTGTTTATTCTCGTCTCCCTGGTATTGTTTGCCAGCACCGCCCCGGCCATGACTGCGGATGGTTGTGGCGCCGGTTCCTGCGCCGACTGTCACAGCATCACCAAGGAAGAAACCGCTCAGTTGCTTGGCAGCATGGTGGACAAGGTCAACAGCGTGGAGTTTTCGGAAGTCCCTGGTATGTGGGTGGCAGACGTTGAAAAAGGTGAGAAAAAGCTTCCTGTCTATATTGACTTTTCCAAAAAATATCTGATCTCTGGAAATGTCATCCGCCTGGATGATAAGGAAAACCTGACGCGTCAGCGCGGCGCCCGAATGAACAAGGTGGATGTGAGTAAAATCCCCCTGGCAGACGCTCTCCTGCTCGGCAGTCCCTCAGCCAGTACCAGGGTGATTGTTTTCACCGACCCGGAATGCCCCTACTGCAAGAAGCTTCATGGAGAGCTTAAAGAGGTCGTCAGGCGCGATCCGAATATCGCTTTTCTGATCAAACTCTTTCCCCTTAAAATGCATCCCAACGCATACGAAATCTCCAAGAGTATTGTTTGCCGCAATTCCATGGAACTTTTGGAAGCCAGCTTCGCCGGCAAACCGGTACCGCCTGCAAACTGTGATATCCCTGTTATAGATCAGACGTTGGCCATGGTTGGCGAACTCGGTATTAGTTCGACGCCGACCCTGGTCATGCCCGACGGACAGGTTGTTCCCGGATATAGAAAAGCCGAGGCCCTGTTGGCCATCATCGGTGAAAATGTGGCCATGGCCACCGGCAAATAAATTATTGTGGCAAACCCTTGCCTTTAGCTCACCTATCTGATAAGACAACCTACCGTAGACTTAATCAGAGGAGGAATGATTCATGGGTTTGATGGCTGGAAAGCGCGGCGTCATTTTTGGCGTCGCTAACGATAAGAGTATTGCCTGGGGCGTTGCCCAACAGTTGCATGACGCCGGCGCCGAACTGGCGTTTACCTTCCTGAACGAAGCGTTGGAAAAACGTGTCCGCCCCTTGGCCGAAGGCCTCGGTTCGAAAATCATCCTGCCGTGTGATGTCGGCTCCGACGATGAGATCGCCGCGGTGTTCAATGAGCTTGAAAAACAGTGGGGAACAATTGATTTTGTCGTTCATGCGGTTGCCTTTGCCAACCGTGAGGACCTGAAGAAACCATTCAGTCAGACCAGTCGTGAAGGATTCAACCTCGCCATGGACATCAGCGCCTATTCTCTGGTTCCCATGACCCGTTATGCCATGCCTTTGATGCCGGAAGGCGGCAGTATCGTCACGATGAGTTATCTCGGCGCCATGTTGGCCGTTCCCGACTACAACGTCATGGGTGTCGCCAAGGCGGCCCTGGAATCTGCGGTCCGCTACCTGGCTGCCGAACTCGGCCCCCAGAAGATCCGGGTCAATGCTGTCTCCGCCGGACCGATCAAGACCCTGGCGGCTTCCGGCATCGGCAACTTCAAGCAAAAGCTGCATACGATGGAGGAGCGCAGTCCGCTTCGGCGAACAGTCACCCAGGAGGAAGTTGGCAAGGCCAGCCTCTATCTCCTCTCTGATCTCTCAACCGGGGTTACCGGTGAAGTGCACTACGTCGATGGTGGTTTCAATATCTCGGCGTTATAATACCTGTGCGTCTTACATAAACATTGGAAAAGGCCCCGGTTGGGGCCTTTTTTGCATAGAAAATATGGGCAAGCTGAATACGATCAAGCTTTAAGGCTGTAGGGCTTTAAGGTTGTAGAGCTGTAAGGTTTTAAGATTTGAACCTTACAGCTCTACAGCCTTATAACTTCTTTTAACTATTGTGAGTTTCTTCATGATTCATGGCAGTACTACAGGGCTGAAGTCGAGCCAGGTCAAAGCTCTTGAAAGAATCTACCGGCGACGACTGCCTTCCGGTGAGGTGATTTCCCATGAACTGGCCCGTTACCTGACAGAGAAGTCCCGGGAATTGCGTCGTCAGATTGGCCTGATCGTGGACCGGAGCGGCGAGGTAAAGTATGTCATCCTCGGCGATGACCGCGAGATCGTCATCCCGGACCTGACCGGTTTTGGACTTGGTCGTAGTGGTTTGCGTGGTCTGCGCTGCATTCATACCCATCTTAAGGGCGAGCCCCTTTCACAGGATGATCTCAACGACCTGGCGCTACTGCGGCTTGACATGATTGTCAGCCTCGCTGTTGGAGATGATGGCCTTCCCGGGACCGTGCATTCCGCCCATTTGGTGCCACCGGACTCCGCAGGCCAGATTTATCTGCTGCAGACGATGCCATCGCTCTATAGCTGGGACCTCGATTTCGCCGCTTTCATCCGCGCGCTCGATGCGGAGCTTGAAAAATCACGTTTGGAAACCGTTGATCTCGGTGACAGCCGTGAAAAAGCGATTCTGCTTTCTGTGACCCAGGCCCCGCTACGAGAAGCGGAGGATTCCCTGGACGAATTGACAGAGTTGGCCCGCACCGCCGACGTGGTCGTCCTCGATCGGATCATGCAACGCTCGCGCAAGCTGAACCCGCGCAGCCTGATGGGGGAGGGCAAGCTCAGGGACGTTGTCATCAGTGCCCTGCATAAGGGCGCAACCCTGCTGGTCTTCGATCAGGACCTCAGCCCGGTCCAGGCGCGCACGATCGCCGCCATGACCGAACTCAAGGTTATTGATCGCAGCCAGTTGATTCTCGACATCTTCGCTCGTCGCGCGCACACTCTGGACGGCAAGGTCCAGGTTGAGCTGGCGCAGCTCAAATACATCCTGCCGCGCCTGTCCGGCAAAGGTACGGCCATGTCGCGGCTGATGGGCGGTATCGGTGGTCGTGGTCCCGGTGAGACGAAGCTGGAGACCGATCGCCGGCGCATCCGTGATCGCATCTCCCGGCTGGAGAAGCAGCTTGCGTCTCTGAGTAAGGGCCGCCTGCAGCGAAGGCAGAAGAGGATCAGGACCGGAGTACCGATTGTTTCGATCGTTGGCTATACCAACGCTGGCAAATCGACACTGCTCAACGTCCTGACCCAGAGCGAGGTTTTTACCGAAGACCTCCTTTTCGCTACCTTGGATACCTCGACCCGTCGCTTGCGTTTCCCCGAGGAGCGCGAGGTGATCATTACCGACACGGTCGGTTTCATCAGGCAGCTTCCGAAAAGTCTGATGGGTGCTTTCAAGGCGACCCTTGAAGAGATGGTTGATGCTCACTTGTTGCTGCACGTGGTCGATATCTCCAATCCTCGTTTCGAAGAGCAGATTCGTTCCGTCGATCGCATCCTGCGGGACCTGTCACTCGAGGAGGTCCCCATGATCCTGCTTTTCAACAAGATTGACCTGATCCCCGAGGAAGAGGTTGACCCGCTCTGTCGACGTTTCGATGCGATTGCGGTCAGCGCCCGCCAAAGGACAACTTTTGACGATCTTTTGCGGGAAATGGAAGAACGTTGCTGGGGTGGGGATGTCCGGAATAATTTCCAGTAACAGGTTTTAGGGCTGTAAGGTTTTGTAGTTACAGGATTTAAGACTGTAAGATACTGATTCTTAGTGCCTTATGGCTTGGTGGGCACACAGCGTGCATGTTTTTCGCTTTGACTCTTGGCGCGTCTTTCGTGTAGCCTGTGCCCGCTTTCGGAGGTTTATTAAATGCGGTTTTTCAAAGTTCTCATCTGTCTCCTGTCCGGTCTTGTGCTGGCAGGTTGTTTCCCAGCTTCATCCTCGTTGACGTCTCCCGATCTCGATCCCGTTCTCGTGACGCCACCGGTCCGGTCGCAGGAGGGAACGGAACCACCGGTTGTGCCCGTTATAGAAAATGAAGAGCCGAGTGCCAACGATCTGCTGGCGGCTTCGCTTTTTGATGTTTCTGAAGAAGAGAACGAGATCTGTCTCGAAGAGCCTCTTGATGCAGAGACTCTGGCTGATAATCAGCTGTTGCAAAGTGACGATCAGATCCCACCTGAGGACCCGGGCCAAATCCTTGCGCATAAGGAACCGGTCTACGATTTCCCGGTTGTGGAAAATGAAAAGGTTAAATATTTCGTTGACTACTATACTGGCAGAGCGAGAAAAACCTTCAAGCTCTGGCTGGAGCGTTCCGGACGTTACCTGCCGATGATGCGTGGAATCTTCGCCGAAGCCGGTCTGCCGCAGGATCTCGCTTATCTGGCAATGGTAGAGTCCGGCTTCAATGACAAGGCCTATAGCTGGGCTCATGCGGTTGGCCCCTGGCAGTTTATTGAAAGCACTGGGCGTCGTTACGGCCTGAAAAATGACTGGTGGTACGACGAGCGCCGCGATCCTGAGAAAGCGACGCGTGCTGCAGCCAGATTCCTGGGCGATCTGTATAAGAGCTTTGACGG
>CAZXBD010000056.1:0-13311 GCA_964638305.1 uncultured Geobacteraceae bacterium | reverse complement strand
GCAGACGGTTGTCCCCGCGCAAGGTGATGCTGCTAAGCCGGTTCATGGCGACACTTTCATTGAGGCGTCGATCGGTGAGCCGAATAATTTGCTTCCTGTCCTCTCGTCGGATTCCGCTTCAAGTGATATCAACCGTCTGGTTTATAATGGTCTGATCCGTTACGATAAAAACCTGCAACTTGAAGGTGATCTGGCCGAATCCTGGGAAATCTCAGAAGACAATCTCTCGTTCACCTTTTATCTTCGCAAGGGTGTGACCTGGCATGATGGTGCACCTTTCACCAGTGCTGATGTCCTCTTTACCTACCAGCTGTATATCGATCCTGATGTGCCGACCTCATACGCTGAAGATTTTCTGCAGGTTACCAAGGCTGAGGCCCTTGACCCTTATACCTTCAGGGTCACTTATGAAAAACCTTACGCGCCGGCTCTGGAAAGCTGGGGGACCTCGATTCATCCCAAGCACCTGCTTGAAGGGGAGGAAATCACCAAAAGCCCCCTTTCGCGCAATCCCATTGGAACTGGCCCGTATAAATTTGTCAAATGGGATGCCGGTGAAAAGGTGGAGTTAATTGCCAACCCTGATTACTACGAGGGAAAGCCCTATATTCACCGTGTCGTCTACAGGGTGATTCCGGACACCTCGACCCAGTTTCTTGAACTTCAGTCGGGCGGTCTTGACCTCATGGGGTTGACACCGATCCAGTACCAGACCCAGACCGACACGCCGGCGTTTACCCGTAACTTCAACAAGCACCGCTACCTTTCTTTCAGCTATACTTATCTCGGCTATAATCTGACCAAACCGCTGTTCCAGGACCAGCGTGTCCGTCGGGCGATATCATACGCCATCAACAAGCAAGAGATTATCGATGGTGTCCTTCTGGGGCTCGGCCATGTCGCAACCGGGCCTTACAAGCCTGATACCTGGGTCTACAATGCAAATGTCAAGCGCTACCATTACAATCCAGATAAAGCACGGTCTTTACTCGCTGAGGCCGGCTGGGTCGATAGCGATGGAGATGGTGTCCTGGACAAGGATGGAGAGCGGCTGGCTTTTACTATCGTCACCAACCAGGGCAACGACCTGCGTTCCAAGACGGCCGAAATCGTTCAACGGCGCCTCAAGGAAGTGGGTATCAGCATCGAAATTCGCATTGTTGAATGGGCGACCTTCCTGAAGGAATTTATTTTCCCCGGCAACTTCGATGCCACGATTCTCGGTTGGAGTGGCGGCCCGGAACCTGATCAGTTCAACATCTGGCATTCAAGCAAAACAGCACCGCGCGAACTGAATTTCGTCAAGTACAGTAACCCGGAAGTTGATGAATTGCTGGAGAAGGGCAGGCGTACTTTTGTCCGGGACGAGCGCAAGCAGATTTATGACCGTTTCCAGGAGCTCCTGGCTGAGGAACAGCCTTATACCTTCCTTTACGTTGGCGAGGCATTGCCGGCAGTGGCGAAACGCTTCCGCGGTATTGAGCCGTCACCGGCCGGAATTTCACATAACTTCATAAAGTGGTATGTGCCAAAGACGGAACAGAAATATACTCGCTAACGAGGAATTCTTAATTTTAAATTCTGAATTTTGAATTAAAGAGAAGAAAACAAGTCTCTAGATTCTCAATTAAAAATTAAGAATTCAAGATCAAAAATTGATATAGCCATGCTCATTTATCTCTCAAAACGCTTGATTTTGATGATCCCCCTGTTGATCGGTATTACGCTGATCAGCTTCGTGGTCATTCATCTTGCTCCCGGCGAACCGACCGATATGCAAACCGATCTCAACCCGAAATCGAGTGTTGAGATGCGCGATCGGTTGCGTGAACGTTATAACCTCGACAAGCCCTTGTATGTCCAGTATGGGCTCTGGATGCAACAGATTGTCACCCTGGACTTTGGTGAATCCTTTGCGCAGGACCACCGACCGGTCCTGGAAAAAATCGGTGAACGCATGCCGATCACTATTCTTATCAACGTGTTATCCATCTTTGTCATCCTGGTTGTTTCTGTGCCGATCGGTATCCTATCCGCAGTACGCCGGAATAGCATGTTTGATCGTGGTACTACTGTATTCGTTTTTCTGGGCTTTGCCATGCCGTCATTCTGGTTGGCCCTGCTGATGATGGATTACCTCGGCGTGAGGTTGGGTCTCTTTCCGGTGGCAGGTCTGAAATCAATTGGCTACGATTACATGAGTTCGGGAAAACAACTCTGGGATATGGTGCATCACCTGATCATGCCCGTCTTTGTTTCCGCTTTTGGCGGGCTGGCTGGCTTTTCGCGTTATATGCGTTCGAACATGCTTGAGGTGATTCGCCAGGACTACATTCTCACCGCACGTGCCAAGGGTTTGTCGGAAAGGGTCGTCATCTACAAACACGCCCTGCGCAACGCGCTCTTGCCGGTCATTACTATTCTTGGTCTTTCCGTTCCAGGACTGATCGGCGGCAGTGTTATTTTCGAGACAATCTTTGCCATTCCCGGGATGGGCAAGCTTTTCTACGATGGCGTCATGATGCGTGATTATCCTCTGATTATGGGGATTCTGGTAATCGGTGCTGTTCTGACCCTGATCGGCAACCTTCTGGCCGATATCAGTTACGCCATGGCTGATCCGAGGATTCGCAAGGGATGATTCCTTCCATATCAGATGAAACTATGGCCACCTGGATATCTATCCGGTGGCCATAGTGTTGTCTGGTTGATAACTTGATCTGTGAGTAGGGGACAGAACCAAACAAACTACTCTGGAATAGCGTTGAGCTTGATCAGGGCGTCAAAGGCAGATGATCTCTTGTTGGAAAATTTACCAAGCCATTTATTGTAAATTTTCAGTATCTCTTTTGTCCTGTAAAGTTCCGAGATCACGCGATCAGCAACAAGGCGAAAGTCCGCATCATTTCTCCTTAGGGCCAGTGCGAAGGGTTCATACGAAAACAGATCAGGCAGGACTGTGAAGTCCTGAGGCTTTTCTGTACTTAGGGCCAGACCGATGAGGACAACCTGGTCGGCAGAAAAAGCATCTATTTTCTTTTTTTGCAATGCCTCCAGCCCTTCGGCAGAGGTACTGAACAGGATGGTTTCTGCATTCGTTCCAGCGTCCTGCAGGAGCTCTTTCAAGGCAATGGCAGTCGTTGTCCCCTTCACAACGCCAATCTTTTTGTCGTTAAAATCTCCCCTGATTTTCGTACCTTTTAAGGTCATGAATGAAGCTCCGGTGACAAATGTCAGCTGGCTAAAATCGACAAGTTCGCCCCGGGACAGAGTTTTTGTCGTGGCACCGCACAACAGGTCGATCCTGTTTTCAGACAACGCGGTGAACCTGTCTTCAGCAGTCACAGGGACGTACTCGATCTTTACCTCGCCACCAATAACTTTCTCTACGTCAGCGACAACCTCTTTGCAAAGATCAAGAGAATATCCGATAGGCATACCTTCCTTGTCCAAAAAGGACATGGGCGGCTGAGACTGCCGATATCCGATTTTTATTGTCCCAGTCTTCTGAATCTGTTGAAGCGTCCCTGTTAGTTCCTGTGCCGCCGATGGACTGACAAGCAACGCTGTCAATAAAACCGCTATCAATGCTGCTCTCATGGTGTTTTCTCCTTTTCAAAGTGAATCCATTGTATAGGTGCGTTCCGCCTGCGATCGGCCCTTTTCTGTATCGACCCCAAGCAATAATACGATTCCGGCAATAAAAAAGAAAGCCAGGGCTAGAATCGCGATGCGGTTGGAGCCGGTCAGTTCGATCAGAAGGGCGAAGGTGAGTGGCCCGAGAATCGAGGCGAATTTTGAACTGATGGCATAAAATCCAAAGAATTCGGCACTTCGATGTTTAGGCACCATACTGGAAAAAAGTGAACGACTTAAGGCCTGACTGCCACCAAGGACGATAGCGACAGCGAAGCCAAGAAACCAGAATTCAATGGCACTAGTCATGACTGAAGCATACACGGTGATGGCGGTAAAAAAGATCAGGCTGACCAAGACAGCGCGCTTGGTGTTGAAGTGACCTGCCAAGCGTGAAAAGAGTAGTGCTCCGGGCATCGCGATGAACTGTATCATCAAAAAACAAGCGAGGATCGTTCCTGTCTCCAAACCGAGTTCCTGACGTGCAAAAATTGCTGAAACCGCGATGATTGTCTGGATACCATCGTTGTAGAGAAGAAAGGCAATCAGGAATCGACCGAGGTCGCGATAATGGCGCAGATCGGAAAAGGTTTTCAGATAATCACGGGGGGTGCGCAAGGTATGAAGTGCTCCTGCTGAAACCGGCACATCCTTGAGCCATTTAAAAGCGGGCAGGGCGAAGCCTAGCCACCAGAAGCCGGTGAGCAGGAAACCGAGGCGGGTTGCCGTTGCCTTGTCGGGCAATCCTAATAAAGTGTGCTGTTGAATCAGGATAAACACGATCAGAAGCATCAGCCCGCCGCCTATATAGCCGGAAGCAAAGCCGCGCGCCGAGAGACGGTCTGCCTCGTGCCCGGAAGCCAGGTTGGGGAGATAAGCATTGTAAAAAATATTGCCGGCGGCAAAACCGATATTGCCGAGAATGAAAAGAGCTGCAGTCAGAAGGTATTGGCCGGCCCCGGTGAAGTAGAGACCGCAGGTAGCGAAAGAACCGAGCAAACAGAAGAGGATCAGTAAACGTCGCCGCCAGCCGCGCCGGTCGGCGAGGTTGCCGAGTCCCGGTGCTGTGGCGGCAACCAGAATCATCGATAGTGAAACAATGTAGCCCCACAAGGCCGTAGCCGGAACCGGTTGCGAGCTCCAGAAGACGTTTGCGCCGCGGGCCGGGACCAGACTTGCGAAGTAAACCGGCAGGACTGCCGACAGGATCACCGTGGCAAATGCCGAATTAGCCCAGTCGTAGAGACACCAGCCGAAGCTTGCTTTATTTTTAATAAAGCTACGCATTGAAGGCACTCTTCTCTTTTGAACCCTTGATTTTGAATTGCAATGACAAGCCCTGAAATGATTTCTAGGGATGCCGCTATCAGTGGAGATTTACAGTTTTGACTTAAAATGTTGACATAATTCTAAATTGAGAATTGAAGATTAAGAATTCCTTTCGTTTGTGCGATAAACGCAACAGGAAGGCAACCAGTCTGCATTGGCGACAACTTCAGGCGTCAACTTTACACATCCCTCTCCAACCTCCAGGCGTTTGTCATAAACTCGGCACTCGCGGCTGATGATGTCGAGGTGTTGGCAGGGGGTTCTAGTTGTCACGAACCGCCCTTGCAGATCAACCGATTTTTCGAAACAACAAAGGCCGCAGCGTTTGCAGGTTTCTTCCCAATCTGTCATTGCTGGGGCAATGCGACTAGAATGCGCTGCTGGTAATGCGCAACCTGTGTTGTCCCCGCACCATCTATAAGTCCCCAGAAAAGTTCAGAGACCGGGTGCCCTTTGCTGGGGATGGTGTCTTTTTCCTGCTGGTGCCAGATTTTGGCGAGTTCGAGAGCCCTTTGCGGTGTCTGACGACCAAAACTGACCGCCATAAAGGCAGGGACGTCACCAATCCCGTAAGGGTCGAGCGGCTCCCTCATGGAAACCAGAATTGGGCCTGCGGACAGCTTGTCCTGCAATTCAAGGCGTTGGAGATAGGCATCATTCAATTTGAAATCATAAGGCTGGCGGCCCAGGCGGACCATCGATTGGGGTTTCTCCACTGGGATAAGAAAGCGGTTGGCCAGACCGGCAGGAACTTCATTCTCAGGTAATGTTTCGATCGTTAGAATGAAATCTTCCAGTACGCCGACAGATGAGGTGTCCGATAATTTGCCTTTGAAGAGCAGGTAAGTATAGAGGCCGAACTCGCCAGGGTCAGTCGTCGTCTCATCAACTGGTTGCCAGTTGACCTGCACCGGGGTCGCAGGAATTGACCCTGTTGCGTCCTGGGCTTTTTGTGCCGCTTCTGTTGCTGCTTTGCGGCGTTCAAGAACGCGGAGCTTATCCTGCAGAAGTTTAAGCTTCTCCTGGATGTTGTCTATCCGTTCTATAGTTTCTTTACGCTCAGTTTCGTCAATTTCCTTTTTTCCAAACAGCTCGTTCAGCCCGGCTATTGATGGTACGACAGACAGGATTAACAAAAGGCCAACCAGCAGAATACCTGTTTGGCATCGCTTGAGTCTCGATATCAACATTGATAACTCCCTAAAAGGGTTGATGAATGCAATCATGACGATGGTTGCGCCATCCTTTTATCAGAATTTCGTGGTCCGGGGAAGTGGTTTCCCGGCAAAGCATAATCAATAACAGATGAAATAAAACGGGGCAGGCTGTAAATCAGCCCGCCCCGTTTGTTGCTCAACCCTTAATGTTGTGCTGATTAACTTATGCGCATTCTGAATAACCACACACGTGACAGACACAACAGCCGCCTTCATGCTCTACTGGACCACCGCAATCGGGGCAGGCGCCACCATTGTTAGCATGGACCAGTTCAGCTTCTTCATGATCGACCATGTGCATCTGGATTGCTTTCGCGACAGCATCTGCACAGGAGGTAACACGATTTTCGCCAAAGCCGGCTGGCTTGTGGCAGGTGATGCCGATCATCTGTTTGACGGCCTGGCGGGCCTGCACGCCAGAGCGCCAGGCCAGGGAGACCAGGCGACCGATCGCTTCGCATTGGGATGAGGCGCAACCACCGGCTTTGCCCATGGTCGTGAAAAGCTCGAAAACACCAGATTCGTCTTCGTTTACCGTAATGTAGAGAGGACCGCAGCCGGTCTGCATCTGATAGGTGCTGCCTTTAAGGGCGCGAGGTCGATCACGCTTGAAACGTTTTTTAGATGTTTCATGGGGGATCGTGTCCTCCGGTTTGGCGTCCTCTTTCTTGACCGACAGGACCTGCATGTCGCGCGAGCCATCACGATAGATGGTAACGCCTTTACAGCCGCTCTGGTAGGCGAGGCGATAAACTGTGGCGACATCCTCGCGCGTGGCATCGTGGCAGAAGTTGACGGTTTTCGATACGGCATTGTCGGTGTGGTTCTGAAACGCCGCCTGCATACGGATGTGGTCCTCCGGGGTGATGTCATGCGAGGTGACAAAAATGTCGCGGACATCCTCGGGAATTTCATCGATATCCTGAATAGTGCCGTGCTCGGCAATTGTCTTCATCAGCTCCTTGGAGTAGAAGCCGCGCTCTCTGGCAATCTTTTCGAAGAGCGGGTGAACTTCGACCAGGATGTCATTGTCCAGGACCTGGCGTACGTAGGAGACAGCAAACAGGGGCTCTATCCCGCTCGAGGTGTTGCTGATGATTGAGATTGTGCCGGTCGGGGCAATCGTCGTACAGGTGGCATTGCGTACCGGTTCGCTATTTTTAAAGTCAAAGACGCTGCCCTCGAAGTTGGGGAAAGCACCACGCTCTTTAGCCAGGACCTTGGAAGTCATGCGAGCTTTTTCGTTGATAAACTTCATAACGCGATCACCCAGTTCTGTGGCCGCTTCACTGTTGTAGGCGATGCCGAGCAAGATCAGCATGTCGGCCCAGCCCATGACTCCGAGGCCGATTTTACGATTAGCCCGGGTCATCTCCCTGATCTCTTCGATCGGGTACTTATTGACCTGGATAACGTTGTCGAGGAACCGCGTTCCCAGTTCGACTACCTCAGCCAACCTGTCCCAGTTTATCTTGCCGTCATCAGAGATCATCTTGGCCAGGTTGATGGAGCCGAGGTTGCATGACTCATAAGGCAGCAGCGGTTGTTCGCCACAGGGGTTAGTCGCCTCGAATTCACCAACATGGGGAGTGGGGTTGTCACGGTTGAGACGGTCGAGGAAAATGATCCCTGGTTCGCCGTTGGTCCAGGCCAGGTCGATAATGCGATCAAAGACCTTGCGGGCCGAACGCTGGCTGACGACATCACCGGTGCGAGGGTTGATGATGCCGTAATCAGCATCCTTTTCGACCGCCTCCATAAAAGCCTCTGTTATGCCAACGGAAATGTTGAAGTTGGTCAGTACGGTCTGATCCCGCTTGCACATGATGAAATCCATGATGTCCGGATGATCAACGCGCAGAATACCCATATTGGCACCGCGCCTGGTGCCGCCCTGCTTGATCGTCTCGGTTGCAGCGTCGAAGACGTTCATGAATGAAAGAGGCCCCGACGAAACACCTTTGGTGGAAAGGACCATATCGTTTGCCGGGCGTATGCGGTTAAAGGAAAAACCCGTACCACCACCACTTTTATGAATCAGCGCGGTTTGCTTGATTGCCTCGAAAATCTCTTCCATTGAATCGCCGACAGGCAGGACGAAACATGCAGAGAGTTGCCCGAGTTCACGACCCGCGTTCATCAGGGTAGGTGAGTTCGGCATGAATTCCAGGTTGGTCATCATCTGCAGGAAGTCTTTCGCAAGTTCTGCGGGAACCCGGCCGGTCTTGAACTCCTTCTCACCAGCAGCAATCGTATTTGCTACCCGCTCGAACATGTCGATAGGTGCCTCCAGGGTTTTACCGTCTTCATCGCGGCGCAGATAGCGACGCTCAAGGACTGTGACGGCATTTGGAGACAACTCAGGGGTTGTTTTTTTGGTTTTTTTCGACATGGTTCAACCTTCCTGCAATGTGATAAGGATTTTAATTGAATAACGCAGAAGTGCATTATATTGTATAATGTTGATTGTTAAACCACAAGGTGTTGTATGTGTCAACCCCACGTAAACATAAAATAAAAATAAAAATTGACTAGTACCGGGCAATACAGTGATTTCAGTCCGTTGGTTATCGAGTGCGGCTTGTTTATATTTTACGAGGCAAGTATTATGAGATTTTATTCCTTTGTTTAGTGTTATTCTGACCAAGGAACTGATAGGGGGATTTGTGTGTAATGAGTAACGCGACTGATCATAATTTGAATCAACAAGTTCAGGATCTAAAAGACATCCTGAGTGTGGCACAGGTCGTGGTTTCGTCGCTTAATCTCGATAAGGTGTTGCAGAATATTCTGAATAGTGCCATGTCAATCATGGATCTGCCCGCCGGAACGGTTGCCTTATACGATGCGAATTCCTGTCTGCTGGAACTGCACGCACATGCCGGTCTCAGTGAAAAATTTGTTGCCCTCAACAGTTGGCGGGTCAACCCGGGTGGACTAACCTACGAGATCCTTGAGAAAGGGGATCTATTTATTGTTAATGATACCGCTACTGCGGAATTCTTTAACAATCCTCTGGCAATTGAAGAGGGGATTCGTTCTCTGATTGCAGTCCCTTTAAAGATTCAGCAGAGGACGATTGGCGTGCTCTACCTTGACGATTTCAAGCCTCGGGAGTTTGTCTCCGAGAAGCTCGAACTGCTGTCTATCCTTGCATCTTTTGCCACAATGAGCATCGACAACGCAAGGATGCACGGCAGGACGTTGCGACTTGCCTGCACAGATGGCCTGACCGGCCTTTACAACCACCGGCAGTTCAAGAAATTCTTTGCAGATGAGGTTGCCCGCGCGAATCGCTACAACAAGGCATTATCGATCATTCTCCTGGATGTCGATGACTTCAAGAAATTCAACGACACCTATGGCCATCCCAGTGGTGATGTCGTGTTGCAGGAGTTGGCGAACCTGCTGCGCGAGTTGCTGCGTGATTGCGATACTGTATATCGCTACGGGGGAGAAGAATTTGTCGCCCTGCTCCCTGAGACCGGCTTGCCTGAAGCTGTCAAAGTTGCTGAGCGTATCCGGATTTTTGTAGAGACGGAATCCCCCCGGTTCCTTACCGGCACTACCAAAACCCATGGGGTTACAATCAGTGCCGGTGTCGCAGCGCTGCTGGATGATGGTGATGATGATGTCTCCCTTTTAGAGAGGGTAGATGGATTGATGTATCGAGCCAAGAATGAAGGCAAAAATAAAGTTTACTCAATTTCAAACAGTGAATAATTTTATTTGCTGAAGGCTTAAGATCTGAAGACTGGTAACGAATATGGCTTCTGAACGAATACTGATAGTCGATGATGAAGATGGCATGAGGCGTCTGCTCAGCCGCGTTCTGACCCGGGAGGGTTACGACGCCTCTGCTGTGGGGAGCGGTGCAGAAGCCCTGCGACTCGTGGCAAGTGAACGTTTTGACCTGGTCGTTACTGATATCAAGATGCCGGAAATGGATGGACTTCAGCTCCTTGCTGAGCTTAAGGAGTATGAGCCGTCGCTGCCGATTATCGTGATTACCGCCTATGGTACGATTGAGAACGCTGTCCAGGCGTTACGTTCTGGGGCTTATGATTATATCGCGAAGCCTTTCGAGAATGACGAGATCAAGCTGACCGTCGCCAAGGCCTTTGAGCGCGAACGTTTGTTGGCTGAAAATCGCTATCTGCATGAAGAGTTGGAGGGCCGCTACGACTTTTCAGGGATTGTCGGCAGCTCCGCTGCGATGCAGCAGGTCTACGAAATGGCTTCGTCCGTCGCCATCAGCAACGCGAATGTGCTCATTACCGGCGAATCAGGAACGGGCAAGGAACTTCTCGCCCGTTCAATTCATTACAGCTCTCCGCGCAAGGAGAAACCTTTCGTGGTACTCAACTGCGCTGCTCTTTCAGAAGGTGTCCTGGAGAGTGAGCTCTTTGGTCATGAAAAAGGGGCCTTCAGCGGTGCGCTAGATACCCGTAAGGGCCGTTTTGAAAGGGCTGATCAGGGGACGCTCTTTATCGACGAAGTCGCTGAGATGAGCATGGCGGCACAGGTGAAGCTGTTACGCGTGATTCAAGAGCATGAGTTTGAGCGGGTTGGAGGCAACAAGACAATCAGCGTCAACGTCCGAATCGTTGCCGCCACCAACAAGGTCCTCGAAGAGCAGGTCAAAGAGGGCAAGTTCCGGGAAGACCTTTATTACCGTTTGAATGTGGTCAATATCAATGTTCCTCCACTACGTTCCCGGCGTGAAGATATTGAGCCGCTGTCGCGATATTTTCTGGAAAAGTATACGAGTGAGACAGGCAAAAAAATCACCGATTTGGCACCCCGCGCCATAAGCTGCCTGCTGGCTCACGACTGGCCGGGTAACGTTCGTGAGTTGCAGAATGCCATTGAACGGGCCGTTGTCCTGGCGAAGGGCAATGTATTGACGCCACGGGATTTTCCTCAAGGGGTCCAGGGTGATGATCAGATCTGCCTGCAAATTCCCGAAAAGGGTGGCAGCCTCACGGAAATTCTTGAAGATCTCGAGCGTCAGTTGATCCTTCAGACCCTGCAGCGCGAGGAGGGTTCGCAGACCCGCGCTGCCGATACTCTGGGCATCAAACGAACGACCCTGCGCTACAAGATGGAAAAGTATCACCTGATCGACTGACCCTTCGACAGAAACTTGTCTTTCTTTCCTCAAAAGAGACAACTCCCTTACGTTATCTCGCTGAAATAGCACGGTTTTTAACTCTTTGTTCTGGTACGTTCCTTGCTGTGATTATTTACGACTTGTAGTTTGCGTCTGTTTTTAATTTATCTTGCAAGGAATGCCGTTGTTGCGCTCGTCACTCATCATTGTTGTTCTGATTACAGGAGGAGTTCTTTGCTTCGCCGGTTGCAGTGATATTCCTGCGGACCGTACTTATGCGCTCTGGCTTGATCATGCACCGTCCTCGGCAGATTGGGAAAGGGCTCTGCCACGTGAAGTCAATGTCCGGGGCGGGCGTCCTCACAAGTTGCGTACGTTTACTGATATTGACGAAGATACGGTACATACATCGACGGCTTCGTGTCATCATGGTTCGCGCATTCCAGAACCCCTTGCTGTCGATATCCGTGCGTTTTACACGGATAAAGATCTTTTTATGCAACTGAGTTGGGAAGACGCTACGCGTGACCAGTCTATGCTTGATTGGATCTACGACGGTGAACAGTGGCAGAACACCGGTCAGTTGGAAGATGGTTTTGGCCTGTTGTGGGACGCAAGGGGGCAGTTCAATGACTTCTCCTGTTCGTACGCTTGTCACATCAACGACTTCGGAGTCAATAAGTCCAGCTTTCACGCCTCCAACAAGATGCGCATGGCCCAGGAAAATGCTTGGCTGGACTTGTGGAACTGGAAAGCGGCACGGACCGCCGGTTTGGGGTTCGCTGACGATCGCTACCTGGATCTGGAAGGGATGCATGGTGATACCCCTGGCGATTTGTTTACCGAGAACTCGAGGTACCGGCTAAACAATCGGAGCGATGTGCGGCCCTTCGATGAGGGTGACGGCCCCGTTTACGATGTTGAGAGACTGCCGGCCGATGAAGGTTTCCGTCCTCCGGGCAGCGTGGCCCCAGGGTATCTTGTCGAACGTCCGGTTGGTGGTCGGGCCGATGTTCTTGCCGTATCCCGTTATGAAAAGGGTCGATGGATTGTAACGCTGCGGCGGGCATTGCAGACCAGGGACCCTCATGATGTGGTCTTTGTCCCTGGTGATGAAATGGGTGTTGCCTTTGGGATGGCGCTGATGGACCATTCCTTGTATGAACATTATGCTTCGAGTACCAATGAGCGGCTGGTCTTGCTGAAACAGTAAAAAGAGAAAAGTCGCCCCTGACCACTGCTTTACGGGAGAGAACTTTTGAAGAAGTTGAATCTGATCATTGTCTTGCTGCTTTTTTTTGCTGTTTTCGTTGTTGCCGGATGCGGTCGTGACGAGTCTGATGTGGAAAAGTCCACGTCTGGCAAAGGCCATCTGCAGGGGCAGGTAACCATGCCTCTGGAGAAGGTTCGTCTTTATGTTTACAAACCCGGAATGGACCTTTACGGGCCGGCTTTTGCAATCTCGCCAGCAACGGGCAACGATGGCAAGTTCGATCTTGAACTTCCTGACGGTGACTATGTTGTCGTGGCCAGAAAACGCACCGGCGGTGAAGAGACCGGTCCGGTTGTTGCCGGTGATAATCGCAGTGAATTTATACAGGTCAGCGTTCAGGGCGGTGTTGTGAAGATGCAAATCTCGGCTCCGGTGAAGATTGGAGACCAGCGCAACTTCACCGGCGATATCGATGAGTCAAAGACCGGTCTTGCCGGTCAGGTCTTGGACAGTGACGGTCAACCCGTTGAAGCTGCCAGAGTGCATGTTTATGATCACGTGCAGATGTCAGAGCGGCCGAAGTTTGTCTCGGAAAAAACCGGTCCGGACGGTCGTTATTTGATCTATCTGCCTGCCGGTGGCACCTATTATCTGGCAGCCCGCGATAAATTCGGAGGGCCACCCAAGCTCGGTGATCTCTATGGGCGTTATGACAAAGGAACCATTGAACCGTCTGCCGTGGTGGTCAAGGAGGGGCAAGTCCTGAAACAGGTCAATATCACTGTGACCAAGGTCTGGTAAAG
>CAZXBD010000055.1:0-2549 GCA_964638305.1 uncultured Geobacteraceae bacterium | reverse complement strand
TCCGAGAACGGTATTACCGTCCTTGTCGAAGATTTGCGTCAGCAGGTTGAACATTTGTACGAAATGGTCTTTACCGACCTCACCGACTGTGTCGGGCGGCGCAATAAACCTCCCCAACACGTCCCAGTTGTCATCATTTTCCCCGCCTTCGAAAATTTGCAGAAGAGTGGCCGGATCGCTGTACACGACACGCCCTTTGACGTCTACCTGTGAGCCGTCAGACCGTGCCGCATTGGGTGACATGCTGTCAGGGACCATGGAGTTCGGCACCTCAGCAAGCGCGTCAAGCGCGTTTCCAGCCCGGGCAGCGGCAAGTGGACGGGCTGCTAACCCGTTAACAATATCATCGATACGGGCAGAAGTGCCGTTGCGCGAGGATTCGATAACCAGTTGAGCAGGCTCAATGGGCGGGCTACCCTCTTCAACATTTAGTGCGACAGTTCCGGCATCGTTGCCACCGGCAAATTGACCAACCTTGATGTAATAGGTGGTACTTGCAACCACGTCGACATCCAGGCTGTCATTTAAACCCTGGTCTACACAGGCGACCTCAACCAGGGCGCCGCAGTTTCCGATAAACGCGCCGTGCGCAGTGTCCAGTTCACCACCCCCGGCTGTCTCGCTGCCAAAGGTATTGAAGTCGACCCACCCGCTGGCCTCTGGTGTGTACTTAAACCAGACGGTCTGGCTGCCGTCATCATTTCCGGCGGCATTACAGGTGAGCAGTGGATCGGCAGGGTCTAACGTGGCGTCTGTTGCGTCAACACTGGTGGAATAGGGGGGAAAAGGGGCCGAGCCTGGAAGAACTTCGGCTGAATCACAGTCGTCGTTCGCAGGTTGGGCGTACACAGAGCCGCAAAGCAACAAAGCCAGCGGGATACCCGACAACTTCATCAGCAGAGGACGTCTGCCAAACGATTTCGATTGATTATTGCGCATAGAAATTACCTCACAATCAGATTAATGGAAGTCAACGAACCCTTCATTCGTTGCCTTGCAGCGAGAGAGTGGCGTTTCGAATCTATAGAGCATATTGAGTCAGAAACTATTTACTCGCCCGTATTTTCAAATGTTGACGGGTTACGTTGAGACCGTTTCAATCAAAAAACTCTGCGTGCCTAAAATGACAACGAGAGAGTCGATAACGACTCGGCTTTAACGCTCCGTTTCTTCTTTGGTATCTGGAGAGATCGGGGGTGTGCTTTGACAAACCACGGTCTGGTAGACTGGATTTTTGCCCCTTGCATCCGTGTCTTTTTCAATCCCTCCGTTTAACTATAAAAATAAAATTGAAAAATGTCCATCAATCATTATTGATTTTTTTGGGTTAACACTTGTGAATAATTTTGAAACCAACAAAAAAACCACCCTGAGGTGGCTCTTTAAGATTCTTGGAGAACGCAATTCCTGCCGCTTCCCCCTATTCAGCCGCAGGCGGATTCGACAGCATATTGACAACCGCTGAATTACCCCTTTTGCCGGCAAGGACCGCCGCAGTGGCACCGAAATTATCCCGGATGGCTGGATCCGCACCGTTGTCGAGCAATAGACGAACCATTTTCACATCATTTAACGCTGCTGCGATCATCAAGGCGGTGTTACCCTTTTTCTTGCTCCGTGCATTCACTTCGGTACCGTTCTTCACGAGGAACTCTGCTGTCTCATAGAAGGAACGTCTGGACGTATAAAACAGCGCAGTCTGACTATCGCTGTCTTTGGCATTGATATCGGCGCCTTTGCCATATAGAAATTCGACGACAGGAGTGTGCCCGTTATAGGCTGCCAGTATCAAAAGCGTGCGCTTTTTCTTATCCGCCAAATTTACAGAGACGCCTTTGGCAACCAGGACCTCGACTTCCGCCAGGTTCCCGTCGTAAGCGCTCTGAATCAGAGCTCTTTCTTTGGGGCTTTGGGAATGAGGAGTTTGCGGCATCTCAACATTCTTGATTGGTTCACTGACTTCAGTAGTCTCCGTGACATCTAGCATGTCAGGAGTCTGTTCCGGTTCAGGAGACTGGGCCAGCAGAGAAAAACTGAGGGCCAGAAGAAGAACTGCAAAGATCGGCTGAATTTTCATCGCGGCATGATATCAAATCAGGAACGATAAAACATCCGGCACCCTAAGCTGTAGCGCCCTGCCCGGCTTTTTTTTCTGAATTGTGAACAATTGTAACCATATTAAGACCTTGACATTTTTATGACTATACTAAGGGCTGATGGCGTAGTTCAAATACGCTAATCAATACGGAATGCAGACAGGCAGATATCATATTTGATACGGTTAAACAATGAGTTAACTGTTTTAGGATTGAGGAAAAAGCAGACAGAATGTCAGGTACACAGACGCCATTGCAAAATCATCTACTGGCAGCCTTGCCGGCTGAAGCGCAGCAGCGCCTGTTTCCTTATCTTAAGCTGGAGCGCCTTCCGCTGGGAAAGGTGCTGTATGAACCCGGACAAAACTTGTCCAGGGTCTACTTCCCAATCGATTCCATTGTGGCGCTGCTGCACGTGATGGAGAACGGCGCTTCGGCAGAAATTTCAATGGT
>CAZXBD010000054.1:0-5838 GCA_964638305.1 uncultured Geobacteraceae bacterium | reverse complement strand
TTTGCCAGTTCATTTTGTAATGCAACAGCTTCTTGCGATGACAAGTGCCAGGAATGGAGAGTCTTGAATTGCATGTTCGCGCTACCCACCACGCATTTCGGGTTAATTGACCTTGTTTCGCATTTCTCCCGCCAGGAAAGCCCGCAGGTTCGCGACCAGCTCATCGATCAGACGCTGCCGAGCGGCACTGGTCGCCCACGCCAGATGTGGCGTGATAAAACAGTTGGGAGCCTTCAGCAAGGGGTTGTTTGCCGGTGGTGGCTCCTGCGAAAGAACATCGAGACCTGCCCCGGCGATTTCGCCGTTAAACAACGCCGCGGCCAGCGCTTCCTCGTCAACGAGCAAACCACGGCCCGTATTGATCAGGTAGGCGGACTTTTTCATCAGGGCCAGGCGCTCAGCGTTGATGAGCAACTCGGTCTCCGGTGAGAGAGGACAGCTCAGGCTGACAACGTCGGCTTCGGCCAATAGCTGGTCGAGCCCTGCAAAACTGACATCCGGAAAGGCGAGAGGGTCTGGGCTCCGCGTATGCACCAGGACGCGCATACCAAGGGCCGCGGCGATCTTTGCGCTGGCCTGGCCGATATCACCGAAGCCAATGATGCCGAATGCCTTTCCGGTCAGTTCAATCTGTGGCGTTTCCTGGAAGGCAAAATCAGGACAGCTCGTCCACGCCCCTTGCTGCACCAGCTCGGCATGCCGACCAACACCACGGGCCAGCTCCATCAGCAGGGCAAAAACGTGCTGCGCCACCGATTCCGTACTGTATGCGGGAACATTGGTGACAACGATTCCACGCTCACGTGCAACCTCGAGGTCAACGACATTGACGCCGGTCGCCTGGATACCTATATAACGCAGCTCAGGTAAAGCGGCCAGCTCTTTTGCACCGAGGTAAACCTTGTTGGAAATCAGGACTTCAGCTCCTGCGGCGCGTTCAATGGTTTTTTCTGCCGGAGTGCGATCATAAACAACCAACACGCCGAACTCAGTCAGACCCTCCCAGGAGAGGTCACCCGGATTCGTTGCATATCCATCAAGAACGACGATTTTCATAACGTATCGTTGCGCTCGCCAAAGACCAGACCCTCGCCGTCATTCATGCGACTCAGGAAGGCTTTCAGCCGCACAGTATGCTCTCGGTCAGCTTCAGCCAGGGACTTGAACATGGTCTGCAAGTCCGGCTGATTGCCAGACTCGGCATAACCGAGATGGGCCTTGAGGAAGGCGTCTTCCAACTCCACAGAGGCATAAATGGCCTCATCGAGAGAAAGGCTGCCTTCCTGTGCATCAAGAAGAATTTCGCCAGCACGATCATAAAGTTCCTGCACACCCTCGCGGCTCAGGTTGCACGCGATGACACCGGAGCTCTCAAAGCGCTCATTCACCAATCGAATCCGGTGGGCATGGCGCATCTCATCATCCGCCATCTCCTGCCAGATCTCACGCAACTCATCGTTGGCGTCCGGATGATTCACAAGCTGCTGGTAGATTTCACCAACCCGCTCCTCGACGTCGATACAGGTTTGCAGAATTGCCTTCATGATACCCTCCGATACTTGCAGAGAACTTCTTTCCAAAGACGCTTGTAATTCGAATCTGAACCACCGACAAAACAGGTCGATTTTCTTAACGTTGAAAATCAGGGCAGAGATAACATCTGCTCCATAATTTTCGCCAGCAGCTAACGAATATTTTCAGACGCGACAAAAGCTCACTAGTGCGTCTCGTTTAATATAATAACAGCAACAGAGATCAGAACAAAGAGTAGGAGTGCGAAAACAATACGATTATAACAACAGTCGAGAAAACCCACTTCACACAAAGAAGACAGCTTCTCATGATACCGAAGGAAACAGTAGCCAGGTCAGACCAGAGGTAGTTATGACACCGGTTCCGGTCAGAACCAGAAGGTCCGGGAGTTCGGCTATGGAAGGAATTCTGCCAGTACGACAATACCGGGTAAGCTCTGATCGACTGGCGTGTCAGATGTCCTTGTTTGTTGAAGCCACCAGCTATCGCAGAGGGAAGAAATAAAAACAGAGCCTCCGAACAAACCGGAGGCTCTCATCATGCAACTCACCAAAAGGCATGTTTAGCCTTCTTCCAACACCGCCTGTGCCGCAGCCAACCGCGCGATTGGCACACGGAAAGGCGAGCAGGACACGTAGTCGAGGCCGATGCGGTGGCAGAACTTCACCGAGGAGGACTCTCCGCCATGCTCGCCGCAAATACCGAGCTTGATGTCGGGGCGGGTCTTGCGGCCGAGCTCACAGCCCATCTTTACCAGTTGACCGACTCCAGCCTGGTCTATGGCAACAAAGGGATCGTTCGGAAAAAGCTCCTGCTCGACATAAAACGGCAGAAACTTGCCGGCATCGTCACGGGACAACCCGTAGGTAGTCTGCGTAAGATCATTGGTGCCAAAAGAGAAGAACTCCGCTTCATGGGCGATGACATCAGCCGTCAGAGCAGCGCGGGGAAGTTCAATCATGGTGCCGATCAGGTATTCGACCTCAACACCATAGCGGGCGATCACTTCATCAGCCACACGAATAGCGTTGGCCCGCAGGATCGCCAGCTCTTTCACTTCACAGACCAGAGGGATCATGATCTCGGGAACAATGCTGAAGCCCTCGTCCTTGACCAGCTCGCAGGCAGCTTCCATGATCGCCTGCACCTGCATGTCGTAAATTTCCGGGAAGGTGACCGCCAGGCGGCAGCCACGATGGCCGAGCATCGGGTTGAACTCGTGCAGCGATTCAACCTTGGCCTTGAGCGTCTGTGCCGGGACGTTGATCTCGCCAGCCAAGGCTTCGATATCCTCATCGCTGTGCGGCAGGAATTCGTGCAGAGGCGGATCCAGAAGACGGATCGTGACCGGCAATCCCTTCATAACGCGGAACAGCCCGAGGAAATCGCCTTTCTGCATCGGCAGGATTTTCTCCAGGGCCCGTTTGCGGCCATCCAGATCAGCGGAGAGAATCATCTCGCGTACCGCCGTAATGCGATCTCCCTCAAAGAACATGTGCTCGGTCCGGCAGAGGCCGATGCCCTCGGCACCAAATTCACGGGCCACCTGAGCATCATGAGGCGTATCGGCGTTGGTGCGCACGCGCAAACGGCGAATGCCGTCTACCCATTCCATCAACTGACCGAACTCTCCTGTCAGCTCTGGTTGCACCGTCGGCACTTCGCCCTGCATGACTTCACCGGTGGAGCCGTCGAGAGTGATGACATCGCTCTTCTTGAAGACCTGGCCGTTCCTCGCGGTAAATTGCTGGCTTGCATAGTCAACCTTGATATCACTGCAACCGGCCACGCAGCTCTTGCCCATACCACGTGCAACCACGGCCGCGTGGGAGGTCATACCACCACGGGCGGTAAGAATCCCCTGCGCGGCGTGCATGCCGTGAATATCTTCCGGGCTGGTCTCGACCCGCACCAGGATCACCTTCAGTCCGATTTTAGAGGCTTCTTCAGCTTCGTCAGCAGAGAAAACCACTTGACCGCAGGCGGCGCCGGGCGATGCAGGCAGGCCTTTGGCGACCACGGTCTTCGGCGCATCAGGGTCGAGAGAGGGGTGCAGCAGTTGATCGAGTTGCTCGGGGGCAACACGCATGATCGCTTCGTTCTGGCTGATCAGACCTTCGGCGACCATATCGACGGCGATCTTTACGGCCGCCTTGGCGGTGCGTTTGCCGTTACGGGTCTGCAGCATGTAGAGCTTGTGCTTCTCAATGGTAAACTCAATATCCTGCATATCCTGGTAATGTTTTTCGAGGACGTCACGTATCTTGGCCAACTGCTGATAGCAATCGGGCAGCACGTCTTCCATGGCCGGCAGGTCACCAGGCTGATGCTTGGCCTTGTTGATCGGCTGCGGGGTCCGGGTCCCGGCAACCACATCCTCACCCTGTGCGTTGATCAGGTACTCACCGTAAAAGTAGTCTTCACCGGTTGAGGGGTCACGGGTGAAAGCGACGCCGGTAGCGCAGTCATCACCCATATTGCCAAAGACCATCGACTGCACATTAACCGCGGTGCCCCACTCGGCGGGGATATTGTTCAACTTGCGATAGGTAACGGCGCGGAAGTTCATCCATGAGCCGAATACTGCGCCGATCGAGCCCCAAAGCTGTTCCTTTGGGTCCATGGGGAAATCGTGGCCGAGCTCCTCCTTGACCTTGGTCTTGAACAGACCGACCAGTTCCTTGAGATCCTCTGCATTCAGGGCGGTATCCTCCTCAACACCTCGATCTTCCTTCATCTTTTCCAGGAGATGTTCGAGGATATCTCCGTCCATGCCCAGGACAACGTTGGAGTACATCTGGATGAAGCGCCGGTAGGAGTCGTAGGCAAAACGTTCGTCGCCGCTCTGGGCAATCACGCCCTGTACGGTGTCATCATTGAGCCCGAGGTTGAGGACCGTATCCATCATGCCCGGCATCGAGGCACGCGCACCCGATCGAACCGAGACCAGCAGAGGATTCTTCGAGTCGCCGAACTTCTTGTCCATCAACTGTTCAACCCGAGCCAGATGCTGATTGACTTCGTCTTCAAGACTGGCCGGATAGTTGCGGTCGTTCTTGTAAAACTCGGTACAGACTTCAGTAGTGAGGGTAAAACCGGCCGGCACCGGCAGACCGATGCTGGTCATTTCGGCCAGGTTGGCCCCCTTGCCGCCAAGCAGGTTTTTCATGTCGCCGCGGCCTTCGGCTTCGCCGTCGCCGAAGAAATAGACATACTTTGCCATCGTTGTCGCCTCCTTGTTGAGTTTGATAATTTATGTTCAAAGAATCTATAATTGGACGCTGATCAAATCTGACGAACGCTGATTTGAGACCAAGGCAAAAAGCTTTTGGTCAAACCCTTTAATTTAGCCACAGATAAAATCGGATCAAAACTGATTGAAAAACAAGATCAGGATCATGCCTTTTCTGCTTTAATCTGCGGCCTATTTATACTGTTTTTATAGTACACCGGAAAAAAACACCGGAACTTTTCAGGTAAAATAAAACCGCCGCTTAGTTTCCTAAGCGGCGATCCGTGTAAAGTCTGCAATGTCGGCGAACAAGGCTGCAACCTGTGTCAGCAAGGCCAGCCGGTTGGCCTTGACCCTGTCATCCTCGGCCATGACCATGACCCCGTCGAAGAAAGCATCGACCGGTTCTCTTAACCCGGCGATCGTCTGCAGTGCCGCGCCGTAATCGCCCTTGGCGACCTGGTCGGCCACCTTCTGCCGTGTCTCCTCAACGGCTGAGGCCAGAAGACGTTCACAGTCGGCTTCAAAGAGTTCTGAGTTCACGACCGTGTCAACGCCGCCCTTGATAATATTGCCAACACGCTTGAAAGCAACCGCGAGGGGTTCAAAGTCGGCGGCTTTCTTGAGCGCCGAAAGAGCTTCGACCCTTGCAACGGCGTCACCGGGCTCATCAAAACGCGCACTGAGAACCGCGTCAACAACGTCTGTTGCAAAATCGCGACTGGTCAGCATATTCACCAGGCGCAAACGGATAAATTCTACGACATCAGCCTGGACCTCGGCGCGCGGCCGGGTCAATTTTGCTTCCAGCAAGCCAAGACTCTGTTCGACCAACGCGGGGATACTAACCTGATAGCCACGATCGAGGATGATCGTAAGAACTCCGATAGCACTACGACGCAAGGCATAGGGATCTGCCGAACCGGTCGGGATCAGGCCAACGCCAAAGCAACCGCAGATGGTATCTATCTTGTCCGCAATGGAGACAAAAGCCCCGAGGTTATCTGACGGCAGGTCACCACCCGCTTCAGTGGGCAGGTAGTGCTCGAAGATGGCCGTCGAAACGCGAGGGT
>CAZXBD010000053.1:0-2136 GCA_964638305.1 uncultured Geobacteraceae bacterium | reverse complement strand
GACCGACGATGGTTTCAGTGTTGGCATGGGCATGATGAGCGTTGTTGTAGTGGATGCCCTCCTCGAGCAGGTAGCGCAGCCCGCCTTTACCGAGCCGGTCGAAGTAGCGCGTCGGCAGGTCGCCCCGTAACTGGTCGACGGGGATCTGGAGAACGAGCCTGGGTTTCTTCGCTGCATTTGCGTTGACCTCAACAGTATCCGCAGCTAGAGCCGGGGCTAAAGCAAAGATGGAAATCCCCGTTACAAACAGGATTTGCAGGGTTCGTTGTACGGTCGCTGGAGTCTTCATGCCTGACTCTCCTTTAAAATGATAATTCGGAATCATTCAACCAGTTTGAACTCGCCGGGCAGCCACGTTCCTTCGTACCACTCCTCCGTCGGGCTGTAGAGCCGGAGGAGACTCAGATGACATTATGTTATTTGTCCGGAGTAATTTTTGAAATCTTAGAACCTTGCAAGCCGAGGCCGGCCATCAAGCCTTTCTGGTCAAAGAAAAAGGCATAAATGTCTTCCTTCGCTGTCGATGTCGTCATGCTTCCCGCCGTCCCTTTGTCGACGACAACAACTGTCGGACCAACCCCAACCTCCCAGCCGTCACTCTCTTGAAGATAGTTTAGGGCCTCATCAGTCATAAGAAACATGGCATAACCAAAGGACTGCGCCCCAGCTTGAACGCCATACGAAGCGGCCACCGTGTTGTAGTACCCAACTGTTTGTCCTTCGACGAGAAGTGCCCCTTCACCATATTGGCCGCCAATGATCAGTCCGGCTTTGACGACATCTGGATAGACCAAGATCCCCTTGCAGACTTTTGAAAACTCCACTGCTGTAGGTGATCCGGCATAAAGTTTTTCCAAGGCTAATTTAACTTCTTTGTCTATTTCCGCAGCGGAATCTGCAAAGACGGGTTGCGAGAAGAGAGACAAGATGAAAATCCCAATAAGCAGAATTGGACTTTTCTTAGGGAAAAAGATCGCTTTCATTTTCAACTCCTTTCATCGTAAGCAAAATAAGCGTAACAGGTGCTTAACTAGCTAGTCATGACCCAACGTGAAATTCCACAGACATTTTTCAGCAAGGTCAAAACCTCAAAAGCTTATAGCCCGATTATGACACGCAAACATTAAAATTGAGTCTTAATACCGAGCATAGGCCGCTGAAGTTGAGGTCTTCGATGTTATCGCCATCATCAGTTTCCCACTCCAGGTGTCGGTAACCTGCAACCAGATCAAATTTTTCAAACCTGTAGCCAACTAAGGGCCAGGCCTGCCAGGTCAGCTTGTTTTCACCGGTACCAATATCTGCATAACAGGATAAGTACCACTGCTTGCTGAGAGGGGCTAATGCCTGGAAACCGATGATGCCGTCGATAGTATCCTCGGAATCGGACTGCTTGACCTTGCTTCCCCCAATATCTAACTCGAGATCGACATCCAGACTGAAGTATCGAGCACCAGCCAGTATATCGAGCTTGAGCGAATCAGCATCCATGACCCGATATGCAATCCCAAAGGTCGAAACAAACCCCTTCAGTTTCACATCGGTATTCGAACTGGGTTGCTGATGAATCCTCAGGTAGATGACATCCGCAAGCAGCGTCCATCGGCCTTTACGGGCGGCGAGGAGACCCATGATGCCACCATCAAGATCCTCCAGGACCTCAGAGAATGAGACATCGATCTCATCACCGGCCGCATCCGTCCCTTCAACCCCCGCAGCCCAAAGGTAGGCCGACCCGGCAAAGGTCCAGTTATCATCCCCGGTCTCTGTTTCTGCATTGGCGGGAACCGCAAATGCCAGGAAGCAACATAAAACAAGGGCCAGGCCAGTTGTCAAAGGCTGTAAATAGTAAGTCATGACTTATCCCCTTCAGGTTTATTGAGAACCTGCTCGTTATATACCAGCTTCCAGGTCCTTTCGATAAAACGTTCGAGTGGCCCCTCAAAAGTCCGAATAGTCAGTAACACATAGCGAGTACCGACCTTCTCTTTCTTATTCAGGTGTCGTGACAACATCGGCACTACGCACTATCGTCTCAGGAATAATGCTGAACTCCAGAACAACTGGCATCTCTATACGTTCAGAAATATCATCCCGAATTGAATCCACAACACTTTGAGTCAAGACGCCCGGTGC
>CAZXBD010000052.1:0-26223 GCA_964638305.1 uncultured Geobacteraceae bacterium | reverse complement strand
GAACAGGAAGCCGCCGTCCAGACCGACTTGTGAATTTTCACCATGAAAAGGATACTGAAAAGCCATCCCGAGATATGGCATGGTGGACAGGTCGTTGTCTCTGGTAACCGTGCCGTCGGTTGTTGATGTCTCTGAAAAGGTCAGATCGTCTTCTGAGAATTGAGCGGCACCGACCATTGCCTGGACAAAAGTTGGAGTAGGTGTGTCTAAAGCAAACGGCTGAGTTGGGCAGAGGCAACCGGCTAGCATGACAACAAATAAGGCAATAGATTTGTGATGCATCTAAGCTTCCCTCGGTTAGAAATCTGAATATATAAGCCGCTGCCAATTTACCTCAGTTGCTAACGGTGGTCAAAGCAGAGGGTCTCTTATTTATCCTCTCGCATTGTTTTGAGGTGCTCAGATTGGATAAAATGCGAAATTATTACTAACCCTGATATATAAGAATTGATGAGCACTACACGTCTAAATACTTTGCATCTCCCTTTGCCCAACCAAGAAAAAGATCTATCCCATCAACAGTGCATACACGGACTAAATCCCCAACACTGGCTGACTTACCATACAATGTAAGGAAAGCAGAGTAATCATCAAACCACAAGTTCTCTTGGCTGAATGAATGAACGATCATTACAGCTTTTGAAGCATTAAATCTCTTAGCTTCAATAACAGCAGAAGCTGTTCTGTGAAGTAATTGATAGCGAATATCAGGGCTAACCTCTCCACTTAGGCCAAGTCGTTTTTTGAGGTAGTCTAATCTTACAGACTTTCCTGCTGATGCATCCTGTAGCCATTCGCCTAATGTTGGGCCAAAGGGTTCGGCTACTTTGCCTTCAACTGTTATCGAGACAAGTTCATTACCTGCCTTAGCCAAAATGAAAGCATCATTTTGAGATTGTGTTGATCCTCCACGTAGAGGAACTTTGTGTTCTGGTATACCTAACAGGAACTTGATGCCCTCTAGGGCAGTCCCTTCAAAAAGATTGATAACCTCGACAGGAAAACCTTGAGCTTCTTCCCAGCAACAAGCTAACGCCTTTGCAGAATAGCCAGTCTTCCAATGCTTAATCGGATCAGCTAATAGTGACTGCCAACCTGCTACACCATTTGTCGGGATGTAGAATTTAGACATTTATTCCCCCTTAAAACACTAAATCGCGTTTTACTTCCGACTCACTATACCGACTGGTGATGACATCTCACACAGAAATCTATATTTACAAGAAAGGCCACCAAGGATCGAACCCTGGTGGCCATCATTTTGTCGTCTTAAATGTCTCTATCAATAACACGCCCGTTTTCGTCTCGGCAGTGGTGCAATCTGAAACAGCTCAAAATATTTTCAATAGCATACTGAGCCCAACTGTGTGGTGACTATTCACCGGTGGCTTCGCGAGTCTTATAGATCATTTGATTCTTCTGCTTATCCCCGCTAGAGAGAATGCCACCTAGTAGCGTAAGCAGGTAGAACCCAATGAAGACTAGGACGCAGGCTCCGTAAAACTTCATCATGCTCTTGGGTTTAAAAAATGTCAGAAGCAACAGAACCGCAACGACAGCGATGACTACGCTCATGTTGCTCTGGCCGTAATCAACCACTTGTTGCAGGAGGTCTTCAAAGTTCATAGTATTATTCTTTCAGCTTTGGCTGCGGATGGCGCAGCAGGAAGGTGGATTGTGGCCATAGTTTTGTTGATTGAACTGCTTCCTAGGTACCTCTATCAAAAAGAAGCCGTTTTTCGTATCACAAGTCGTGACATGTGAGACCCTGCAACGCTAGGAGTTTGGAGAGGCCCCCGAGCATCTAAAAACAATTCAAAACTTAGTGAGACATTAGAACCGGTGCCGTCATTGACTCCAGTATGGTACGGGTCGCACCACCCAGAACCCACTCTCTGAGACGGGAATGTCCATAACATCCCATCACAATCAGGTCGGCAGATAAGTCTGATGCGCTTGAGAGAAGTGCATTGCCGACGTCAATCTCGACACCGTGAACATCTTTAACCTCAGTACGGATACCAAGGCGTTCTAAATAACGAACCATGTTTTCGCTTTTAATAATGTCATTCTTGCTGCTTTTGGAGTTGACCGCCATGACATAGACACTGTCCGCAGATCTAAGAAAGGGCGTTGCATTTGAAATGGCTCGCGTCGCCTCTTGACTGGCATTCCAAGCAACGAGAATACGTTTTCCGATGGAGGGGAAATCACCGGCATTCGGTAAAATCAATACCGGACGACCGGCGGTAAGCACTAAACGCTCCGGGAAATCGATAGCAACTCCCGAGTCGTCAGAAGAATCAGCCTGACCGATCACAACAAGGTCGGCATTTTGAGCCCGCAATTGCATGGCGTGAATCGGCTCATCGTACGCAGTATGCCATTCAATATTATCTAAACCTGCTGCTGATGTTTGTTTGTGAAAGGCCTCTTCAGCACGTGACATTGACTCGACGGCGATTTTGTTCTGGGCTGCTTCGATCTCCTCCCCCATATGAGCCATTATGTAGCTAGGTGGGATATAGGGAGAAAAAACGTAAAGCCCAACTAAATATGCATCGTATTTACTCGCTAACTTAATGGCGACTTCTAGACGCTTTTCGCTGTGTTTTCCAAGGTCGATGTGAACAAGAATGGTTTTGTAGCTCATGGGCCCCCCTTCATTGACTGACTGCCAAGGGTTCGCGTTTCATTACGCTACGTGTGTTTTTAGCAACGTTCTACATACGTAATCTTAATATTCAGGTCTATGTCTTATTTCAAACAGTCATCGCGCCACAAACATTGACCTTGATCACACACGTTAGCTTGGCCAGTCTGGAAACAGCTTTCGTTCCCTTCCTCTTTCTGAATTGCGCGAATCAGGTCAACTTTTTTGAGGCGGCCAGGATTCAGGCCACGGATTCTTGCAATCTTTTTAACCTCATTCATATTCATTATTTTGTCCTCCGTTATATATCGTTGAGTTAGCAGGCTCGCAAGATTCTGTTGAAGGAGAACCTTGCAAGATTGACATAACGGTCATGTGCTGTCGCTAATTAATCATTTCAGTTTAAACAATATTACTTTTACAAATTGTGTCAATAATTAGGTTGAATTTTATGGGCCCCTTACAAAGGCCTAAGTTGTTGTTTTATAAAAATGGAAATCCTTTCCTTGTCAGCTATACATATAGTCCCACTGGGTTCAGGAAGAGATCTGGTGACGGCAAGGGCTGCGTTTAATTAAGCTGTTATTTATGAGAGGGATACCTATTGATTGGAGAATGATGAAAGTGGAGCGAGAGGCCTACTATTTATCCTCTCGTATCGGAAGGAGTTTAAAAGATTGGCAGAAATGCGAAATTCTTACTGATCCTGACAAATAATAACTTAGCCGTTTTCAAAAAGGGCCATCCGGTGACGGTAACATCTTCATATCGTGCACCCTTAATTTATGCGCCGTTTTACAATATTTCAACCCGACTCCACATTCCTGACAACCTGCTGCAGAACCAATCCCGCCACGATAAGAATCAAACCATAAAAGGTGGAAGGCAGAATCTCTTCGCCAACCAGGAAATAGATCAACACCAGAGAAATAAAGGGTGAGATAAAGATCAAACTGCTGATCCGTGCCGTACTGGCTGTGTATTTCAGCGCCTGCAGCCAGAGGAAGAATGAAATCCCCATCTCAAAGCAGCCGATATAGGCCGCGCCAAGCAATCCGGTCATATCCGGAGCATGCATTTCGGTAAAAACTAGGCAGTAGATAAAAATCAGCGGCAACGCACAGAGAAAATTCAGGAACAAACCGGCAAGCGGCGGTCTGTTGTCCTTCGTGTTGTATATCCAGTAAAGAGCCCAGGCAATCGTACTTCCCAGGGCCAGGGCGACACCAAGCGGATCCGAGAAGTTCAGGCCAAACAGGTCCCCTCGCGTCGAGATCACCAACACGCCACTGTAGCTGATCAGGATTGCGACAATTTCACGCAGTCCAAGCTTCTGCTTGAGTAATGGCACGGCCAGGAGCGACAGGGTGATGGCCCAGGTATAGTTAAGCGGTTGTGCTTCTTGAGCAGGCAGCAGTGCAAAAGCTTTGAAGAGGACCAGATAATAAAGAAAGGGGTTCAGCAACCCCAGGGCGGCTGAACGGAGCAATTCCTGACGGTTCTTCGGTATAGCCAGACCAAGTTCCCGGCGGCAAAGTAAAATGGCACCCAAAAGCAATACTGAAACCAGGTTGGCATAGAGCAGCAGGTGAGCCGGCGACAGGGTGCGTAACGAGATTTTGAATGCCGATGCGACCGTCGACCAGATCAGTACCGCGCCGAGTGCATATATGTAAGCCTTGCGCTGATTGACCATCCGGTCAACCTCCAAACTCCGCCGAGGTTTCCGGTGTGGTACGCCCCCCAAGAGTAAGAACGGCCAATCCTGAAAAGATCAACGCTATGCCGACAAAAGAGACTGAATTCAGTTGTTCACCAAGGACCAGAAGACCTAACAGGCCGGCAGTCAATGGCTCCGCCAGGGTCAAGGTGACCGCCGTGGCAACCGGAACCCGCTGCAAACCACGGGCAAAAAGCCAGTAAGCCAGGGCAGCCGTTACCAGGCCAAGATGCAGTATGACAGCGATGCTGCGCGGAGCAGCCAGCCAGGCCATTTCACGACCGATCAGCAGGGGTGCAAGCATCAGGGCACCAATACAAAAAACCACAGCGATCACTGCGTTCGCTTCGTGTTTTTCCAGCAAGCCCTTGATCACCAGAGTATACGCCGCATAGGCAACACCGGCGCCGACAGCGAGGGCGACACCTGTCAGGTCAATCACGACATCGCCACCACTGCTGAGGGTCAGGACAACACAACCGATAATTGCAAGAGTTGTTGCGATAAACCAACTTCGGCCAGGACGCTCACCTCTGAAGAAATAACCCAGCACACCACCGGCGACCGGCGCACTACCGATGCCGACAATCGTACCTACGGCGACTCCGGTTTTAGCAACCCCGGCAAAAAAGAAGGCCTGATAGAGCGCTGTGAAAAGAGCAGCAGCAAGCGTCGTCCTGAGTGGCCAGCCTTTCAACTGTGATACACCACTGGTCATCAATACGATCAGCATCATGGAGACACCACCAAGCGCCAGACGCAAAGTCCCGATCACCATCGGATCGAATCCGTCAGGTGCAAAAGCCTGGGTGGTACCGGTTGTGCCCCATAACACTGCTGCCATGAGGACAAACCAGACGCCTGAACGTGAATTATCTCCCTGCATCAAACATCTCCTAGAAAATTACAACTAAACAACACAAACAGCGCGCTTCGATAGACTTGAGCAAGGCCAGCAAAGATAGGTCAGCGCCAGCAGTCTGCCTAGCAGGTACGCAATCGCAGCCGAGGTCACTCCGGGCAGCGCTGAGTATAGTACAAGCAGGGTCAGAATTGAAAAGATTCCCAAAGCTTCAATCGCAGTTGCCAGAGTGACCGGCATTGTGATCCCGGCATTGATCAGAAGAGCTCGCTGATAACCGATGGCAACCGTTAAAGCAGGAAAGAACGACAAGATCTGCAGTGGCGGGATTGCCAACTTCACCAACTCCGCCGGCAACCCGGAAAGGGTTGAGAACCAAAGGACATTCAGAGGTGTAAATGCGATCAATGACAGCCCGCCACCCAGGCTGAGAGCCAGGTAGAGTGCAAACTTGCGGATCACATTCCGATTCTGCTGACCGTCCTTCAACGTGGCAATCGCCACCTCCGGCAAGGAGAGCCCAAGGGCACGGAACAAGAACGTCAAGGCGTAAAGGACTGGCATGACCGCCAACGACTCGACCGGCTTGTAACCATGACCGAGGAAGAACGTCACCATCGGATGAATGCTCAGGCCGATCAACGGCGTCATAGCCAGCGGCAGGTAGAAGCGGCTCAGAGCAGCATAGGATGGCATGACAACATCCGTCCCTGTTTCGCTCAAAGATATAGCAATCACGCGACGAGCCAGCCAACGGGTTGCCAATGCTTCGGCTACCACACCAGCACTCAGAGAACAGGCTCCCAAGCTGGCACCGGACAGGCCGCCAAGAAACCAGAGGTAATATGCCGTTATGGACATGGTCAATAGTCTGACCAAGGTCCCGACAGCAACTCTGCCCGGTTGATGGTGAGAGATCAGAACCCCCTGGTAGAAACGACGCATGCCGATGGCTGCCGGCCAGGGCAGAAGCAGCCACAAGGCCGGCTGGACATGACTGGCGATATCAGCAGACAGACCGAGAAGAGTCGTTGTCAGGGGAGTGAAAATTGCCGGAACCAACAGCAGAAGGAGAAACAGGGTGACGGCACCACAAAGTCCTATCGAGAAGGATCGCAAGCGCAGGTAATCGCAGCGACTCCGGGCCAGCCGTGTTGATGCGCTCAACAGCATGATCACCGGCGCCTCGGTAATCAAGCCAAAGGCGTAGGCAATACCATAGGCAGCCAAATTCGTGGCGCTATCACCCATACGGGCAATGATTGCGGCCAGGAAAGGACCTTCGACGGCCATCATCAACCATGTCAGAGCCAGAGGCCACCAGAGGCGATAGACGGTCTTGATTGTTGCCTGTTGGGTCATTCTTTTACCTTTTTTAGGGGACTGTCCCTACGCGGGCCGTCCCGAGCTTTTCTGCGGCCTGCAACATAAAGGGACAGTCCCCTTTCGGGGACAGTCCCGAGGAGCAACTTATACGAAAAGGAGGATGCCAACAAGTGACATCCTCCATTGCATCTCTATATTATTCTTTCCTTCAGACCGATTTGCGCTTCATACCGAGCATCTGCCGCAATGCATGTTGGGCGATACTGGGGTTCTCCTTAAGCCGACGCCTTGAATATGGTAGCCATGATTCGCCAAAGGGCACGTAAACACGCAAACGATGGCCTTGGGCCACGAGCAGGTCACGAAGCTCGGGATCGACACCAAGGAGCATTTGGAATTCGTAATCCGTTCTCTTGAGTCCAGACTTATTGATCAACTGCAAGGACTCAAACACCAGCTTCTCATCATGGGTGGCAATGCCAACATAAGCACCCTTCTCGAACATCTTGTCGAGACAGCAGACAAAGCTGCGATTAATGGTCACCATGTCTTTATAGGCAACCTCGCGTGGCTCGTTGTAAATCCCCTTACAGAGGCGGAAGTTGAGTGGCCCGTCACTTAAGCTGTCGATATCATCAAGAGTACGGCGCAAATAGGACTGCAGGACCACGCCGACATGGCCGGGGAACTCTTCGCGCAGACGCCGGAAAAACTCGATTGTGTCATCAGTGCAGGGATGATCCTCCATGTCGATACGCACGAAATTTTTCAAATCTGCAGCCAAAGCAACGATCTCTCGGATATTTTTAAAGGCGAACTCCTTATCGAGTTCCAACCCCATTTGAGTTGGTTTCAGCGAGAGATTGGCGTCAAGCGCTTCCTTGTCGATGCCTTTCAGGATATCCAGACACTGCTCCTTGAAAAAGCTTGCCTCTTCCTTGGTCTTGATAAACTCACCAAGGATATCGATTGTAGCCATCATGCCCTTGCCGTTGAGTTCCTTCGTGACGGCAACCGCATGTTTCAGTTCTTCTCCGGCGATGTATCCCTTGGCAAAGAGACCAACGATCGGACCCGGCACATGCATGATCGTTTTTGATACCAGATAGTTAAAAACCGACATTTATACCTCCATAGATGAACAGTATTGATGCGGGCAGGCAAGCCGCCCGTCTTTCCCTATTCAGCATCCATGAAGGGGTAGGCGAAGTGAGTCGGCGGCTCAAAGGTTTCCTTGATGGTGCGCGGCGACACCCAGCGCACCAGGTTCAGGTAAGAACCAGCCTTATCGTTGGTCCCTGAGGCACGGGCTCCACCGAATGGCTGCTGACCAACCACGGCACCGGTCGGCTTGTCGTTGATGTAGAAGTTGCCGGCGGCATTTTCCAATTTGGTCATGGCCAGACTTACAGCTTCACGATTGGTGGCGAAAACTGCGCCGGTCAGAGCATAGATCGAGGTCTTGTCACAGAGTTCGAGTGCTTCTTCGTACTTGCCATCTTCATAGACATAGATCGTCATAACCGGGCCGAAGATCTCTTCTTCCATGGTGCGGAAGTGCGGGTTACTGGTCAGGATTACGGTCGGTTCAATGTAGAAGCCCTTGCTGTCGTCATAGCCGCCACCGATGATCACTTCAGCATCGGCAGCCTCTTTGGCATAATCGATAAACTCGGTAATGGTCGCAAAAGCCGACTTGTCGATAACGGCATTAAAGAAGTTCGTGAAATCGTTGGTCGGGCCCATTTTGATCGTGCCCATATCGGCTTCGAGTTGCTTGCGAACCTGACCCCAGAGTGTTTTTGGGATATAGGCGCGTGAAGCGGCTGAACATTTCTGGCCCTGGAATTCGAAAGCTCCGCGGATAATTGCTGTCGTCAACTGCTCAGCATTGGCGCTCTCGTGAGCAACGATGAAATCTTTACCACCGGTTTCGCCAACAATGCGCGGGTACGACTTGTACCTGGCAATATTTTCGCCGACAGTTTGCCACATCTGGTGGAAGACACCTGTTGAGCCGGTGAAGTGAATCCCGCCGAGGTCTTTATGATCAAGACAGACCTTGCCGACCATCGAACCGGGGCCCGGCACGAAGTTGATTACACCATCAGGCATCCCAGCCTCTTTGAGTATCTGCATGAACAGGTAAGGTGTATAAACACAGGACGATGCCGGCTTGAGCAGAATCGTGTTACCCATGATGGCAGGAGCCGTAGCCAGGTTGCCGGCGATTGCGGTGAAGTTGAAGGGAGCAACCGCAAAAACAAAACCTTCCAGTGGGCGCTGCTGTACGAAGTTCCACAGGCCTTTCGAAGAATACATGGGCTGGTCGGTATAAACCTGCTGCGCGTAGTAAACATTGAAACGCAGGAAGTCGATCAACTCGCAGGCTGCATCGATCTCAGCCTGATATGCAGTCTTGCTGGTCGACAGCATACTGATCGCGTTCATCATGTACCGGTACTTGCCGGAGAGCAATTCAGCCGTCTTGAGGAAGATCGCGGCGCGCTCTTCCCAACGCAGACTGGCCCAACCTTCTTTTGCGGCCATGGCTGCATCAATGGCCATGTTGATCTCTTTTTCACCGGCTTGATGGTACTCACCGAGAACATGCTGATGATCATGAGGCATGACAACTTTACCGAGCTTACCAGTGCGCACTTCCTTGCCACCGATAATCAGGGGGATCTCAACCTTCTTCGTGGTGATTTCGTCAATCGCCGCCTTGAGAAGATCACGCTCCGGTGTTCCGGGAGCATAGCTGTAGATGGGTTCATTGACAGGCGTCGGGACCTTAAGGATGGCATTGTTCAGCAGATTCATGATGAGCACCTTTCTCGTTAGAGCCTTTATGTTGATAAATCGTTATACGCGGGATTCGGGACCGGCCGCAGTGCGTACCGAGTCATTGTGACATAGTCATAAGAGCAAGCAAGATGCCAAGAAACTCTTTTCAACAAAACAGGAAGTAATTTTCATGCGCACAAACAGACACGCCATTCAAAAAAAGACTTTAAGTAACTAGAATAAAATGACTTTTAAAGAAAAATTGGCGTCAAGAAATTACTGATAAGCGTGCGAAATTGATGTTTTTCCTGTTACGTAAAGGTAATGCGGATAGGGAAATGGAGACTTCAGGGACGTCTTGTTATGCGAAAACGCATAATAAAGCAATGGAATAATAAACGTATACATCTGTATTTACATAACTTTAAGTTGTTTATGCATAAAAACATACATGAATTATGATGTGCTTTTGATGCGTTTTCGCATAAATGCCGTTAGCGATTATCCGCCCACTGTTGCAATCAATCCATGATCCGCAAAGAGAGAAATCACTCTTTGCAAAGCATCCGCGCCCGGTTCTCGCAAGTCACCCAGATCGCGCTCTTGACCAAGCTTCTCATCCTTACCCCTGGCGACGTCATGGAACGGGAGAAGACTGACCGCCCTCTTCTCTCCAGGCAACCCGGCGACAAAAGAAGCCATGGCAGAAACACTGGCGTCATCATCATTAACTTCACCAATCAGTGGAATGCGTACCTGGATATCGGAACCATACTCGACCAGTGCCAACAAGTTATCGAGGATCAATCGATTATCGACCCCTGTGAAGTGTTTATGTTTTTCCGCATCGATCATCTTCAGGTCATAAAGAAAAAGATCAGCGTGTTGTGCCACCCTGAGCAAAGTCTCTTTTTGCACAAAGCCCGACGTATCAATGGCGCGATGAATCCCCAACCGGCGGCACTCTTTGAGAATTTCGATCAGGAAATCTGGATAGAGCAATGGCTCTCCTCCAGAGAAAGTCACACCGCCCCCCGACTGGTCGAAGAAAGGCTGTTCTTTTTCAATAACCCCAAGAAGCTCTTCAGTCGAATAGTAGCGACCTGACATCTCCATCGCCAAGGTCGGGCAAACCTCGGCACATTTCCCACAGAGGGTACAGAGGCAGCTGTCAGTGACCACGCCCTCAGCACTCAGACTGCAGGCATCGACAGGACATATTCGGCAACACTCCCCACATCCGATGCACCTGGAGGGCGTAAAGAACTTCTGAATTTTCGGGGAGATGCTCTCCGGGTTGTGACACCACAGACAATTGAGCGGACAGCCCTTGAAGAAGATCGTGGCCCGGATGCCCGGGCCATCGTTGATCGAGTAACGCTTGATATCAAAAATCAGCGGCCGAGCCATAATCAGAACGACTCGTTTTCCGTACGCTCAACCGCCTCCTGCTGCAGATCTGTATTCATATCGTTGAAGTAGTCACTGTAGCCGGCCATGCGGACCAGCAGGTCTTTATAATCCTCAGGGGTCTCCTGAGCCGCTTTCAGGGTTGCCGTATCAACAATATTGAACTGAATATGATGACCACCAAGCTTGAAATAGCTACGCACCAACTGACCCAACCTGGCGACATCTTCATCCCGCTTGAGCAGGCTCGGCAGGAAACGCTGGTTGAGCAGGGTCCCGCCGGACAAGGTGTGATCGAGCTTGGTCAATGACCGCACCACGGCTGACGGGCCGTGGGTGTCGGCGCCGTGGGACGGCGAGGTGCCGTCGGAGATCGACTTGCCGGCCAGGCGACCGTTCGGAGTCGCCCCCATCACTTTGCCGAAGTAGATATGGCAGGTCGTGGAGAGCATGTTGAGGTGGAAGGTTTCGCCCTTGACGTTCGGCTTGCCGTCTATCGCCGCGAGCAGGTCAGCATAAACCTGCAGGGCGATGTCGTCGGCGTCATCATTATCGTTGCCGAAGAAAGGGGTCTTGTTGAGCACGGTCTGCCGCACGAACTCCTCTCCCTCAAAGTTTTTGCCGACGGCATCGAGGAGACGCTCCATGGTGAACGTCTTCGCTTCGAAAACATGCTTCTTGAGAACCGAGAGGCTGTCGGTCGTCGTACCGAGGCCTGTACACTGGATGTAGTTGGTATTGTAGCGCGGCCCGGCATCGTAATAGTCCCGCCCCTTGCTGATGCAATCCTCAATCACCACCGAGAGGAAGGGCGCCGGCGCGTACTTGGCGAACATGCGGTCGATATAGTTACTGACCCGCACCTTGGTATCAATGATGAAGTTCAGCTGCCGATTAAAAGCATCGTAGAGCTGGCCGTAGCTGACAAAATCGCGCGGATCACCGGTCTCGATCCCCGCCTGCTTGCCGGTCACCGGGTCGATGCCGTTGTTCAGGGTGACCTCGAGGACCTTCGGCACGTTCAGGTAACCGGTCAGAACGTAAGCCTCTTTGCCGAACGCTCCAACTTCGATACAGCCACTGCAGCCACCTTCACGGGCATCCCTGACCGATTTACCCTGGCGCAACAGTTCCTCTACATAAATATCCGGGTTGAAAATTGACGGGTAACCGTGACCCTGGCGAATCACCTTGCAGGCAGCTTCCAGGAAACGATCCGGCGTTACACTGCTGACGTGAACGGAGTTGCCAGGCTGCAGGATGTGCAACTCTTCAACCACTTCCAGCATGATGTAGGACACTTCACTGACACCGTCCGTACCTTCACTGGTGATACCACCGATATTGATATTGGTGAAATCGTTATAGGTGCCGCTTTCACGGGCCGTGATACCGACCTTCGGCGGCGCCGGGTGATTATTGACCTTGATCCAGAAGCAGCAGAGCAGCTCCTTGGCCTGCTCACGGCTCAGCGTGCCGGCTGCGAGCTCCGCCTCGTAGAAAGGGGCCAGGTGCTGGTCGAAATGCCCCGGGTTCATAGCGTCCCAGCCGTTGAGCTCGGTGATGGTGCCCAGATGGACATACCAGTACATCTGGATCGCCTCGTGGAAAGTGCGCGGCGCGTTGGCCGGGACCCAACGGCAGACCTCGGCAATTTTTTGCAGCTCAGCAACACGCTGAGGGTCATCATCCCCTGCGGCCAACTCTTCGGCCAGGTCGGCATGACGCTCGGCGAAGACAATCACGGCGTCGCAGGAGATATCCATCGCCTTGAGCTCTTCAGCTTTGTCGGTGGCCTCCGGGTCCTTGAGATAATCAAGGGCTTCGATTTCAGCGGCGATCTGCTTTTTGTAATCGAGCATCCCCTTGCCATAGATCTGCCCGTCGAGGGCGGTATGCCCCGGCGCGCGCTGCTCCATGAACTCGGTAAAGAGACCTGCCTCGTAGGCAGCCCGCCACTCATCGGGGACATGGCTGAAAATGCGTTCACGGATCGTCTTGCCATGCCAGTAGGGGATCACCTCGCGGGCGTAGGTTTCAACATCCTCGTCGCTGATGGTGTAGCGTTGCTGATCGCGGGTATTGAGGACATGAAAGTCCTCAACGCTGTGGCAGGTCAACTCGGGGAAGGTCGGCACCGACTTGGGGTGTGGGCCGCGCTCGGCAACGATCAACTCGTCATCGCCGACATAGAGGGTTTTCTTCTGACAGTGATCAAGAAAATTCAGGGCGCGCAACACCGGGGTCGAGTGCTTGCCATAATTCTCTTTGTAAAAAGCGGTCTCATGCAGGGCGCGTTCGATAGAGAGGCTCGGCTCTGTTTCAACGCTCAGTTTGCGCAGACGCTGGATTCGCTCATTCATTCCCGGCCCGATAGCATTCTTGCTTGCCGAATAATAATTTCCTTCAGCATCGGCCTGACGTTGTGGAACGACCTTCAGGTCTCTCTCTTTTGACATTCGCATTTCCCTTAAGACATCGCACCCTCAGGCACGCGCTCAGACAGCAAAGACACTAATATGATTGTACTCCGTACAGCAAAGGCAACACAACAGGCGCTACCCGCATCAAACTACGGAACGTAGCGGAACAGGTCTCTGACATCTATAAGAGCAAGAAGAGTACCAACCAAGGTTAATCACAACAAGACCGCAAATCACTATAATTGTTGATTTTTTTAGACTACATCAGGGCATAAGAGAAGTCGCAAGGCATGCTTTTATTCATTTATGGATATTTTATTTATTTGCAAATAATAGTTTGAGTGGACGAAGCTTCGGAACCTACGCCGGAAACGAGTGTATCGCGCCTCAGTAGCAGCCGAAGGCTCACCAGTGCTGCAGGCAATCCAAATAGAGGTGCGGGTTAAGCGCCTTCAAATGCCGCCATCTCTAACAGCTGAACCGAGAGGCCTGTCAGACGATATACATGTTTCCGGATCAACACCTTCTATGCTCCATTCCCTGGCCATGTCGCAGATGCGCGACTTAAACATACGCTTAGCCTCACATGTGCCAAATTTTTCTATTAATTTCTGTCCTTCTTCGACGCAATCAATCACACCAGGATGAATAGAATCATCTGTCTCGTGCTCCCAGAAACACACGTCGTAGGCCCACAGAATTGCTTTTCCACTAATCTCGCATTCTTCGGCAGTAGAGCTAAATGGCACAAGCAGGATGATAATAAAAGTAAATATCTTCATCTTCACTCTTAACGAACCAAGCTAACCGTGGTCCTTTTCAGGTGGCCTAAAAACCTCGGTCCTGACACACTCGAAATCACGTTCCAGAGGATGCCTGTAAGACGGATTCCTTTGCAGGTGACTCGAAGATGTTCAGAGATTGCTTCGGAGATGGAATAGCGGATGGTGGGCGACATGATTTGTCCAGGTAGTTCATGACCGCGTTTCCCCCGCCGATGAGTTCGAGACGCTTTTGCTGGTCAACCAGGAGAACTGGAATATGTGTTCGGCCAAGAGATGTCATGAAAGCCCTGTTGACACCGATATCGTAATGCTCGTTGGCCATCACTCCCGTTAAAGGGAATTTCGTGACCTTGCTCACCGGATTGAAGCTGACAGTACAGGTTGTCCCCTGCTGCATCGATTTGATCACTTTTTCACAGTGCGGACAGGTAGACGAGAAGAACAGGACGAGCTTCGGCTTTTTCTCCTCTCCCGTAAGAACTGCGTAAGCCCCTTTTCCGAGATCCTTGATCCCGGTGGCGGTGGATCCAGAGGTTGTCGCCTTAAACTGCAGAGTTGAGAATGCGATCACAACCGCGGCAAATATGGCGGCACCGGTCACGGTCTGGCGCAAACCACCCAGGAGATTAAGCAGGGCCACCAGTGAAAAAATGATCAAACAGTAGGTACAGAAGCTTTCAACGACAACATATTGAAAGGAGACCAGCACCCCCTCTGCGGCCAAACCGGCGAGCAGAAGCATACGAACGTAGAATTGCAATTCCTCACTTCTTCGCCCGACCCAAACGCCCCAGAAGATGGCTTGCAAGAAGACCAGCCCGAAAACGTTGAAAAAGAGTGGCGGAATCGTGGTCTGGCTGTCAACAATCTCGCACCCTCCGCTGAAGCAGATACCATCCAGACCGCTCTCCAGCAGGATGATCTGAATCAGGGTGAGCAGACTCCCTCCCAAAGCGACCACAAGCGTAAGCCGGGTCGCCAAGGGCCTCTCCTGAAACTGTCGATACAAATCACCCATGAGCTTGCTTACCTCGTGTCCTATTCACCTAGGTCCTGACACACCCTTTTGCGTGTCCCAGGGGCGTGACTCGTAGGAACCTGGTTGAAAATCCTTTAGGCCTTAACAACATCCTCGAACTCCACCCAGAAGGTACAACCTCCACCTTGCGTTTCCTCAACCCAGGCTCTCCCTCCATAGTTGCGAGCGATCTTATATACTATTGCTAGCCCTACACCTGTTCCTTTGGCCTCTCCTTTGTTTGTGCCTCGATAGAAAATTTCGAAGATATGTTTACGTTCCTGCTCAGGGAGGCCAGGGCCGTGGTCACGCACAAAAATTCTTATTTGATTTCCTGTTTGTTCTCCTCCAACTTCGATGAGGTCACTGCTCTTGCCAGCATAACGGACAGCATTGCTGATAAGGTTATCAAAAACCTGGGCCAGGAAGGTCTTTGGTACACGAACAGAGGGCAATGAGGTTGTTTTCAAGACAACCCCTGCACTAGAGATGTCGGCCTCCAGGTTTTTAATGACACCCGTTACGACCTCGTCGGTTGAAACACGATTAACAGGACGCTTCAACCCCCCTGACTTGGCCAAAGAAAGAAGGTCTTCCATCAAGGCCAACATCTCTTGCCCTGCTTTTTCAATTTCTGATATATAAGACAACCCTTGCTCGTCTAGTTGCTCCTTGTAATGCTCTCGCAGAATTTCAGCGTAACCTATGATAGGGGTAATGGGGGTACGCAAATCATGAGAAATGGTGTGGACAAAGGCGTCCAATTCATCGTTTGACTCCTTGAGGGCGGCCTCTGCTTTTTTTAGATTGGTTATGTCGTGGAGAGTGACAAAAACCTGGTAAGGCGTGTCCTCTTCTTCTCGGATTACCGGGATAGCATTTATGGCCAACCAGACAAAGGCTTTCTTCTGGGGGTTATATACACCTGCTATGAAATCCCTTACCGGGATACCAGTACGCAAGGCAACCATTGATGGGTGCTGCTCTGCGACAAGATCTGACCCGTCTTCATTTATGACCTTCCAGTCCGGATGGTAGGACGTACGCCCAAAAAACTGGTCACGATCCAGTCCAAACAATTCCAATGCCGCAGGGTTTACGTCAACAAGGGAACCATCCGCTAGTTGGTTAAAAACACCTTGGGCCATATCGTGGAAAAGTCTTTGATACTGCCGCTGAGACTCTGTGCTGAGATTTTCCAATATTTTCACGATCTAAAAAGGTCCTCTTTGTTGAGGCATACAAAATCAATATTAAATCTAGCACAATATGTTTTACAAGACTATCGCATCGAGAGATAAACCCTTAGCTGTTATGCCGATACTAAAGAAAGACATTCTCAGAGATTGGGCTCTTTATGTAACCTCACATTGTCTTTGGTGTGATCAGTTTGATGCAAACGAAAAATTCTTACAGCCCCTGGTTTCTGGGACACTTCAATCCAAAAAACGTGTGGCAAGATATTCCCCTTTGCCAACTGGTACTAAACATGTAGAAAAGGCAGTGTCTGCCTCAACCAAAGAGATAAAAGGCTCCATTTGTTCTTTATGGGAAATCGCATTGTCCACGACTAGCAACCCACCCTTACGAAGGACTCGTTTGAGATCATGCCACCAACCTGGATATTCAGATCGTTCTGAATCAAGAAAGATCAAATCAAAGCTCTCATCAGATGCATTGGCAAGTATGCTGCCTGCATCACCATTGATTTGAGTTATGACAGAAGAAAGATCCGTTCTCTTGAAGTTCTGAGAGGCAAGACTGAGCTTATACTCTGAAAGTTCCACTGTAGTAACACTTCCACCTATAGACCTAACAGCATCTGCAAGCCAGAGAGTTGAGTAACCGTTTGATGTACCAATCTCAAGAACACGTTGGGCATTCATCGTTTTCACGAGGACAGAGAGAAACTCTCCTGTGTCACGTGTTATGTTCAGCATACGACGAGGTCGATCAGCGATCGAACAATCATTTTCCTCGCCGAAGTGTTCGAGTTCAGCCAGCAATTGCATCAATGATTCAGTCAACGCATTCCCCTTTGTCCTAAAGAGCAATCTGTCTTAAACACCTCGATCCTGACACTCCCGAATTTACGTCTCAGGGGCGTAGTTTTTAGGACAAGTCTTGAGGCTTTAGATAGCTTGACTTACATTTTTTCTAAGGGACTCATTTAACTTTTCAATAAATCCCATGCAGTTCCCTGCGATGATGTTTTTGTGTGGAATTATGTAAGCTGTTATGTCGCTGGTATAAACAAATGTGTAGCCGGCTATTGATTCAATCTTACTGATTGAGCTCCACTGAATCTTACTGTTACTATGCTCCGTTCTCTCTTCCAAACAGTCGTCAGAGACAACCATTTCATGAACTCCAAGCACTCCTTTGTTTTCGTCTTTTTCGTACAATTTGTTTATGTATTTTTCGTTGCGAATTTTGAAATAATGTGGGTACAGGAAAAACATAGGGAGCGAAAGAGCGACCCCTAAGATTAGCAGGATTAACAGCGCTTCTTCAGGAGGCATTTTTTTTATTATTGACAGCAGGAGACCTCCGGCAAGAGGGCCACATGCCCACCAGACTTGACCTTTCCGAAGGGCTTTAAGTATCAAAGGGTTTGTATTTAGCACGTGTCGATTAAATACGAGGCAATCATCTAACTGTACGTTATATTCTATTCTCATGGTCTGCCTATCTTTGAGTGCTCCTGCTTATGCGTCCTGAATACCTTGGTGGCCGAGACACTCATAATCATATCCCAGTGGTGTGGTTTATCGGACAACTCAGTTTGCTGCTAGTTCCTTCATTGCTTTGTCCACTTCACGGTGGACATCGGAGAGGCATCACCTGCCTTCTGGGTGCTTTGTTTTACACTGGCAGGTCCCCTTTTTCTTCTCTTTTGTGATGTGTTCAAGGATCGTTGAACGTCCATTGTTCTGACGAACATCGTCCCTTATATCTTCATCACTATAATCGTAGCAGTAGCAAATGGTTTTGGTCATGATGTCACCGTCCTACTCACCTCGTCTCTGACACACCCAATTTTGCGTTTCAGAGGCGTGGTGAACGAGACACTTCACGTTGCATTTTGCCCAGAACTCTTCCAGTAAGCGAGTAGAGGCTTTATCCCCATAATCGCCAATACAGCGGTCGCAACTGCAAAACCTAGCAGCGTCCCCCAAACCACACCGTATAGAGGGTAAACCAAAGATACAGTTAGGGCGTAGGCGATGACGGACCAAAGCCCGTATGGGAAATTCCCAAGGATGTTCTGTGCCGTCTCCGGCCCATACTCCCGGTGCAGCAAAAACACCAGCGGGTAAAGGGCCACAGGGAAAGCTGAGAAAAGACCGGCCCAGCCCGGACCGACGATGTCGGCAAACTCTGTCACTACAAGAACGAGTGACGCCGTGAAAATCAGTCGACCGGCAACCAGACGGGCAGACCAGGCCGGGGACGTAACCACCTGCTTGACCTTATTATCACGAAGCAGGATGCAAAATAGAGTCGTGGCGAGGATGGCGATGACCAGAGCGGTCAGCCTGGTCGGATTTGTATTGCTGACCATGAAGGCCGGTAGCAGATATCCTGTCAGAGCCAGTGCTGAGGTTACAGCAAGTGATGTGGTTTTTTGTGAAGCTCGGTAATAGGTGTAGGCAAAGCACTGCGATGCAAGTAATCCACAGAGATTGAAAACTGCCGCATCAGCCGCGAATTGGGCACCGTATTCCAGGCCGTAAAAATGAAGAATTATGGCTGTGCCGATTGGATAGCCAGACAGAAGGCCAGCCAGTCTGACACTGATTTTTTCGGCAACAAATGAAAGGCCGAGAACCGCCAGCATGGTGATGCAGATTTTGTAGAGTAACAGTGCTGTCATCTGAGCATCTCTAATCGATTATAAATGTGATCAGGAAACTTAACATAGCTTTGGTCCGATTTGAAAGGAGAGGGCCAAGATATGAGTAATTCCTAGAAACCCTGCCGCTGACACACTCGTTACGACACCAGTGGGCCGGGTATATTCAACACACAGCCCATCAATACAGAACGAGAACAGAGCCAAAGACTTTAGACCTCAGTGCTCGCACCAAACGCTTTAGCGATATGATCCGCCAGAGAGTCTACCGAACAACTGCCGGAATCGGGATTGCGATGCAGCAGAAAAGAGGCGCTCGGCAGTAAAGGCAACTCCTCCTCCGGATGCAACTGGCGCATCCCGGGCGGTATGATGCTCTGGCTTATCGCGGTTACGGCCAAGCCTGCGAGAACCGCCGCCTGCAACCCCATAATACTCGGGCTGGTATAAGCCACCCGGTACTCGATGCCCGCCTTTTCCAGGGCATCAATCACCCATCTCCGGCAATAGCAGTCATCCGGGAAAAGGGCCAGGGGCAAGGGCTTCTCCTCGTGCGGAAGGTGTTGCTCGGAGGTCGCCCAGACCGTCGGTTCACGTCTCAGCAGCAAGGTGTTTTCCTCGTCGGAGACGGCCGACGTCGTCATCGCCAGGTCCAGCTCCTTGTGCTGCAGTCGCTTGCGCAGCTGGTTACTCGGGTCGCAGGTCACTTCAACCTGAACACGTGGATGAGTACGGGAAAAGCCGGCGAGAATTTCCGGCAGGAAGCGGGTCGCATAGTCATCCGGCAGGCCGATGCGTACCCAGCCGGAAAGCTCGGGGCGCGTCAGCAGCGAGACCGCTTCTTCATTCAGCTTCAGAATACGCCGCGCATAATTGAGCAGGGTCAGCCCGTCCGAGGTGAGCCTCGAATGGCGGCTGTCCCGATTGAAAAGCGGCTTCTCCACCAACTCCTCCAACCGTTTGACCTGCATGCTCACAGCCGACTGGGTCCGGTGTACCACCTCCGCAGCCTGGCTGAAGTTTCCCGTATCCGCTATCGCAACAAACGTTCTCAACAACTCGGTGGGCAGATTTGTGGACATAACACCTCTCATCAATATTATTGATGTTAAGTATAAATACAATTCGTTTGATTGATCAAGCACTTTAGCGCATATTCGTTTTACACGCACCACACAACGTCAGAGGAGGTATCGTCATGATCATGGGAAGATGTGAGCAAACCTACCTGGAGAAACCGCTCAGTGGCTTCTGGCAACACCTCGGCGGGCTCCTGCAACGCCTCGGGCAAACCATTACCCGCCTGGACCAGCTGGCCCAGCAACGCCAACAGTTGCGCGAGATGGATGACCACCTGCTTAAGGATATCGGCTTGAGTCACGCGGACGTCGAACGGATTACAGGCAAGCGTTTCTGGGACGACCCCCTGGGGACGCAAGACCGGATGGACGAGCGCTACCGGACAGCAACAAAAGGCTCTGGACAGTAACTCCAGATCGGCAGCACAAACCTTTAGAGCTAAGGTGACGATCCAAACGATGAATGCCACGCCAAGCTATCGCCCCCTGGTCGCGTTCTGCATGCTCGGCATTATCTGGGGCAGTAACTTTATCTATATGAAGCTCGCAGCCGAGCTGATCACGCCGCTCCAGATCGTCTTCTTTCGCGTCCTGTTCGGCTTTTTACCGATCGCGGTTTACGCCTTTTTAAGCGGGACTCTGAGCAGGACACACCTCCGGCACAGCGGGCACTTTCTGGTCATGGCCCTGCTGGCGACGGCGATCTATTACTACGGCTTCGCCAAGGGCGCGTCGCTACTGCTTTCCGGTGTGGCGGGCGCGTTGAGTGGCGCAATCCCGCTCTTTTCATTTTTGCTGGCCGTTCTGTTCATCGCGGAGGAGCGGGCAACCCGGCTGAAAATAGCCGGCGTACTGATCGGTTTCCTAGGCGTGGTCACGATCGGCAGGCCGTCCGGCGAGGATTTGCTCACGACCAACCTGGAGGGTGTGTTTTACATGGTGGCAGGATCGCTCAGCGTCGGCGCATCGTTCGTTTACGCCAAGCGATACATTATCCCGCTCAAAATCCCGGCAGCGGCCCTGACGACTTACCAGCTCGGCGCCGGCCTGCTCTTGCTGGCCCTGATCACAAGCTACGACGGGATGTTCAACATCATGACCGACACCCACGCAGCGGCGGGCCTGATCATCGGGCTCGGCCTGCTCGGGACGGGGCTGGCTTATATCCTCTACTACTACATCGTCAAAGAGATGGGTGCCATATCGGCATCATCCGTGACCTACATTCCACCGGTTGTCGCCCTGCTGATCGGCGCCCTGATTATCGGCGAGCCGATCGCAATGGCCGACTATGCGGCAACGCTGTTGATCTTTGCGGGAGTGTTCCTGCTCAAGTACAAAGGATGAAGGACAACCAGAAACCGGATCAGCCCAGCTTTGCCCCGTTACTGACCTCGCGCTCGGGTACGGTCAGGACGACCATCCCCTACTCTTTTCTGTCGGTTGCAATAGAGTGCAGGCCGACGCCATACTTCTTGAGCTTGCGGGCAACTGTCGGCTGACTCATGCCAAGCACTTCGGCGATATCCTGCTGCTTGCGATATTTCCTGCTGGCTTCCGACAACACGCGCTTCTCAACCTTTTCCAGGATCTGCGCCATGTTCATTCCGTCCGGCCAGCTGCTATCCGAGAAATAGATTTCTCCAGCCGCCCTGTCAACCACATCCTGAGGCAGATCGTCCACATCGAGCATCTCGGTGTCGGACATCACCACCAGGCGCTCACAGATATTCATCAGCTCGCGAACGTTGCCGGGGTAAGGGTAATGGACCAGGGCGTCGAGGGCCGCAGAGCTTAACTTCCTGGCAACATTTGACCGTTTTGCGAAGTGATCGATATAGGAGCGAATCAATGCGATCAGACACTCCCTGCGCTCACGTAAGGGTGGAATCAGCAACGGGATGACGCTTAAACGGTAGTAGAGGTCGGTGCGAAACTGACCGGAAGAGACCAGCTGGTCCAGGTCGCGATTGGTTGCGGCCAGGAGGCGGACGTCTACCTTTCGACTGCTGGTACTGCCGAGACGCGTGACAACGCCATCTTCCATGAAGCGCAGCAGCTTGACCTGCGAGGCCAGAGGGAGCTCGGCTATTTCATCGAGGAACAGGGTTCCGCCGTCGGCGAGTTCGAGATGGCCCGGCTTGTTTGAAGATGCCCCGGTGAAAGCGCCTTTTTCATAGCCGAACAGCTCCGCCTCGATAAGCGTTTCCGGGATGGCGCCACAGTTGATTCTGATGATGGGCTTGTCGTTGCGTCGCGAATTCTTGTGAATCAGCTCGGCGACCAGGCCCTTGCCGACCCCCGATTCGCCGAGGATCAGAACGGTCGAATCAACTTCACTGACCTTCAGGGCCTGCCTGAGCGCCTTGACCATACTGGGGCTTTTGGCGATCACGGGATGACTGGAGAGAAACTCCTCCTGCAGCTCCCGCACCTGATGACGGAAGTGGTCACCGATCGCCTGTTGCTCTTCCAGCTGGCGCTGCAGGCGATCAGTCTCGGTGATGTCGCGCTCGCTGACCACGACGCGAATGAGTTTACCGGCATCATCAAAAACCGGGGTCGCCGTAGAGATCAGCTTGCGGCCGAAACGGTTTTCCTGCAGCAGGCTGACGACCTTGCGGGCCTTGATCGCTTCCAGGGCCGCAGAGGGAAGGATAACCAGCCCCTCTTCAGCAGCATCAAGATAGGCCCGGCCGACCAGCTGCTCGGCCGTGGCGTTGTTGATTCGTTGTGAAGCGGGATTGACGCGCAGAATACGACCGGAGCCATCGCAGACGAAGAGACCGTCGGAGGAAGAGTCAATAATCGCATCATGCTCCCAGGTCAGTTCCTGGATCGTCCTGTCCATGCCCTCTCCTTGAACCAACTCGGCGTTAATGCGACATCAGCACCGGGACGGTCATCGACTTCAGCAGATAGCGGCCGACTTCGCCAAGGATCTGGTTGCCACGCCGGAACTGGGAAAAAGCGCCGATAACCATCAGGTCGGTCCCCTCATCGGCACAGCGGTTGAGCAGCAGATCACCGATACTGAGCCCTGCTGTGACGTGTTTTTCGCTAATTGCATTGATTTCATAGCGACGCAAATGATTGCAGATATTGGCATTGTGAGATTCGTAGGCTTCATCGCCCCCGTACCCCTGAATTGATATGACGTGGACAGATTCGGCCGCGCGCAGCAGTGGCATCGAATCGTGCATAGCCCGTGAAGATTCGGGACCACCACGCCAGACCAGCATCACCCGTTTGGCGATTGTTCGGGTATCGCTGGCGTAGGGAACGACCAGCACGGGGCGGCCAGCCCCCAACACCGCTTTTTCCGGGAGATCACCAGGGGTCGATTGCTTCTCTGCATCAGGGTCTTCCTGGCTGACGATCAGCATATCGCGATAGTTGGCATAAAGATTGATCGCCTGGACCAGATCAAGATTGTTCCTGGAGGTGTCGACACAGATCCACTCCGATTCCAGCCCCGCCTGCTCGACCGTTTTCTGGAACTGCCGTTTGGCTTGTTCCGCCAGTTTATAGGGTTGCTCAAAATCGCTGGCCCGGTGGGGTGGAATTGCGTAGAGGCCGGTCAGCTTGGCCTGCTGCCGTTGGGCCAACTGGATTGCGGTGGTCATCCTGATTGAGCAGGTTGGGCTTAAATCGATATGCACCAGAAGGTCTTTTAAGTTCATTTATTGATCCTCTCGAGGCGCAGCGCTACTCTGCCCCGGCAAGAATATTAATGTTTCTTACCCAGATAAGCTTCCTGCACTTTTTCCGAGGCCAACAACTCTTCAGAGGTGCCTGAAAGAGCGATTTTGCCAACATCAAGGACATAACCACGGTCAGCAAGCTTCAATGCGGCCTTGGCATTCTGTTCAACCAGCAGCACGGTCACACCCTTCTTGGCGATCTCTTTGATCTGCTTGAAAATCGCCTTGACCAGGATCGGGGCAATTCCCAGAGAGGGCTCATCAAGGAGCAACATCTCAGGGTTACTCATCAAGGCCCGACCGATCGCCAGCATCTGCTGCTCACCACCGGAGAGGGTTCCTGCAAGCTGCTTGCGGCGTTCCTGCAAACGAGGGAAAAGCTCGTAGACCCAAGCGAGGGTTTCACGATCCATCTTGCTCTGGGAAAACGCACCGAGCATCAAGTTCTCTTCGACCGTCAGGATACCAAACACGCGACGTCCTTCCGGAGAATGGCTGATCCCCAGCTTGACGATCTTGTGGGCGGGCAGCTTGGTCAACTCTTCACCCTTGAACTTGATCGAACCGGCCTTGGCTTTGAGCAGCTGGCTGATGGTGCGCATGGTCGTGGTTTTGCCGGCACCGTTGGCGCCGAGAATGGTGACAATTTCACCCTTGTACACTTCGAGAGAGATCCCTTTGATGGCAGCAATGCTGCCGTAGGAGACTTCCAGGTCTTTTATTTCAAACAGCACCTCATTACTCATCGTCGTCATCCTCACTTCCCAGGTAGGCCTCGATGACGGCCGGGTTTTTCTGAATTTCCTCAGGAGTGCCTTCGGCGATTTTTTTGCCGAAGTTGATCACCGTCAGGTAGTCGGTCACTTCCATGACCATGTCCATGTCATGTTCGATGAGCAGAACAGTCACACCCTTCTCACGGATTTTGAAGATTGTCTCCAGAAGTTCCAGGGTTTCTTTGTCGTTGAGACCGGCTGCCGGTTCATCGAGAATCAGCAGGGTCGGTTCAACAGCCATCGCCCGGGCAATTTCGACCCGCCGCTGGATACCGTAGGGCAATGAGCCGACCGGGGTAGCGGCAAATTTGCTCAGTTTAAAGAAGTCGAGCTGTTCTTCGACCTGCTGCCAGTTTTCCAGCTCATCCCGCTTTTTCCCGGGGGTGGGGATGATGCCGTGCCACCAGCTTTGCTTGCTCTTGATGTGACGGCCGCTCATGATGTTTTCGGCAACCGACATCTGACCGAACAGGCGGATGGTCTGGAAGGTGCGGACGATGCCGCGATCAACAATCTGGTAGGGGGTCTTGCCGCGGATCTCTTCACCGCGCCAGAGAACTGAGCCCTCTTCCGATTTGTAGATGCCGGTAATGCAGTTGAAGACAGTGGTCTTCCCCGCCCCGTTGGGCCCGATGATGCCGTAAATCTGGCCACTTTCGACCTTGAGACTTAAAGCATCGACGGCGGTCAACCCCCCGAAGCGCTTGGAGATGTCGGTCAATATCAGTTCATTACGCGCCATGGTTATTTTCCTTGATCAAGAACTTGGGGATTTTGCCGAAAGTAGCCGGCCAGATACCACGTGGCCGCAGGATCATCGACGCGATCATCGCAAAGCCGAAGATGAAGTAACGCCAGGTGGCAAACTCGCGGAAGATCTCCGGCAGCACGAACATCACAAACACCCCGAGCAGGACTCCCGGCACCGAAGATCCGCCAACCAGGACGATACTGAAGAAAAGTACCGACTGGATAAACTCGAAGGCTTCCGGGCTGACTGCCGAATACTGAGTGGCATAGACGGTTCCGGCCAGTCCAGCAATCCCTGCACCAAGACCGAAGGCGAAAATCTTGTAGACGCGGGTGTTGATGCCGATACTCTCGGCCGCAAGCTGATCCTCGCGCAGGTAATGCATGGCACGTCCCGGTTTACTACCTGCCAGGTTGTGCATCACCCAGAGAGTCAGCAGCAGGACAATGAAAGCAAAATAGTAGACCGAGATCTGGCTCATCAGGTCAAAGCCGAGAAAGCTCAATGAATCGAGGCCGAAGATGCCGTTCGGGCCACCGGTCACGCCGCCGAGGTTGTTCTGCAGGACCTGGACAAAAACAATATTGAAGCCGATGGTGACGACCAGCAGGTAATCACCGCGCAGGTGGACGATCGGTCCGGCCAGCAGGATGCCGAACAGGGCCGGGATGATGATTGCCAGCGGAATCGTGGCAATGATCGACCAACCGTATTCGTTATTGAGGATCGCTGTGGTGTAAGCACCCATACCGAAAAAAAGCGCCTGGCCCATATTAAACATACCGCTTTTACCGAGAATGATGTCCTGAGACAGGGCCACCACGGAAAAGATCAAGAAGGTTATCGCCACCGCCTGCCAACGATCGTCGAGCATGTGCGGCAGAACCGCCATAACAACGAAGAAGACCGGATAAGCAAATTTCTGCAATTCTTTCATCAGACTTTCTCCGCAACCCGCTCACCGAGGATACCGGTCGGGCGGACAATCAAGATTAAAATCAGCAGGATAAAGGTAAAGGCATCGGCCCAGGTACTGGAGACATAGCCGGCGATAAAAGCGTTGAACAGGCCAA
>CAZXBD010000051.1:0-2137 GCA_964638305.1 uncultured Geobacteraceae bacterium | reverse complement strand
TCTGCAGTGATCGGCCTGGATTTTCATATTTCCCGGTGTTCAGGACATACCGCCCAGACTCGCGCTTGATCTGTTCGCCGCGTGTTAATTCCGACAGCATAGACGAAAGCTTGCCGACGTGCTCGATGCCGAGTTTGCGTTGTATGGCCCGCATGGAGATCGGCTCGCCGTCTGCTACGGCGCCTATGACATCGTCCTCGCAAAATTCGTTCATCACCGACGCCCCTGGTAGGCTTTGATCAAGGCGCCCAGCACCAGGCAGAACAGGCCAGCCAGGATTGTGAATATTATGCCGCCCATCACCCACCACCCTTGAGCGCTTCGCGCATGCCTGCTATGCCGCGCTCGCCGGACTCGACACACGTTGGCGTTTTGTTTCTGGCCGGCAGGGTCTTGGCTGGATCGAGAGGCGGCCGATTCTCGCCCAAGTGCGTCCGGCAATAATGGCGGTCACCACCAGCATGGTCCTTGTGCCCGAGACAGGCCTTGCGGAATTCGCCCATGCTTGGCGGCCACTCATCCCCGATCGTTTCAGCCAAGCCGCGCTTGATGTGGTCCGGGGTCAAGGTGGCCAGGCCTTCAGCCCACTCGCGCACGGCAATTTCCTCAATGCCCTCGATCCCATGGGTCCACTTCGTCAACCAGCGCGCCTGGAACCGCTTGAACAGTGCCGCCACCCACTTCCTCGGCATCTGCGGCAATTGCAATCTCGTCGAGTTTGTCGGAGACCCGCTTTGCACGTGACCGAGTGTCCGTTTTACCGTTTCCGCTATGTGTTCCATTTCCGTTTCCGTTTGGCTTTGTTTCAATTTCGTCATCCCACCGCTCCTGGTTCAGGTATGTCGGCGGGTCTGGTATGTACCCATCGAGCCATCGGCCATCGGATTTCATGCGCTTGGCGACATCTGCCATAATCATATCGGCTTTGCCGTCGAGCTTCTTGCGTTTCCAGATTTCCCGCGCCGTCTTTTTTTTCCGTTTTTTGGGGTAGGTCAACCAAAACGGGTCAAACAGGGTCAAAAGACCTTTATTCTCTTTAAGGGAATCAGTTACAAGATACAAGGAATCAGACGGGTCGTCACTTGCCTTAGTAGGTGTTTGACCTTCATGCTTGAGGGTTAAATCCGGGGTTTGACCTGGCTCTGGAATGGTGCTTTTTGCTTCCTTATGATGAGGGTGCTGGTGTTTTGAGAAGTTAAGTATTTGAATATACTTATTTTGCTTGTTTTCTTCCTTGACTGCGTAGCGCAGAATAAACCCTTGGGTCATCAAAAGGTCAAGCCCCAGGTCAACGTCGACATTGTCCGCCGGAAAGACCTCCATTTTGACCCTCTTGTGACGGTCCTCTAAACGACCCTCGCGGTCCGCCAAAGTCCAAAGACCTATAAACAAAAGGCGCACCTCAAATGGCAATTCAACGAGATCCTCATTGAGGAAAAACGACGGTTTTATATTGCGAGATCTAGCCACTAAATAATTTCACATCCATAAAAAAGCCCGCCTAAAACCGACGGGCAACGGAGGAGATCCCGCACGGGGGAGTGCAGGATCGGAGAAATCATGCGGCCTCAGACTTGTAAATCTGGAGTATGCGCTGCCGGCTGACGGAGTAGATTTTGGCGATTTCGTCGAATGTGAGCTTGCTATCGTCCCGCAAACTAACGATATTCTTGCGCCGCTCGCGCCAAACCTCAAGTTTTCGTTTGTAGTCTTTATCTGACATGGATCAAGTAAAACACAGAAAGAGCTTGACGGCAAGGGGTAAGGGGTTTACAGTTTTAATCAAGCACAACAAAGCAGCAAACCGGAGATAGGAGTTTAGACAATGGATATCAAAGCAGGCGACACCATAACGCTGAAACCTGAATGGATGGACGAAGGCGACGAAACCATACACTTCGTTGCTTCAGAAGATTACGACGGTTCAGGCCGTATACTTATCCACAACGCTGACTGCTCTATGTACATAACGCCGCAACACTTAATTCGGGCAGAAATGATAGCTGATCCAAAATGAATATTTTGATTGCCTGTGAAGAATCACAAACCGTCTGCAAGGAGTTCAGGCGGTTAGGCCACGAAGCGTATTCATGTGACATTCTACCAGCGTCTGGCGGGCATCCTGAATGGCATTTAC
>CAZXBD010000050.1:0-1675 GCA_964638305.1 uncultured Geobacteraceae bacterium | reverse complement strand
ATACAGCTTGTCAAAGGCTGCCCGGTTCGCCCGCAGGGTTTCATCCCCATCGGTGCCGGTTGCCAGGTAGCCATAGTGTGCCGGCGGCAGGACCTGCGCTGCCACGCGCTGAAAATCGAACACATCCAGGGCCCGGTCGGGGGAGGTGACCGGCGTGAGCAGCGATTCAGAGACCGCGCTGGCCAGCAGCTTGCCCGGGCCGAGTCCAGCAAACAACGGGCTGGCGGCCAGGAACTGGATAAAGCGGCGGCGAGCGAGGTTATTGGTATTCATGGTTCTGGTGGAAACTCCGAATTACGACCCTGTTACATTATCACGATGGCACGGATCATAATCCTGAACCAGCCAATCAGAGTGCTGTTGCAGTTTAAAGAGAGCCATCTACACATGTCCCGTTGTTTGCATTTCTAGAAATGTCCAGTGACGATTTCCTACACTGAATCGCGACAATGTCCTATTTGGGACAGACATTGCCTATTCCAAAATTACTCCGAGTACCTGCAGCGAAGGCTCGGAGATAAGTCGTTTGAAATTCGAATGGGATCCACAGAAAGCCAAATCGAACCTACGGAAGCATCGAGTTTCCTTTATTGAGGCAGTGGACGTGTTCAATGATGATTTATCCTCCACCGTATTGGACCCCGATTACTCCAGTGGCGAATTGCGGTACCTGACATTCGGCAGAACTTCTTCATTGCGTTACCTCGTTGTATCCTATACTGAGCGAGGCGACAGGGTCCGCCTCATATCGGCCCGTAAAATGACACCGTACGAGCGTAAAGCCTATGAATACTGACAAAGACGAAATTCGAGATGAATATCCAGAAGATCTCATCAAGTCAGGGGTTCGCGGAAAGCACGCAAGTCGATATCGCAAAGGCACAAATGTCGTGCTGATAGCACCGGATTTGCATGAGATTTTTCCCGACTCCGAGGCCGTAGACAAGGCATTACGTGAGTACCTTTCTCAGACGTCTTGATGCAGATGACCCAGAGTAGCGAGGGTCGGAGAGAAGGACATTTTAAATTGCTAACGAGAGGACATCTGTAAACTGCGTTGACAAGGCGTGTTATTGCAAGTTAGAAATGTCCCTTTTTCTGATAATTAGAAATGTCCCCTTTGAGCTCTGGTGTTGTCATGGATCATACGACATTGCTGCGGGATTCAGGGCTCGTTCCTTGATCTGTGCGAGCTGCGCATGACGTACCGGTGCCTTTTTGCTTCTTTTGACACGATTAACCTCTTGGTGCTCTCGGCACTGCTCTAAAACAGAGCCCAGCCGTTTATTGGAAACCACATCGGCTTGTTTGACCTGGCGCAGCTTGTCGAAGGTTGAAAAGGGCAGTGGACAACCTTGGTAGCGAATGTCAATCGTTCCATCTGGAAAATCGTAGACTCTAACCTTTTTGCGCCGTAGCTTGCGGCTCATCTCATCGGGCTTGAGCAGGTAAATCACCTTGTCGTACTGAACTGTCAGGCTATTGGAGACGGTTCGCTCTTCCTGCCAGCTGAGGATGGTTTCCAGGTCGTCATGTTCCTGCAGTGGTCGGTGCAGATCCTTCTCTTTCAGCGGTGGTTTGGCAAATTGAGTATTGAATCGCTCGATGTATGTCGGCAAGTAGGCATTGCCGGCTGATCGATCGTCGATACCTTCTAAACGCAGTTCTTTGACCA
>CAZXBD010000049.1:0-20592 GCA_964638305.1 uncultured Geobacteraceae bacterium | reverse complement strand
TCAAGGAGATCCTTGCCAGCGAGGTTGAGATTCTCAAGATCATCAAGGGTGAGTTGACAGATATCAAGGATCGTTTTGGTAACCCGCGCCGCACCGAGATTCTCGCCGTGGCGGCAGATCTCTCCATCGAGGACATGATCGTTGAAGAAGATATGGTGGTTACCGTGTCACATTCCGGTTATATCAAGCGCAACGCGGTGTCGCTCTACCGGGCACAAAGGCGTGGTGGCAAGGGTGCAACCGGTATGCGTCCGAAAGATGAGGATTTCGTTGAAAACCTCTTTATCGCTTCGACCCACAGCTATGTGTTGATCTTTAGCAGCAAGGGCAAGGTCTACTGGCTCAAGGTGCATGAAATTCCACAGGGCGGCCGCGCTGCGCGCGGCAAGGCAATTGTCAACCTTTTGAACTTTGAAGCTGACGAAAAGGTCATGACGATTCTTCCGGTCAAGGAGTTTGAGGAAGACAAATTCATTATTACCGCCACCCGCAACGGAACAGTCAAGAAGACCGACCTGATGGCATATTCCAATCCACGCCAGGGCGGCATTATTGCTTTGACGATTGATGAGGGTGACAGCCTGATTGCAGCCCGCCTGACCGATGGGTCGATGGATATCCTGATGGCCAGCCACAATGGCAAGTCGATTCGCTTTAACGAAGGCGATGCTCGAGCGATGGGTAGAACAGCCCGTGGTGTGCGTGGCATGATGCTGGAAGATGGAGATGAAATCATTGGCATGGAGGTTGTTTCCGATGCAACCTCGGCCACTCTGGTGTCGGTGACCGAAACCGGTTACGGCAAGCGTACCAGTCTTGGCGAATATCGCGTCCAGAGTCGTGGCGGCAAAGGCATCATAACGATTAAGACCGGCGGTCGTAATGGTCAGGTGGTCGATGTTAAGTTGGTGGACGAAGAATCTGACCTGATGTTCATCACTGATCGTGGCAAGGTGTTGCGGACCCGTGTTGGTGCTCTGTCGATCATTGGTCGGAATACAATGGGTGTACGCCTGATGGTTCTTGAAGCGGAAGAACGCATCGTGGCTGTCGCAAAGTTGATGGAAAAAGAAGAAGATGATGGAAATCCAGAAATTGAAGAAGCAGCTTCTGATGGAGGAGCTGGAACGCCAGGGGAAGACACCTAAAACCCGGCTCTGGATTTTTCTCGGTCTGGCTCTGGTTGTGTTGATTGCGGCTGGAGGGTTTTGGTATCACTCCAATTTGCAGACCCGGCTCGAAGAGACGTTCCAGAAAGGGCTGGCACTCAGGCAGGCGGGGAAGTATGTCGAAGCGGTTGAGTTGTTCGTTAAACTGCATGATGAATACCCGTCCTTTGTACGCGCGCCGCAATCAGTCTTCCAGACTGCAGAGATCGAGGAGTTGTTTCTTGGTCGTTATTCTGATGCCTTGTTGACCTATCTTTTACTTGAGCGCGACTATCCCGATGCACCGGAAGTCTTGCCGGCCAGAAGGCAGGTTGCCATTCTTTACAAGTACCGTCTCAACGATTGCAGCCAGGCGATAGCGGTTTACCAGAAAGTTCTTGATCAGCCAGGTCTGCAGAATGACCAGTTGCAGTATGAGGTGGCCGACTGTTATTTCCGCCTTAATAATTTCGAACAGGCCCGGATCGAATTTGACAGCCTGTTGAAAAACTACCCATACAGCGCACTCTTTGCCGAGGTGCAGTATCGTATCGCCATGACCTATGCCCTGGAAGGCAAGCTACCCGAAGCTGCAGGCGCTTACCGTTTGGTGGTTGAGAGGTGGGCGGAGAGCTCTTACGCTCTTGAGGCAAGCTTCGGTCTGGCAACCGTCTTGGAAGAACAGGAAGAATTAGTTGAGGCCCTGAAAATTCTGGAAGAGCTTGATGGTATTTATCCAAAACAGGATATACTGGAACGGAAAACGGCGCAGGTGCGTGAGCGGATTGAAAAGAAGAAAAAGGCGATCTGAGGTGTTGTTATGAAGAAAGTTGGAGTTGTTGGGGCAGGCAGTTGGGGTACGACACTGGCCAACGTCTTGGCTAAAAAGGGTTATGCCGTGACCCTCTGGGCGTACGAAAAAGACCTTGTTGCGCGCATGAATAAAACGCACATCAACGATTTTTACCTGGATGGGTTCACCCTTTCACCGAATCTTACTTTTACCAACGACCTGGCCGAAGCCGTTGTTGGGAGCGAGATGCTGGTGTTGGTGTCGCCGTCACAGGTTATGCGGATCGTACTGAAACAACTCAAACCATATCTCTCAGAGGACTGTCTGCTTGTTTCAGCAGCTAAAGGGATAGAGAACGAAACGCTTTTGACTATGTCAGAAGTGTTGCTGGAAGTTCTTGGCGCCTCGGTTAAAAACCGCTGTGCTTTTCTTTCCGGACCTTCTTTTGCCAGAGAAGTTGCCGGCGAGCAGCCGACTGCTGTGGCGGTGGCGGCCGAGGACCTTGATGTGGCACACAAAGTTCAGGCGTTTTTCAGTACCGATTATTTCCGTGTCTACACCAATCAGGATGTGGTTGGTGTTGAGATTGGCGGTGCAATGAAAAATGTCATAGCCCTGGCCGCCGGTGTTGGCGATGGTCTCGGCTACAATTATAATGCGCGTACCGCCCTGATTACTCGGGGCCTGGTCGAAATTTCCCGGCTCGGTGCCGCCAAGGGCGCGCGTGAAGAAACTTTTTTTGGACTCTCTGGCATGGGCGACCTGGTTTTAACCTGCACGGGAGACCTGTCCCGTAATCGTTCTGTGGGGGTCGAGTTGGGGCGTGGCCGCAAGCTGGATGAAATTCTTAACAAGATGCATATGGTCGCTGAAGGGGTTAAGACGACTCTCTCTGCGTACCAGCTGGCAGCCAAGCTCGGCGTTACCATGCCGATCACCGAACAGATGTACAAGGTTCTTTACGAAGACAAAGAGCCCAAAAAGGCGGTCGCAGATCTGATGACGCGGGCGCTGAGCTCTGAAGACGAGTAGATTAACAGAAGAAGGGAAAAATGATGAAAAAACACTTACTGATTATTCTTGCCGTGATCCTGTTGCTGGCGGTCCCCGCTTTTGCTGTAACGGAAGTCGTTATTGAAACCAATTATGGCGACATTACAGTGGCCCTGGACGAGGGAAAAGCCCCTCAGTCAGTAGCAAACTTCTTGACCTACGCCGATTCTAACCATTACAACGATACGATTTTTCACCGGGTCATCAAGGACTTCATGATTCAGGGCGGAAACTTTTCCGCAGAGATGGCCCCGAAAAAGACCCTCGCGCCGATCAAGAACGAAGCCTCCAATGGTCTTCGCAACCTGCGCGGTACTCTCGCCATGGCGCGAACCGGAGTTGTTGATAGTGCGACGAGCCAGTTCTTTATCAACCTCAAAGACAATGATTTTCTTGACCACAAGGATACCTCGGTCAGAGGTTACGGCTATGCTGTTTTCGGCAAGGTCGTTAAAGGGATGGATGTGGTAGACAAGATCGGTACCAGCCCGACCCACACTTATCAGAGATTTCCCGATGTCCCTGTGGAAGCGGTTGTTATTCGCAGCGTCAGACGCGTAGAAAAATAGTATTTAAACGGCCACAGACCAGGTGGCAGCAACAGCGAGGCAGGAATGACCACCGCCCGCATCATGACTTATAACATTCAGAACTGCCGTGGTAGTGACGGTCAGGTGAATCTGGACCGGGTTTTGAATGTGATCGCGGATGCTGCGCCTGATATCGTTGTTCTGCAGGAGTTGGGAGCGGTTCACTCCGTCGATATTCTGCCCTACATGGCTGAGCGTCTCGGACTTGATGTTTATCGTGATGCCTGCGGTGGCCCGCTCGCCTACTTGTCTTTTTTTCCTCTCCGGGCCGTGCAGAGATTCGATCTTGGCTACGCGGGGCACTGTCTCCGTGCCGATGTGGAGCTCGGTGGCAAACGCCTGCATCTTCTTAACGTCTGTCTCGACAACCTCCCCCGCGTTCGCAGTCACCAGGTTGCACAATTGCTGGGCCCGGAATTGCTCGGTCATCCCTCAATGGTTTGTCCCGCCCTGGTCTTGGGTGATTTCGCAGATTATTTCTGGGGCTCGGGAAATCTCGAGCTGGCCTCGACCCTGCGCCGTACCCGTCGGCCGCTATGGCGGGGCACCTATCCGTCCCGCTTCCCGGTTTTTGGTCGCGATCGTGCCTATCTGCGTGGAGGGGTTCGGGTCCTCGATGCTTCGATTAATCGCAGTTTCCTTGCTCGCCAGGCTTCTGGTCACCTGCCGCTTACCTTGACCGTACAAGTGACGGACACGCGTCGATCGGTTCGTCTGAAACAGATATCAGGTGGACGCATGGAAGCCGCCCCCGGCTAGAAATGCCGTGGAAAAATCTGTGGACAAAGTTGATAACCTCCTTATCCTGTGCTGCAAATTCAGATATCTCCAATATGAAAAAGCTCCCTATCACTCCCTCCCATGCGCTGGTAACTCTGGATTGCCTTGAGGCGACGTACCCCGAGGCACATTGTGCGCTTACTCACCAAAGCCCCTGGCAACTCCTGGTCGCGACGATTCTTTCTGCCCAGTGTACGGATGTGCGGGTGAACAAGGTGACACCAGCCCTTTTTAGCCGTTTCCCAGACCCGGCCAGTATGGCATTAGCTGGGCCGCTAGAGCTGGAGGAACTGGTCCGCTCCACTGGATTTTTTCGCAACAAGGCGAAAAGCTTGATCGGCTGTGCCTTGAAGTTGAATGAGTCGCACAGTGGCGAAGTGCCGCAGAAGATGGCAGAACTGGTTGCCCTTCCAGGTGTAGGGCGCAAGACAGCTAACGTGATTTTGGGTAATGCCTTTGGTGTGCCGGGAATGGTTGTGGACACTCACGTCGGACGCATTGCGAGTCGTCTCGGTTGGGCGTCAGCCCGGTCGCCTGAAGAAATCGAAAAACAGCTCTGTCGTCTTTTGCCGGACGAGCGCTGGACGCAGGCGGCGCATGTGCTGATCTTTCATGGTCGTGAATGCTGTCGGGCCCAGACGGCCTGGTGCTCTGACTGCCCGGTGGTTGATCGTTGCTTGCAGGTTGGGGTCGGGCGACAAAAGTAAAAAGAGTAAGGCTTTGTCCGGGGTACGCAACCCCTGTCTCCGCAGAAAAACTGAAAAACGTAATGCCGGTTGCGCCCGGCGGCAAAAGAGGATAGCAAGCTAAACATAAAAAACCCGGCTTACGCCGGGCTCATTTCTTTAAACTATTCTTTGCGACCCTTTAAAGCTCATCCATATCCAGTCGGAAAAAGTCTTTAGCTTGGGGAGTCTTCTCTTCGATCGCGTAACGCACCGGAGCGGTATTGGGCGCAAAGGCTTCGATAACAACCTCCGGACCGTCTTCAGGTGCCAGCAGCCCTGACAGCGGGTCTATGGGGCGAAATTCGATGCTGTCCGGAACCGGAAACTGTTCAACCACCAGGTCCTTGGAGGCTTCGGCCATGAAATCAACCCAGGCCGGGGCCGCCGCCTTTGAGCCGGTTTCTTTTTTACCTAATGGACGTTCCTGGTCATAGCCGACCCAGGTAACGGCCAGCAATTGCGGGATGTAGCCGATGAACCAGGCATCTTTGAGGTCATTGGTGGTACCGGTCTTCCCGGCAGCAGGTCGCTTCAGGGCCTTGGCACGCCATCCGGTGCCCTTCTGGACTACGCTTTCCAAAAGATTAGTGGTTAAATAAGCCGTGTCGGCACTGATGACCCGGTTCCGCTCCTGGCCGGTCAGGGTTTGACCTGCCTGAACCCCTCCGGGGAAGGCCGCCGGATCATTTGATTCAACTATCTTGCCGTCGCGATCAAGAACCTTGTTGATGTAGGTAGGCGTAACCCTGACACCGCCGTTAGCCAACACTGCATAACTGCGCGCCAGTTCCATGGGGGTCAATGCCGAAGAACCGAGACCGAGGGTCAGGTCCTCGTCAAGGTGTGATTCGATGCCGAGCTTGCGGGCGTAATTGGCAGCGTAGCGAACGCCGATATCTTCAAGAATCTTTATCGTGATTACATTATACGATTTGGCCAGGGCCGTGCGCAGGGGCACCGGCCCATAAAAGCGTTTGGAGTAGTTTTTTGGTTTCCATTCCTTGATTTCGCCGCTCTCCAGACGTTCTTTAAAGATCAGCGGCGTATCGAGGATCACCGTTGCAGGCGTGTAGCCCTTATCAAGAGCAGCTGCGTAGATCAGCGGCTTCATTGCCGAACCGGGCAGACGGCGGGCCTGCAGCACGCGGTTGAACTGGCTGGTGCGAAAATCATAGCCGCCAACCATTGCCTTTATCTGGCCGGTGTGAGGATTCATGGCGAGCAGAGCCCCCTGAGCTTGCGGGTCCTGCTCCAGGGTCAACTGCCACGGGCCCTCTTTTGGGATCTCAATGATTCGAGTCTGTATTTTGGCACCGGGGGGCAGCCTGGTCGTGGACTCCGTTGCATTGCCGGTCGCTTTGGCTCCGCGTTTGACAAGTTGTGGCGGCCCAGCCCATGCAGCTGTCTTCAGGACGATGCGTCCTTGCTGGTCCGCGATGCGCAAATGCAGGCTCTTTTGGTCGGCACCGTTAACGACGGCTTCGACAATATCGTTCACCTGAGGTGCTTTTTCGATGAAGGTTTCGACCTGCTGTTGCAGGAACTCTTCCTCTTCTTCTTCACTCAGAACGGTAAGAGGTCCACGATAGCCCTGACGTTTTTCATGGTTACGCAGGTTGGCCTGAACCGCAGCCTGCGCGGTAAGCTGCATTCTGAGGCTCATACTGGTATGGACTTCGAGTCCGCCGTGGTACAGCAACTCTTCACCGTAGGTGTCTTCCAGGTAGCGCCTGACCTGCTCGGTGAAGTAAGCGGCATCGGTAATGTGCTGGTTGATACGTGGCCTGATTTCGAGCTCCTCAGCCTTGGCCAGATCGGCCTCTTCCTGGGAAATAAATCCTTCACTGACCATGCGACCAAGAACGTAAACCTGACGTTCCTTGGCACGTTCGTAGTGGCGGTAGGGTGAATAGCGGCTGGGGGCCTTAGGTAAACCGGCCAGAATGCTGGCTTCAGCAAGGGTCAGTTCTTCGACGTCCTTGTCGAAGTAATTCTCCGCGGCCGCCTGTACGCCATGGGCTCCGTGGCCAAGAAAAATCTGGTTGAGGTAAAGGTAGAGAATTTCATCTTTAGAGAGGCGGTTTTCCATGCGGTAGGCGAGAATAGCCTCTTTGAATTTACGCTTGAATTTACGTTCCGGAGTCAGCAACAGGCTCTTGGCGACCTGCTGGGTGATCGTGCTGCCTCCCTGGACAATTCCACCGGCCTCGATGTTTTTTAGGGCTGCTCTCAGGATTGAGACGACGTCGATCCCCTTGTGCTTGAAAAAATTTGCATCTTCAGCTGCGACGAACGCCTGGATCAGCTGCTTCGGCATGCGCGATACCGGCACGATAATCCTGCGTTCCTCAAACAGTTCCGCAATGACCGACCCGTCATCACTGAGTACGCGGGTGATGATCGGAGGTCGGTAGTCTGCAAGGGTGTCGACGCGGGGCAACGACTTGGAGATGTACAGGTAGGCACCAACCGGTAAGATAATGGCGAGCAGAAGACCCAGCAAACCCAAGCTCAACAGGATGCGGGTCAGAATGGTGAGGAATGATTTTTTCTCTTTGTTTTTGGCTTTCGGCATAAATCCTCAAATGAACCAGAAACGGCTGGGTCGCACGCTGTGTCTTCGATTCGAGTGCGCTTATTCGGGTCTAACTGCCTTTTTTACCATAGCCCTTCCCCCCTCGGCAACAGTTTTGCCGGTTTAATCGGGGTCTGCGCTATGCTATAGTTAACAGCTGTTTGAAGTCGCTTTGCTAAAGTAACGATTACTTAAAGAGGGAGCCGAGATTGCCTGCCACAGATTTTCGTCGAAATAAAATAGTCGCAACAGTTGGTCCGAGCAGTAATTCACGGGCAATGTTATCGGCCCTCATGGAGGCTGGTGCAGATGTTTTTCGCCTCAACTTTTCCCATGGCCAGCATGCGGAACTGACTGAAATAGTCGCCATGATCCGTGAACTTTCCCGCAACCGTCGTCGGGCGGTCGCCATTCTCGGTGACCTGCAGGGGCCGAAGATTCGCACAGGTATAATGCAGGGTGATGTCATGACCCTGATCAATGGTCAGTCGGTTGTGATAACTACGGCAGATGTGCTGGGTGAGAACGGCTTGATACCGACCACCTATCAAGAATTGCCGCAAGACGTACAATGTGGTGACCGGATTCTTCTTGATGACGGCCTGCTGGAGTTGCTGGTCGAAAAGGTCACCGACAACGAGGTACATTGCCAGGTTCTGATTGGTGGCGAACTGAAAAATCGCAAAGGCATGAATCTGCCGGGTGTTACGGTCTCCGCGCCGGCTCTCACGCCAAAGGATTTGGTCGATCTCGAATTCTGCATAGAGCAGGATCTCGATTATCTGGCGCTCTCCTTTGTGCGGACCGCAGCTGACGTTGTGCAGCTCAAAGAGCTGCTTTCTCAGCGCCAAGCATCCATTCAGATCGTTGCCAAAATTGAAAAACCGGAAGCGGTAGAAGCTTTTGCAGAAATTCTCGAGGTCGCCGACGGCATCATGGTGGCACGTGGTGACCTCGGTGTGGAAATTAGTTCGGAAAAGGTACCCTTGATCCAGAAGCACATTATCCGTCAGTGCAATCTGGCCGGCAAGCCGGTTATCACGGCGACCCAGATGTTGGAGAGCATGGTGCATAACCCGCGCCCGACCCGCGCCGAGACCTCGGATGTGGCCAACGCTATCCTGGATGGTACCGATGCCGTTATGCTGTCGGCGGAAACCGCTTCAGGGCAGTATCCCTGCGAAGCAGTAGAGATGATGGTGCGGGTTGCCGTGGACGTTGAGCGAGATCCGCAACTCAAGGAGCAGTTTTTCCACCCCCTCTCTGAACAGCGTGGTTATCGCAGTCTTCCCGAAGCGATCGGTCAGGCTGCCTGTCATGTAGCCGAGAACGTCGGAGCCGCAGCGATCCTGGCTTTTACCCAGACCGGCAGCACCGCTGCCCTGGTCGCCAAGTACCGGCCCCCGATGCCGGTTTATGCGGTCACTCCTTCGCAGGCGGTTAGGCGACGCATGGCTCTCTACGGTGGTGTTCGTTCTATCAGGGTTGATATCGAAGGAGATACGGAAGCGCAGATCCGTTCGGTGGATGCCGCTGTGCTTGAGGCCGGGGTGCTCAACAGGGGGGACGTTGTGGTGATTACCATGGGTAGTCCGCTTTCCGACCCCGGGACCACCAACCTGCTCAAGATTCACCAGCTTGGCAGCTGAAGACTAAGCCTGGACGCGGGACGAGGTAAAGCATGAACAAAAAAGCGGTAGTTCTCTATAGTGGCGGCCTCGATTCGACAACCTGCATGGCGATTGCCCGGGCTGATGGCTTTGAGCCTTATGCGATGAGCTTTGCTTATGGTCAGCGGCACTCTGTTGAGTTGGACAAAGCCCGTAAATATGCGCCGAAGATAGGTGCTGTGGAACACCGGGTGATCGAGATAGACTTGCGTCAGTTCGGTGGCAGTGCCCTGACAGATGATCTTGCCGTACCAAAAGATCAGATGGACAATGATGCTATCCCGATTACCTACGTACCGGCACGCAATACAATTTTTTTGAGCTTTGCCCTTGGTTGGGCCGAAGTCCTCGGTGCCCAAGATATCTTTATTGGCGTCAATGCCCTGGATTATTCAGGCTATCCAGATTGTCGCCCCGAGTTTATCAGCGCCTTCGAAAACATGGCTAACCTGGCGACCAAGGCCGGTGTCGAAGGAGACGCTCCTTACACGATCCACTCACCTTTGATTCAGCTCAGTAAGGCCGAAATTATCCTTACCGGTCTGGACCTGGGTGTTGACTACCGCCTGACCCATTCCTGCTACGATCCAACGCCAGTAGGCATCTCCTGTGGCCGATGCGACTCTTGTCGTTTACGGTTGAAGGGCTTCCGAGAGGCTGGCGTTGAAGATCCTATAGAATATTAAATACGAAGCGCGAAGTGAGAAGCGCGAAAAAACAGATATCAAGGCAAACACCATGACACAAAACAAAAAAAAATCTTCCCTCCTCGCATCTCGCACCTCGCGCCTCGCCAGCGAAGCTGGTATGGCCGATATGCAAAAGTCCCGAGACGATCGCAACATCGCCATCGACAAGGTCGGTGTCAAGGATATCAGTTATCCGATTGTGGTCATGGACAAGAGCAAGGAGAAACAGCAAACGGTCGCCCGCATCAACATGTACGTTGACCTGCCCCATCATTTCAAGGGCACACATATGAGCCGTTTTATTGAAATACTCAACCAATATCACGGCCTGGTCAGCATTGACCGTATGAACACCATGCTGCTTGACATGAAAGAGCGTCTTGAGGCCAGTCGAGCTCATCTGGAGTTGGAGTTCCCCTACTTCATCGAAAAGCAGGCACCGGTTTCCGGGGCACGCAGTCTGATGGAATACCAGTGTCGCATGCAAGGCAGTCTTGGTGAAGATTATGATTTTGTCCTTGGCGTCACAGTGCCAATGACTTCGCTCTGCCCCTGCTCGCGAGAGATCAGTGAACGGGGTGCACATAATCAACGTAGCGCTGTGAATGTCGAGATTCGTTATACGGATCATGTCTGGCTCGAGGACCTGATTGCCTGGGTTGAGGAGTGTGGCAGTTCCCCGGTTTTTGCCCTGCTCAAGCGTGAAGATGAAAAAGCTCTGACCGAACAGGCCTATGATAATCCCATGTTTGTAGAGGATGTGGTGCGGGCCGTGACTCAGCGCCTGCTCAAAGTTCCGGAAGTGACCTGGTTCAAGGTTGCCTGCGAAAACTTCGAGTCTATTCACAACCACTCAGCCTATGCCATGGTTGAGCGTTCAGACACTAGCGTTTGTGGATAAACCTGTGGACAAGGTGGACAACTCTTCAAATAGCGGCCTTTTTAATCATTCAGGACCGGTTGTTGGCCTGTTTGCCAAGGAGCCGGTTCCCGGGCAGGTCAAGACGCGTTTGACCCCGCCCCTTTCGGCGGACCAGGCTTGTCAGCTCTACCGGGTTTCTTTGCAGGAGACGGTTACGCAGTTTCTTGCTGGCGGATTGCCGTTGGTGATCTGTTATGCCGGCAAGAGAGACTGGTTCCGCGAGACCTTCCCCGGCTTACCGCTGATGGCCCAGGTCGGTGATGGACTCGGTGTCCGCATGAGCGCCGCGGTGCAAGAACTTTTTGCCGCCGGTGCCGGCCCGGTTCTGTTGGCTGGCTCCGATAGCCCGGATTTACCCATTACGCGGGTAGAGCAGGTTCTGCGGTTACTACAGGAAAAAGATGTCGTCACCATTCCGTGCCGGGATGGCGGCTATGCCTTGGTCGGTATGCGTCGACCGACCACAGAGCTCTTTGCCGAGATCCCCTGGAGTACTTCTCAGGTCCTGGCTGCAACGCGCCGCCGTAGTCGGCAACTCGGTTTGTCGTATCACGAAACGGAAGCATGGGAGGACCTGGACGAATTTGCCGACCTGCAGCGGTTGGTCGCTCGCTCTCCCGAGACAGCGACGTCCCGTCATATCGTCAGCAGGTTGAGTGAACTGTTCTAGTACGCAAGACGAAAAGCGGTTCTGGCCAGTTGACTTGCTGTCGGTGCTGCCCGATAATCAGCCGACAACAAACAGAAGTCGTCTGTTTGTTGTGAATGGTGCAAATCTTTAGCCACTTTGAAGGAGAAAAATTTTGGAACTGGTTCTCAATGCCGGACCGGTGGTCAAGCTGGTCCTGCTGATTCTGGTCTATTTTTCAGTGGTCTCCTGGGCCATCATTTTTTACAAGCAACTGATCATTTATCGTGCGACGCGTGATTCGGAACGTTTTCTCGATTTTTTCTGGTCGAAGAAACGCTTCGATACCATCGGCCAGGGTTTGGATGATTACCGCCATTCGCCGCTTGCGATTCTGTTTCGTGAAGTCTACCGTGAGTTGGCCCAGAATCGTCGTCCGGGCGATGGCCATGAGGCGGACAACCTGGTAGCCGACCTTGGTGAACAAGAGCGGGTTGCGCGCGTGCTGCGTCGTTCCGCAACATCGGAGACCCACCGCCTCGAAAAGTATCTCTCCTTCCTCGCCACCACCGGTTCGGCAGCCCCTTTCATTGGTTTGTTCGGCACGGTCTGGGGGATCATGGATGCATTCCACGGCATCGGTACCAGCGGCAGCGCATCACTGGCCGTGGTCGCACCGGGCATTTCCGAGGCTTTGGTTGCTACCGCGATTGGCCTGGTGGCGGCGATCCCGGCAGTCATTGGTTACAATCACTTTGTTAATAAGGTCAACGTACTCATTGGTGAGATGGATAACTTCAGCCAGGAGATGTTGAACATCGTCCAGCGTATGAGCCGAGGCAACTAAGATGGAAGTTGGTCAGAACGGCAATCGCCGGCGCACAATGCTGGCACAGATCAACGTGACCCCTTTTGTCGATGTCATGCTGGTACTGCTGATCATTTTCATGATCACGGCTCCGATGATGGAAAAGGGCGTGGATGTCGCCTTGCCGGAAGTGGAGAATGCACCGAACCTTTCGGCAATCAAGGAGCCTCTGGTGATTACCGTGACCCGCAAGGGGCAGATCATGGTTGGCAGCAACCCGGTAGAAAATGCGACCAAGCTGATTCCGGTATTGCAGCAGGTCTTGAGTGAACGTGAAGACAAAACGGTCTACCTTGAAGCAGATAAAGCTGTTCCCTATGGCGAGGTCGTCAAGGTTATGGCGGCGGTCAAGCGGGCCGGAGTTGTCAAGCTCGGCATGGTGGCCCAGGAACCGCAAGACTGAGTAAGCGAGCAGTTTGATGCCAGTTGTGTCTTTGCACCAAAACAAAACCTTTCACAACGACCCGAAGTTCGGTCGTCTGTTGCTCCTTTCGCTGATTGTCCACGGCCTGATCTGGATCGCTTTCAGTGTTGACCTGTTCGGAACCAACACACGCCCAAAACCACCGGTCTATTATGTCGATCTGATCCACAAGCCGGTTCTCAATCCGCAGGCAGGCCGCCCCGACCCGCGTCCCGCCAGTAAGCCGAAGCCGGCTCCGGTCAAGCGCACAGTGCAGAAGGTTGCTCCTCCGGCCCCCAAAGCTGCGGTCAAGCCTGCCGTAAAGCCGCTGGTTAAGCCAACGACAGCAGCCAGGCCAAAGCCTGCACCGAAAGCGGTGTCAAAACCTGATCAACGAAAAGAGCAGAAGGTGCAGAGTGCTCTCGACGAGATTCGTGAACGCCAGGCGCGTCAGGCGGAACGTGACGCGTTGAAGGACAAGCTGGCCAAGTTGCGTAATTCAGCTGGTGCGGCGGCGACTGTGCCAGATGATGTCCCCGTGGGGATGCCGGATGGCCAGGGTGACGAGGTGGGTGTCAGTGCCCTGGCTTTTGTCCAGGCCTTTATCCAGCAGAACTGGGCGCTTTCGCCGTACCTGCTTGATCAATCGCGTCTCGCAAAGATTGAAGCCAAAGCGACGCTCTCCTACTCGGCGTCCGGCAAACTGGTCCGCTACCGGATCAACACCCCATCGGGGGATCAACAGTTTGATGATTCATTGAAACGCGCCATTACCAAGTCACAGCAGTTGCCGCAACCACTGCCGCAAGATCTTGAGCTGGTCGTGACGTTCAATCTCAAGGAAATGGCGGCGAGGAGATAGGCATGTTGTTGCGTTGGTTTATGGTTGTTTTGCTCTGCTTTGCTCTGCCGTGGTCCGCTCTGGCGGCCACGGAAATCGAAATCTCCTCTCCCGGCGAGCAGTCGATCCCGCTGGCTTTGACCAAATTTCTGCCGAGCGAAGGTGTTAAATCGGTCAGCATCGCTGATGAGCTCAATGAAGTTCTGTTCGCCGACCTTGACCTCTCCGGTCTGTTTCGATTTATTGATCCGGAGGCCTTCCTTGACGATGCCGGTCGTGTCGGACTCTACAGCACCCAGGTCAATTTTCCACAATGGCGCCTGCTTGGCAGCGAAACCCTGATCAAGGGAACTTATGCCCTGGAAGAGGGTAAACTGACTGTTGAGGCGCGCCTCTTTGACACCGTCAACCGCCGTCTCTTGACAGGCCGTCGCTATGTCGGCGAGCCCAAGGATGTCCGGCGTATGGCCCACGCCTTCGCTGACCTGGTGCTCAAAGAATTGACCGGCGAAGAAGGGCCTTTCAGCGCGCGGATCGCCTATATTTCCGATCAGACCGGTGACAAGGAGCTCTGGTTGATGGATGTTGACGGCAAGCGGCCGCTTCGCCTGACTTCTCATCGCTCAATTGTACTTAATCCCGATTTCTCGCCGCGCGGCAAAGAGATCCTGTTTACTTCCTACCGGGCCAATAACCCCGATCTCTATCGCAAGGAGATTTATACTGGTAAAGAAGCCAAGATATCCTACAAGTCGGGCCTCAACATTGCCGGCCGAATGTCTCCGAATGAGCGTGAGATTGCCCTGACCCTCTCCAAGGACGGCAACCCGGAAATTTATCTGATCGGCTCCAGCGGTCGGGTTCGCAAGCGGATTACCGACAACTGGGGTATCGACAGTGACCCGAGCTGGAGTCCGGACGGTAGCCGCCTGGCCTTTGTTTCCAATCGCCAGGGCAACCCACATGTCTTCGTTGCCGATATCTTCTCCGGTGAAACGTCCCGTCTGACCATGCAAGGGAAGTACAACGCTACGCCGGCCTGGAGTCCGAAGGGCGACCGGATCGCCTTTACCCGTCAACAAGGCGGGCGCTTTGATGTATATACCATCAAGACGGATGGTACCGATGAGCGTCGCCTGACTTTTGGCCCCGGCAACAGCGAGCACCCCCGCTGGAGCCCGGATGGCCGGTTTATTGTTTACTCGTCAGACAAGGGTGGCAATCGGGCAATCTACGTTATGCGAGCGGATGGCACCGGCTCCCGGCGCCTGACTTCCCTGAAAAGTGACAGTCGGCACCCGGCCTGGTCGCCTCGCTGGTAGCAAGTGGTTGTTATTTATTGGTCGGCCCGTTATAATGCGTGCCTCAATAAGTTTGGTCGGCCTCTCTGTTGAGTTGCATGAGATGCTATGAATCTTTGTCTTGATTAAAGGAGCCCACAATGAAAGCAATGCAAATGCTCAAGATTGCCCTCGTCGTTTTATTTCTCTTTAGCAGCATCGTTGGCTGCGCTACCAAACAGCCTCAGGAGATAGCTGAAGTTCCTGCGACTGACATGAGTCAGAAAACAGAAGCCAAGGCGGCTGATGACGGCTCGATGAAGAAAGACGTTACGCCGGTTCAAGACCAGATAGCCGGAATGGAGCGAATTCATTTCGATTTTGATCAGTTTACGCTCACCGCTGACTCGCGCCGCATTCTTGGAGACAACGCCAAGTACCTGAACGCCAACAGCGGTGTCAAGGTGAAGATAGAAGGTCATTGTGACGAGCGTGGCTCTGATGAATACAACCTGGCCCTCGGTGAAAGCCGCGCCCTGGCCGCGAAAAACTACCTGGTTTCTTTGGGTATCAGTGCCAAGCGCCTTTCGGTTATTTCCTATGGCGAAGAGAAGCCCCTGGTTAACGCTGCCAACGAAGAGGCCTGGGCACAAAATCGTCGTGCGGAATTCAAGTCTGTCAAATAGAACTTGATTGCGGCGATGCCACTGTCGTCACCTTGGGAGTAAATTTATGTTTCCTTTCCGTTTCCTGGGCCTTCTACTTGCCTGCCTGCTGCTGAGCAGTTGTGTTGTTACAGAGCAGGACCTGCAGATGCAGCGAGACCTGCTCGAAATGAAGCGTCGTCTTGGTGAGGCGGAGCGGGCGCTCAAGGAGTTGCAAGACGACACCTCGGGAGGAGTCAGGGCGCATGTGGAAACCCTGGCGCGAAACCAGGCGGATTTTCAAGCTGAGCTTGATGGCGTACGGGTCGATTTGCAATCAATGCAGGGCCGTACCGGTGATCAGGAGCGGATCAACGATGACCTGCGCCAGGAACTGGTTCTGATGCGTGATGAATTAAGCCTGCAGGTCGCCGATCATGATCAGCGCCTCTCACTGCTGGAGTCGGGCAATCGCCCTGCCGGGAAAACGTTGACGGCAGCACCAGTTCCAGTACAACCCGTCGCCAAAACCCCGGTAGTCACCCCGGCGGGAGAAAGCGCCCCCGAGCTTTACGAGCGGGCGCTCAAAACGATTCGCGAGGATCGGGATTTCACCAAGGGTCGCGAAATGATGGAAACCTTTCTCAAGCGCTATCCGGAAAATGATCTGGCGGTCAACGCCGCGTATTGGATTGGTGAGAGCTACTACGCTGAAAAGGCCTATGAGCAGTCGATTTTAAAGTTCGAAGAGGTGATCGAGAAGTACGGGGAGCACCCAAAGGTTGCCTCAGCAATGCTCAAACAGGCTCTGGCCTTTGAGGCGAGCGGTGATAAGGCCACCGGGAGGCTCTTGTTGCAACGAGTGATCGAGCGCTACCCCCTCTCCGATGAGGCTAAAAAAGCCAAGCAGAAATTGCAGGAACCGTGAAAATCGAGAGAACCCACTTCCTCGGGAGAAAAAGGTTGACAACTTAGTCGGGGTCAGTTTATAAGACGCTTCTTGTGTGCCGCTAGCTCAGTTGGTAGAGCATCTGACTTTTAATCAGATGGTCGTAGGTTCGATCCCTACGCGGCACACCATTTTCAAAGCGTCGTACGTTGCAGGAACCTTTCCTGCTAGGTACTTAAGAGATTAAGTCCCTATCGTCTAGCCTGGCCCAGGACACCGCCCTTTCACGGCGGCGACAGGGGTTCGAATCCCCTTGGGGACGCCAATAAAAACACACAAAAGCCCTTCCACGAAATGTGGGAGGGCTTTTGTGTGTTTAGGAGGCAAGGTTGTCTCTAGGTTGGGTCTCTGTGTGGCTATTGGGTTTGAGATTGGTGACCAGAGACAGTAAATATAGTTGGTTATGGGCTTAGTTATGCTTTAGTCCTGTAAGCGGCAGAGAGGTGTAATGTTGGCCCTCTAGTGTAAGGTCCGTTGGCTATGTGGCAGGGGGGCAGTGGCAGGTAACGAAGACAAAATATAGTAAATGAAAAAAACCACCATATTGCTTTGGTGGTTTAGTATTTCGATCACTGCAATAATCCTATCTGTTTCTGTTTATACTCCCAATACAGTCTGTAAACTGATGACCTGCTGATGCCATAAATATCGCAAATGTCTCCCTTACTTAACTCGTCGGTTTCAAAATACCTGACCATCTCTGAAATCTCTTCATCGCTTAGCTTGGCCCTGACTCCGAAGCGAACTCCCCTTTCGATTGCCTTTTCTCGGCCTTCTTTTGAGCGTTCGATGATCAAACCACGTTCAAACTCACCGATGGCAGCCAGGATGTCGAATTGTAACCTTCCGTAAATTGTCGTGGTATCAATCCCTTGGTCGAGAACAATAAGATCAACGTCCTTCTTCTCCAGCAGTTGCACGATATTTGAAAGATCAACAACTGAACGAGCCAGGCGGTCTAGTTTAGTAACTACAAAAACATCATCCACCCGTACAAAATCTAAAGCTTCCTTGAGGATAGGCCTCTTCTCTCTTGTGGCTGCAGACGCTTTTTCTTTGAAGATTCGGTCACAATCTGACAGCCGGTCCAATTGAACATCAAGCTTTTGTCCAACCGTACTCACTCTTGCATAGCCTACACGCATACCCATGACAGCCTCCTTTCCTTTGGTAAAAAGTTATGTTCTGATATTGTAGCTAATGAACATTGGTAATGAAGGCGAGTGTGTTAGTCGCAGGCTCCTGGAACCTGATTTAAGGTGTGGCAGGACCGAGGTGTTAACACAGCCAATAGCGTCCTTTCTCCATTCCCATAAATGCCGTTCTCATATCTTGTTGAACAAACCCCACGCTTGTGTTATACAATGTATAACAGGCTTATGGAGGTGCTTATGCTCGCAATTCGATTAGAAAAAGATTTAGAACAGGAAATTGATCTGCTGGCCAAATCAAAAGGCAGCAATCGAAGTGCTGTGGTACGTGAAGCGATAGTTCGCTATTTGGAGGACAATGAGGATTTGGAGCTTGCAAAGCAGGCCCTCGCCGAGACTCGCAGCAGTAAATCTCTAAAGGATTTGAGGAAAGATCTTGGCCTGGACAGTTGAGGTTAGTGTTTTTGCCGAAAAGCAACTTCGCAAGCTTGATAAACCTATACAAAGAAGGCTTATCGACTGGCTTGAAGACCGTATAGATGGTTGCAAGAATCCCAGGCATTTTGGAGAACCTCTACGAGGAGAAATGGCTGGCCTGTGGCGTTACCGCATTGGGGACTACAGGGTTATTTGTGAGATCCAGGATCAACAGCTTGTTGTTTTGGCTTTAGCGGTTGGACATCGTAGAGAGATTTATCTACGTCGCAAATAAATAAACTGTGTGTCAGGAGCAGGGTATGTAGGAATTGCACGTTTCAGTCGATTTTGACTCTCATTAGTCTCTGACACAACTTCTAGGACACCCTGACTTTTGACGTTTCAGACCAATCGGCGTATATTGCCGAGTGTGTCAGTTGCTTGGTGTATAAGAATCTGGGGGAAATATTGAACGATAACCACAAGCCATTCGTACAACTGCGGGTGGCTTTTTTGTTTTTACTGTTACTTATTGCTTTCGTTACGACCGACTCTTTTGCTGCCCAAGAGTATTTGAGCATAGAGCATTACAAAGTCGCTAATGACGGCTTTTGTTCTATAGACCGTACTGTAGGTAAAATGGTCGATGACTTCGAGAGGAAAGGTTTCAATGGAGATGAATGCATCTCTGATGTGTCAGAGCTGTCAATAAGTGGGAAGGTTATATCCGCAATCGAGTTGTCCCCCAATAAATATTCAGACAAGTCTTTGAACGTTTATGACGTAAGAATGAAGTTCAACCAGATGGTCGGGCTTGATAGTGATGACAAGGGCCTCAAGAAAATTGGGAATTATGCTTTATTTATCGAAGACTATCTGCTGGGTGTTTTTGATTGTTATGCAGAAAAAGCAGGCAAGATGTATTTTTTGGTAACAAACCCTGACGTTGACGAACTGGTTAGACACCTCAATATGCTAAACAGAAACATCAAAACTCAAGTTATCAAGGATTAGTTTGTGTCTCGTAAGTCACTCCCCTGGAACATGCAGGCGAGTGTGTCAGCGGCAGGGTATGTAGGAATTGCACGATTCGGGCAGTTTTTCTTTAATGAGGCTGCTGACGCAACTTATAAGAATCGTGGTTTTTGACGATTCAGACGATTTGCTGTAAATTGCCGAGTGTGTCAGTTGCTTGCTGAATGAGATTTTTAGGGGGAACAACGAGATATGACCATAGGCCATCTGCACGACTGCGGGTGGCTTTTTGTGTTTTAATTCACCGGTAACTGGCGGCTTATTGGATCGCTACTCTTCCGTCTAATTAATAGTCAGGCCTTTGAAATAATTTGGAGGGAGCATACGTGAAACGAACAAATTGCCGCATTGTCATTTTATTCATTGTTTTGCCCCTTCTTTCGGGGTGCATGCTGCTAAATCCGACCAAGCGTAGGCCAGTCGAAATTGTGTCATACAACGAGAATGTTCAGCCCATACAAAAAACCGTACTAGTCAATTTCCAAGAGTTCATTTCTCAAAAGCCACTTGCAGAAACGGTATGGGATAATAACGGTCCATTTTGGGACCAAAAAGAATCGAAGCAAATCGGCTTCACGCAGAACTACCAAATCATGACGGTTCCTGGTGCGGCAACCGCTGTAAATACAGGTACAAGAATCGTAATCCCATTTGGTCGTTACGTTACAGAAATGACCAAATCAGCAGTTAAAAAAACATTCTCGGAATCAAGTTTTTGTTACGACACTTCCTGCATGGACGCTGCACTCTCGCTACAGAGCTTTGACTACGTTCTATCAATTGGAATCGAAAATTTTCGGGTATGGGAAACCTATATGAATAAAATCAACTATTCATCTGATCTTAAATATTCAAGAAGAAGCTCAAAAGAAACAAATACTGGCAACGTCAAAAAAACAATTACAGACAAATCCATTGGTAGCCCTCTTTCAACGAGTTACTCTTTTATCTCAACTATGAAAGAAATAACAAACGACTACACACAAGACATTGTCACGGAATTACTCAGCAAGGCTAGCGTTGTAAAATAATGTCTAACAAACCAATCAACGCCGCTGGAACACGAAATCAGGTGTGTCAGGACCAAGGTTTCTAAGAATTGTCAGGGGGGAACAACGATTATGAAAAAATTGGTTTACCTGATAACTCTTGTTCTATTAACCGCATGCAGCGCGGCGACCACTCAAGTAACTAGCCCGATAGACCTCTCAACCTCACCTGTTGTTACTCTCAATATAAATAACGACACTGAAAAACTGCTTGAGAATATCGGTCATCGCATTGATTTGCTCGGTTTCAAAACAATATATGATCATCGAGTACTACCAGACTATTATGCATACGTTTCCTATGACACTTATTGGGATGTTGTTCATCAAACATTTAATTCTTTCGAAATAGTCTTTGTAGATGCAAAGACAAAGGATG
>CAZXBD010000048.1:0-13183 GCA_964638305.1 uncultured Geobacteraceae bacterium | reverse complement strand
TCGCCTTACGGCTCTCGTCGTTGATCACTTGTGGACCAGTGACGTACGCGCCGTATTCGGCATTGTTGGAAATGGAGTCGTTCATGTTGGCAATGCCACCTTCGTGCATCAGGTCGACAACCAACTTGAGCTCGTGCAGACACTCGAAGTAGGCCAACTCAGGGGCATATCCACCCTCTACCAAGGTCTCGAAACCTGCTTTCACCAGCTCCACAGCACCACCACAAAGGACAGCTTGCTCACCGAACAGGTCGGTCTCGGTCTCGTCTTGAAAGGTTGTTTCGATAATTGCGGTGCGACCGCCACCGATAGCGCTGGCATAGGAGAGAGCGACATCTTTGGCGGCACCAGATGCGTCCTGAAAGATTGCGATCAGATCTATGATATCACCACCTTTGACAAACTCGGAACGAACCGTATGACCGGGAGCCTTGGGAGCGATCATGATGACATCGAGATCAGAGCGCGGTACAACCTGATTATAATGAATGGCAAAGCCGTGAGCGAAGGCCAGTGCGGCACCTTTCTTCAGATTAGGTTCAATCTCATCACGGTAAAGTTGTGACTGGAACTCATCCGGGGTCAGGATCATAACCAGGTCAGCTGCAGCAACCGCGTCAGCAACATTCATGACTTTCAAACCGGAATTCTCCGCCTTGATCGCTGAAGATGAGCCTTCACGTAAGGCAACGGTTACATCAACACCGGAGTCTTTGAGGTTATTGGCGTGAGCATGCCCTTGGGAGCCGTAACCTACAATTGTTACCTTTTTCCCTTTGATCAGGGAAAGATCTGCATCTTTATCGTAATAAACGTTCATTTCTATTTGTTCCTGCGGTAACTTTATGCACTAGCAGCCTGTCGGACAGTCAGGGCTGAAGCGAAAATTTGAATGTTTGAGGCCAGATTTTGGCTCATTTGAGAGGAATAGCCGTAGCTATTGGTCGAAAAGGAGCTGAGATATGGACCAAACAGACGAATTTGCAGCCAGTTTATTGATTGTCCGACAGGCTGCTAGATGAAAGGTCGACTATATATCACAACAGAGCGGACCATGCCAGACTTTATCCCGACATGACCCGCCTCAAATGTAGCGACAACAGGCCCTGTTCCCGTCAGTTCCCCTTCCATCCTTTCGGCCCACGTCCAAGGACAACCGGACCAGAGCGTACCAGTTCTTTAATTCCCATAGGTCTTAGCAAGTCGAGAATAGCATTTACCTTTACCGGCGAACCGGTGACTTCGACGGTATAGCATTTAGGAGTGACATCGACGATCTTGCCCCGGAAGATATCGCAAATGCGCAGTATTTCGGCACGTGTCGTATCTTCTGCGGTCACCTTGATCAGAGCCATTTCTCGTTCGATAAAATCCTCATTGGTGAAATCGATTACTTTGATTGTATCGATCAGCTTGTTGAGTTGTTTGTTAACCTGTTCGATAATCCGGTCGTCACCACTGGTAACAATCGTCATGCGCGAAAGGGTCGGATCAAGGGTCGGTGCAACCGACAGACTTTCAATGTTGAATCCACGACCGGAGAAGAGACCGGCAATACGTGTCAGTACGCCGAATTCATTCTCAACCAGTACGGATATAGTGTGTCTCATAGAGGTATTCTCCTATTCGGCCTATCAGGAAGCCAGAACCATTTCATTGAGGGCTGCACCAGCAGGCACCATCGGCATAACGTTCTCTTCACGAGATATTTTGAACTCCATAATCACCGGACCAGGAGTCTCAAAAGCTTTTTTGATGACGTCTTCGACCTCTTCAGGCTTGGTCGCCCTCAGACCGGTCGCACCGTAAGCTTCCGCAAGTTTGGTGAAATCAATCGGCAGCTCCATACAAGTCTGGCTGTAGCGTTTATCGAAGAAGAGCTGTTGCCACTGACGCACCATACCGAGGAAGTTGTTATTGAGAATAACAATCTTCACCGGTAGACGATATTGAACCAAAGTCGCAAGTTCTTGAGAGTTCATCTGAAAAGAGCCGTCTCCGGAAACATCGATGACCTGACGTTTTGGAAAAGCCGCCTGAGCGCCAAGAGCTGCCGGCAAGCCATAACCCATGGTGCCAAGCCCACCCGAAGTGAGAAAAGTTCTTGGCTGAGTGAAATCAAAAAACTGCGCTGTCCACATCTGGTGCTGCCCAACTTCCGTTGTGATAATGGCGTCATCGTTGGACAGTTCGCGTAGCTTCTCAATAACAAACTGAGGCTTAATTTCGTTTTTTGTCTCTTTGTAGGACATCGGGTGCTCTTTGCGCCAGGCAGCGACTTCCTCAAGCCATGGTTGGTGGGCTTTGTTCGCCAAAGCAACTTCATCCTGCTTTTCACCAAGTGCTTTGTTCATCTTTTTCAGAACGTCGCGGAGATCACCAACGATCGGCAGATCGACACGGACATTTTTCTTAATGGAAGTCGGATCAACATCCACGTGAATGATCTTGGCGTGTGGCGCAAAGGTATCAATCTTGCCGGTGACGCGGTCATCGAAACGTGCGCCAAGAGCAATCAGCAGGTCGGAGTTGGTGACGGCCATATTGGCGTAATAGGTACCGTGCATACCGAGCATTCCCAAAGAAAGCGGGTGCCGCGTCGGGAAGCTGGCCATTCCCATCAGGGTTGTCGTAACCGGGGCTTGCAACGTTTCTGCAAGTTCCATCAATTCGACATGGGCATCGGTCAAAGTTGCGCCACCACCGACATAGAGCACGGGCTTTTTCGCTGACAGCATCATCTTGATGGCTTTTTCGACCATGCGCACGTTGCCACTGTACGTTGGTTTGTAGCCGCGCAATTCGACCTTGTCAGGATACTCAAATTTGGCCGTGGCCATCTGAATATCCTTGGGCAGGTCAACAACGACCGGTCCGGGTCGACCTGTCCGGGCGATATAGAAAGCTTGTTTAATGATCCGGGCAAGGTCCTTGACGTCCTTGACCAGATAATTATGCTTGGTGATTGGTCGAGTGATGCCAATAAGATCAGCTTCCTGAAAGGCATCATTGCCAATCAGTCCGGTTGGGACCTGACCAGTAATGACAACCATTGGAATCGAGTCCATGTAAGCGTTTGCAATGCCGGTGATCGTGTTGGTTGCGCCGGGTCCACTGGTTGCAATGGCGACACCGACCTTGCCAGTTGCACGAGCATAGCCATCAGCAGCATGCACAGCAGCCTGCTCATGACGCGTCAGAATATGTTTAATAGAAGAGCCCATGAGATCATCATAGATATTGATGACTGTACCACCTGGATAACCAAAGATAGTTTCCACGCCTTCTTGTATCAAGCTCTCTAAAAGAATTTTTGAACCAGTCAATTTCACTGTCGTATCTCCTCAGACGGATTGCTAACGCAATCCGAATTATAAATCTTGAATTCTTAATTGAAGAACAATTCAAAATTTCTTCACAGCCTATGCTTCACAAACAGCGCCGGTGTTAGCCGAGGTTACTACTTTGGCATAACGGGCCAACCAGCCTGTCTTAATCTTAGCCTCGGGAGCCTTCCAGGCAGCCTTGCGGCGAGCAAGCTCGTCATCCTCAACCAGCAGATCCAACTTGCGGTTCGGAATATCAAGTCGAACCAAATCACCATCTTCAATCAAGGCAATCGGCCCGCCTTCTGCAGCCTCGGGGGAAATATGCCCAATGCAGGGGCCCCGCGTACCACCCGAAAAACGTCCATCGGTAATCAAGGCGACACTGTCGCCCAGACCGAGACCCATCAGAGTCGCAGTCGGGGCAAGCATCTCCCTCATTCCAGGGCCACCTTTGGGGCCTTCGTAACGAATAACCACCAAGTCGCCAGCAACAACCTGACCATCCATCAGAGCTTCCATAGCGCCCTCTTCCGAGTTAAAACAACGTGCCCGGCCTTCGAAATACATCATTTTTTCGGAAACACCGGATTGTTTGACCACAGAACCAAGCGGAGCAAGATTCCCTGAAAGAATAGCCAAGCCGCCCTCGGCACGCACCGGATTATCAACCGACTGGATTACTTCTTCATCAACAGCGGCGACACTTGCCACGATCTCTTTGATTGTTGGACCAGTCAGAGTTGGATTGTCGTTGATCCGGTCGCGTAACTGGTAAAGAACACCGGGGACGCCACCAGCCGTATCCAGGTCTTCCATGAAATGCTTGCCGCCCGGATTCATGGATGCCAGCTGAGGAGTCTCGCGACCAAGACGATCAAACTCTTCCAGAGGAAGATCAACACCAGCTTCGCGGGCGATCGACAATAGGTGTAGAACTGTATTGCTGGAGCCACCGAGAGCAAGGTCGACACGAATAGCATTTTCAAAGGCGGCGCGAGTCATGATCTGGCGAGGGGTGATCTGCTCACGAACCAGATCAACGATACGCTCACCGCTGGCAAAAGCAATCCGACGCTTCAGGGAGGAAACCGCCAAAGCGGTGCCGCAGCCAACCAGACTCATGCCAAGAGTTTCCGTGAGAATCGCCATGGTGTTTGCGGTAAAGAGCCCTTGGCAGGAGCCCGCTGTCGGACAGGCTTTATCTTCGCAAACCATCAACTCCTGCTCATCCATAACACCAGCCCTGTACTTGCCCATGGCTTCGAAGGTATCAGTCACAAAAGAAAATTTACGCCCTGCCTCACCAGAGCCAGTCATCATCGCGCCAGCAGTGACCACGATGCATGGAATATCGAGACGGGCAGCAGCCATCAACATGCCCGGGGTGATCTTGTCGCAGTTGGTCAAGAGTACGAGGCCGTCAAGGCGATGTGCCTCAGCAACCGACTCGACCATGTCGGCAATCAACTCGCGGGTTGGCAAAGAGTAATGCATGCCACGATGCCCCATGGCGATACCGTCACAGACACCAGGGATACCGAAAATAAAGGAATGTCCGCCACCGGTATGGACACCTTTTTCGATGAATCGCTCCAGGTCACGCATACCTGTGTGTCCAGGGATTAAATCAGTGAATGAAGAGGCAATACCGATAAAAGGTTTGTCCATTTGTTGCTGCGGAACACCGGTTCCTTTCAGCAGAGCACGATGAGGTGTGCGTTCAAATCCCTGAGTAATGGCACTACTGCGTTTCTGGGTCATTTTCTTCGGTTCTCCTGTAAACAAACTCTGTTAGATTTTTCGTCTCAGCGTATCGGTCTTTATACCCGTGGAACAGTGCTAGGTAAAGAGTAAAAAGAAAGAAACCGGGCCACTCTCAATGTTTGGCTAACATAAAGAGGCTCGGCGAAAAAAAACAGGGGCCGATATGAATCAGGCCCCTGTTTATCTCATTAATTTTATCGATTATTGGCGAAGACTTTTAAGAATTGTCTCCATCTCGTCTTTTCCTGCCAGTTTTAACTTCCGAATTTTCTTTCGTTCGAGATCTTCCTCGTCAGAAAGGTATGTCATTTCCTCATATTCCTGGAGCTTTTTCTCAAAGAGTACATGTTCTTCATGCAACTTGCGGAACCGGGGGTTCTCTTCACTCAAGCGCTGGATCAAGTCCTGGTCCTTCTCTGCCATGAGCACCTCCTGAAGTTAAAGGATGGAATAAACGAATGGTCTATAAAAAATAACGAACGCGAGACAGGGTTGTCAACAAGAATTCCCTTATTTCTTCTTATCGGACCAATTAAGTTCGGCTTCAGAGGGGCGCAGGTAAGTTGGCATTAATTCATCCGCTGAAAAAGTGTTCCCTGATTGCCATTCACGAAAAGCAAGAGAGGCAGCTGCACCGGCCCTTGGCAGATTCAAAAAAGCTGGAGCGAAATGTGCGCGATCAGCCAGATGCCTTGTAATCAGAGACCTGTAAGCGAGGGCACCGTTGCCTATGAACAGCGTATCACTGGTGATTTCCGACAATAGAATTTCAGGTTTGACCACCCTTTCTTTGCCAACAGGATGAGAGCAGCCGGAGTGCCAGTCATAAAAAGCCGTGTATACCTCCTGTTTGCGTGCATCCAGCATAACGCAAACGGGAAATTTCGCAAAAGGGAGTTGCATGGCAAGACACTGCAGAGACGAGACACCGAGCAGAGGACAACCCGTTGCCAAAGACAAGCCTTTAGCCGTAGCCAGACCGACCCTCAGTCCAGTGAAAGAACCAGGGCCACGAACTACGCCAACGGCATCGAGAGAACCCTTGTCGAGGTCTACCCTGGCGAGCAGGTCTTCAATAGATTGCAGCAGCCATTCTGTAGGCGTTTTTCTGACATCCAGATTAATCTCCGCCAACAGGACATCACCCTCTGAAATAGCGACACTACCGGCAGGTGTAGCGGTCTGAATGGTCAGGAGAATAGGCGGCACATCAATTTCCTATCATACGTACAATATCGTTGTAAAAGGCCAGCACCATCAGCAGAATCAACATGATCAAACCAAGCTGTTGAGCCCACTCCCTTGCCCTCAAGGAGAGAGGACGTCGGAATACCAACTCAAAGGTATAGAAGAACAGGTGTCCTCCATCCAGAATCGGGATAGGTAACAGATTGAGTATACCCAACTGAATGCTCAGGAAGGCCAGGACACTGAGAATACTCGCAATGTCTGTCTGCGCGGCCTGTCCGGCAATCTGGACGACAGTGATCGGCCCGCCAATGTTGCTGGTCGAAACATGGCCCGCAAACAGTTTCTGGATAAAAACCAGGGTCAGCTCGATCAGGTCCATGCTGCGTTCTGCACCAGCGGCAATTGCCTGACCGAGAGGAAAACGTTTGAAGATTGTTTCCTGATGTGGAGCAACACCGATCAGGTAGTCATCACCACCGTCCACTTTTTCAGGGGTAATCTCTACGTTGACTCGCTGACCGTCACGCTCGACAACAACTGATGTTGGACGACCTTCGGCCAATTGTATAACGGACTTGAGTTCATACCAGGAGACTATCTCATGTCGACCGACAGACAGGATTAGATCACCTACCTTGAGGCCGGCGTCAACGGCAGGCATCGCCGGAGCCAGAGCGCCGATAATAGCGGCCTGATCGGGCAACAGACCTATCGATTGCAAACCTTCCAGAGCACCATTATCCGGAGCCAGCGTCAGAGAAATCAAGCCTTCATCCCGGTCCAAGGTGAAGACGATCGGTTCTCCGGCACTGTTTACCAAGGCCGGTCCCGTATCTGTCCAGGTCGAGACATCAAAACCGCTGATGGTTAAAATGCAGTCGCCGCTGCGGAATCCGGCTGAAGCGGCTTCTGATTCAGGAATAACATAACCGACACAGGGCGACTCTTCCAGATAAGCTGGGAGATTAATGCCAACCAGGTAGGCGAGAGGCAAAATCATGAACGGCAGGACAAGATTCATGATCGGTCCGGCCGCAACGATTGCCATCCGTTGGGGGATCGACTTTTTAGCGAACGAACGACCTTCTTCCTCTGGATCGACCTCGGTAGCCTCTCCCTGTTCGCCACCACCTTCCCCAAGCATCTGGACGTAACCTCCGAGAGGAACAGCGCAGATCATGTATTCAGTTTCGCCCCACTGACGGGAAACCAGTCGAGGGCCAAAACCAAGAGAGAACTTGAGGACTTTGACACCACAGAACTTGGCGACACAGAAATGACCGAGTTCGTGGACAAAGACCAGAATGCCCAAAATAATAATGCCGGCGGCTATGGTGATCACGTGTAAGAAGCTCCTTGAATTTCATGAATTGCGTCCTGCGCCGCGAGTCGTCCCCAGGCGTCGGCGGCAAGCACCTGCTCCAGGCTCGATGCTGGTGTACTCACATGTTTCTCAACAACCGTGCTGATAATCCGGGGGATATCGAGAAAGCCGACTTTCTCATGCAGAAAAGCCTCCACAGCAAGTTCGTTGGCTGCATTCAATACCGCAGGGGTCGTCCCGCCACGCCGAATAGCATCGTAGGCCAACCCGAGGCATGGGAAACAGTGGCTATCGGGGGAGGAAAAGTGCAACTGACCCAGGCGACAGAGGTCAAGGGCAGGCAAGTCGAGCGGCAGTCTTTCCGGATAGGTCAGAGCATAGGCAATCGGTGTTTTCATATCCGGAATACCAAGTTGTGCGATGAGGGCACCATCGACATACTCTACCAGGGAATGAACAATACTTTCCGGGTGGATATGGACAGCTATCTTATCCACCGAAAGACCAAACAGCCAGTGTGCCTCGATAACCTCCAGCCCCTTGTTCATCATGGTCGCAGAATCAATCGTGATCTTTCGCCCCATGGTCCAGTTAGGGTGTGCCAGGGCATCCTTTGGAGTTACCTCCTGCAGATCGTCGAATGACCAGTTGCGAAACGGTCCACCAGAGGCGGTCAGGATCAGCCGTCGCACATCTTCTTTACGGTGGCCCTCAAGTGACTGGAAGATCGCAGAGTGTTCGCTGTCGACCGGGAAGAGCTGACAACCGGAACTGGCGACCGCTGACATGACCAGTTCACCGGCGATGACAAGGGTCTCCTTATTCGCAAGAGCAACATTCTTGCCAGCTTGAATGGCTGCAAGGGTCGGCTCCAGGCCGGCGGCACCGACGATTGCCGAAACGACCATATCGGCAGGGGACTTGGCTGCACAAGCGATCAGACCTTCTCTCCCGAAGAGAACACGAGGCCCGCTGTCACCAATGCGCTCCTGGAGACGCTGGGCATTCTCTTGATCAGGAACAGCGACAACCTCTGGCTGATAGCTCGCGATTTGTTCTTCGAGCAAGGACAGGTTGCGACCGGCTGTCAGGGCGACAACCTGAAAACAGCCTGGATGTTCCGTAACAATCTCAAGGGTACTGACGCCTATGGAACCTGTGGAACCAAGAATGGCCAATCGTTTCATACGAAGATCCATACGGCGTAATAATATGTCACCGGGAAGGCAAACAGAAGACTATCAAGGCGGTCCAGAATACCACCATGACCGGGGATCAGCGTGCCGGAGTCCTTGACTCCAAAGCTTCGTTTCAAGAGGGATTCGACCAGGTCTCCCAATTGGCTGAAAGCACCCACACCGATACCGATGAGGAGGACATCCACGCCACTCAGACCCGGAAAGAACCAGACTTTGCAGATCAACGCTCCAAGGGTTCCTCCAGCCAGGCCCCCGATGGATCCCTCAACGCTCTTTTTCGGGCTGACGGCTTCATAGAGACGATGTCTCCCCCAATTCATACCAACGAAATAGGCCAGGGTGTCACTTGCCATAACAACGAACAATACAAGAAAGACCCAGTCACGGCCTGCAGGCAAGGCACGTAAGAGAGCGGCGTGAGACAGCAGCAGCGGGATGTAGAACAATCCAAGTAGACTCACAGCAAGATCACGGCTTACAGACTGCATGTCTTGGAACCGGAAGAGGTAAACCAGTGCAAGAAAAAGTCCTGGCAGAACCAGACTCATCAGAAGTGCAGGGGCACTGTCCGCATAAATTAAACCGACACTGCAGAACACACCTGCAACAACAGCAAGGGAACCTTCCATCCGACGTGATTTTGGCAAGGCCATCTGATAAAATTCATGCAGGGCCAGTGCACTGACAAGGAAAAGGAGTCCGGCAAACAACCCCCGGGTCGCGTAAAAAACACAGAGGAGAAGTAACGGCAAGGCAATCAGAGCGGTAACGATTCGTTGTTTAATAACTCTCCTCCCCGCTGCCGGCTTCATTGTCGCGCAGTTGCGCACCGGTAAGGCCAAAGCGTCGTTGGCGTCGACTGTATTCTTCTATCGCTTGTAATAACTGTTCACGAGAAAAATCCGGCCAAAGTGTCTCCGTAAAATAAAGTTCAGAGTAGGCCGCTTGCCAGAGCAGGAAGTTACTGATACGCATCTCACCGCTGGTACGAATCAACAGGTCCGGGTCGGGGAGGCCAAAGCTATCAAGAGCCTTCTCAATATCATCCTCGGTGAGTGTTTCTGCCTGTAACTTTCCTGCGGCGATGTCCTTTCCAAGGCTCTGCATAGCACGGGTCAATTCACTACGTGAACCATAAGAGAGAGCCAGGGTCAAAACCATACGATCATTCTCGGCGGTTTTTTTTATGATGTCCTGCAGAATCGTGCGAACTGACTTCGGGAGGCGGTCCAATTCACCAATAGCCATGAGGCGTATGCCCTGCTTCTGGAGGCGGCCCAGTTCCTTTTTCAAAAAGGAACCCAGCAATTTCATCAGTGCCTCGACCTCATCCTGTGGGCGTCCCCAGTTCTCGGAACTGAAGGCATAAAGAGTCAGGTATCGGATGCCCATCGAAATAGATTCACTGACGATGGTTTGGACTACTTCAACACCTTTACGATGGCCCAAAATGCGCGGAAGGTGGCGCTGTTCAGCCCAGCGACCGTTACCATCCATAATAATTGCCAGGTGTTTTGGAATCAGCATAAAAAATGAAGCCTTAGGAAGAAGAATTAACAGATTGACAAACTAGCATAAACATAACAAATCGGGCAACCGGCGATACCTGCCCTGACAAGAGAAAGGGCGCCCGAAAGGCGCCCCTGGTCTCAATCAGCAAATGCATCGACCGGACAGGACCCAACACATCCCACTGGCAATACACTAGTTCAGTTGTTTTCATAAAAAACATCTCCCGGGTATTCGTAACCCTTAAGAACCAGGAGCCTTCCACTATTTTCGGAGATCAAATCTCCATCAGGTCTTTTTCTTTCTCTACAATCACCTGGTCAACACGCGTCACATAATCATCAGTTATTTCCTGAATTTCCTTCTCGCCGCGCTTCAGGTCGTCTTCGGTAATTTCCTTGTCCTTCTCAAGCTTTTTCAATGCATCATTGGCTTCACGACGTGCGCCTCGAACTGAAACCCTGGCATCTTCGCCCATGCGTTTGACCTGCTTGACCATCTCCTTGCGGCGTTCTTCAGTTAACGGTGGGAACGCCAGTCGGATCAATAGGCCGTCTGAAGACGGATTCAAGCCGAGGTCCGCCTTAAGAATAGCTTTTTCAATTTCACCAACCAGATTCTTCTCCCAAGGCTGAATAGTAATCAACCGGGGCTCAGGTACGGCGAGGGCCCCGACCTGGTTAAGCGGTGTCGGGGTTCCGTAATAATCAACCCGAACATCATCAAGCAAAGAGAGGGAGGCACGCCCTGTGCGAACTTTACTCAGATCACGCTTGAACGACTCCAGGGCTCTCACCATCGCGGCACTGGTCTTGGACTTGACATCGGCAGTCATGGCATCATCCTCCTTTGACAATAGTTCCGATCTGCTCGCCGCAAACAACCCTTTTGATGTTGCCGCTGCTGGTCAGATCAAACACGAGAATCGGCAGGTCATTATCCATGCATAGAGATGTGGCCGTAGAGTCCATAACCTGCAGACCCTGTTTGAGCACATCCAGGTAAGACAGTTGATCATACTTAACAGCATCTTTATCTTTATTGGGATCAGCGTTGTAAACACCGTCAACCTTAGTTGCTTTGAGGATAATCTCGGCGTTTATTTCGATAGCACGTAAACTGGCCGCTGTATCCGTGGTAAAAAACGGATTCCCCGTACCGGCACCAAAAATGACTACACGACCTTTCTCAAGGTGGCGAACCGCTCTGCGGCGGATATACGGCTCAGCAATCTCCTGCATCTCAATAGCCGACTGGACTCTGGTGATAACACCGGCTTTCTCAAGCGCATCCTGCAGGGCGAGACTGTTCATGACCGTCGCCAGCATGCCCATATAGTCGGCACTGGCCCGATCCATACCCGCAGACGAAGCGGCGAGTCCACGGAAAATATTGCCGCCACCGATTACTATGGCAAGCTGCACACCCAGATCAACAACGTCACGGATTTCCTTGGCGATCCCCATGATAATGTCCGGATCGATACCATAGCCTTGTCGACCAGCCAATGCTTCGCCACTGAGCTTGAGCAATATCCTCTTATATGAGGCTTCTTGTACCATGGTTTCTCCGCTGTATTGGTCGAAATTACTTGGTCATCGAGGCGACTTCAGCAGCAAAATCGTCTTCTTTTTTCTCAATCCCTTCGCCGAGTTGGAACCGGGAATATGCTGCCAGAGTGACCTGACCACCGACTTCCTTGGCCAAAGCCTCCACAACTTTACCAACCTTTTGGTCAGTATCAATCACATAAACCTGCTCAAGGAGACAAGCTTCGCCGAAGAACTTGTTAATTTGTCCTTCGATAATCTTTTCAACAATGTTTTCAGGTTTGCCGCTCTCAAGAGCCTTGGCGCGCATGATGTCCTTCTCACGTTCAACAACTTCGGCAGGGACGTCATTGCGACTCAGGTACTGAGGATTGGCAGCAGCCACATGCATGGCAAGCATCCGCGCGGTTTCTGCAACCTTTGGTTCGTCCGCCTTGTCCGCATCCAATTGCACCAGAACGCCGATCTTGCCGGCACCATGCACATAGGAAGCAGTCACTCCGGAGGTGGTTTCAAGCCGTACAAAACGGCGCACGTTCATATTTTCGCCAATCGTCGCAATCTGGTGGGTCAACTCTTCAGCAACATTGCGACCGGTTCCTGGAAAATCGAGGACTTTCAGTGCTTCGACATCAGCCGGATTCTGGTCCATTACCACGTCAACAACGCCACTGGCAAAGGCCTGAAAGGCATCATTCTTGGCTACGAAGTCGGTTTCGGAATTGACCTCAGCCAAGGCACCGTACTTGCCGTTGCTGATGGCGGAAACCATACCCTCGGCAGCCACACGACCCGACTTTTTAGCCGCCGCTGAGAGGCCCTTCTTGCGCAGCAGATCTATGGCCTGCTCCATATCGCCACCAGACTCGGTCAGGGCTTTTTTGCAATCCATCATGCCGGCGCCGGTTTTGGCGCGCAGTTCACCTACCATTTTTGCTGTAATTGTTGCCACGGTAAAACCTCCTCTAAACAACTTATATCTATATTGAGTTTTGTCGTTGTCTGGTAAAAAGGCGGCTGCAATGCAGACCGCCTTTAAATTGTTGACCAATATTGAATGTTTAAGCTTCTGCCGGTGTATCCGTTTCAGCAGGCGTTTCAGCAGGCGTTTCAGCAGGCGCTTCAACAGCTGCTTCTTTTTTAATAGCTGCTTCTTTTTTAACAGCTGCTTCTTTTTTAACAGCTGCTTCTTTTTTAACAACTGCTTCTTTTTTAACAACTGCTTCTTTTTTAACAACTGCTTCTTTTTTAACAACTGCTTCTTTTTTAACAACTGCTTCTTTTTTAACAACTGCTTCTTTTTTAACAACTGCTTCT
>CAZXBD010000047.1:0-4313 GCA_964638305.1 uncultured Geobacteraceae bacterium | reverse complement strand
AACATCTGCAACCTTTCCTGCCATTGCCGAAGCAATTCTGTTCGATGAACCAGAATCAGGGTGTTGATTTTTCGTCTGGCGAGCATGGCTGCTGCCGTTACAGTTTTGCCGAAAGCGGTTGGGGCGCAGAGAACGCCAGTGTCATGGTTCAGCATGATTTTGAGCGCTTTTTTCTGGTCTGAGCGGAATACCCAATAAATTTGAGTTTGACTTTGGTTCCGTCAACACGTTCATCCTGCAATGCGCAGTTGATGCCGTTTTCAGTCAGTAAATGTTGTAGTTCTTCCAGGCAGCCTCGCGGCAAGGCAATGTGCTTTGGGTAGTTTTCGGCACAACCGATAATTCGGGGTTTGTTCCAGACCGGCAAGCGCATGGCCTGAGCTTTGTAAAATTCAGGGTTTTGAAAGGCGGCCAGGCGGATCAGTCGATTGGCAAGCGGCTGGGGTAAGACAGCCTTCTCGATGTAAATCTGGTTTGCCAGGACAATATTGAGCTCTTGGGGTAGAGGACCTTCAAGTTTATGCTGTGTTCCTTCTGGGCGCTGCCAAGGTTTGCTTGCCTCTTCTTCGGAGAGAAAAGAGACGTCTAGCGGATGCTCGCCTGCCGTTGCTTGGGAAATGGCTTCACTCAGTTCATCGGTAGATAGTCTCTCTAGTGTTGCCAGGAAGGCCCATTGGTCCTCATAGGGTTTGAACTTATCGTCAACAAATAAGCTGAACTCTTTTTCCCGTGGTGTTTTCTGTAAGGGAAGTGCGATCAGGTTGCCGAATCCTCCTTTCGGAATAGTGTCCTGGTTCGGGAAGAAGCGGTCATAGCTGTCCAGAGAGAGCTGCCGGGTGCGAGAGCAGGTATGGCTGATGAGTGCAGCGCCAAGTCTTCTGGCGTCGGCTGCTGGAACAGCTTCTGAAAAAAAGATCCAGACGTGAGCGCCCTGTCCCGAGCGCGAGATTTCCAGCGCTGCGGGAACCTTGAGTTCTTTGCAGCTATGTAGATAGGCGAGCGCGTCCTCTTGCCAGCTCGATTTGTCAAAATCGGTCGCCAGAAAATAACAGCTATCATTTTTCAGTAGGGGGTAAATACCGATAGTATGTTTGCCGGCCAGATGGTTATAGATGACACGATCGGTCATTGGGAGAAACTGGCGTTGTTTGCACACACCACACTTGACGCGAGGTTTCCCGCAGACGCCGGGTCGCCATTCATTCTTACAGGCCGGAGAATATCCTGCTCCGCCTTTATTCGATTCCCAGCGAACCGGGTAGACGTCGGACCGTCCGTGAAAGAGCCGACGGAACAGGGAAATCTTTTCTTCTGGCGAATATTTTTGGGCGGGCGTTTCTATGCATGGGGTTGGTTCGGGAGCGGGACTTTCCTCCCAGGAAATATTGTGGGCAGCTAACAGCTTTTTGAGGCGAGCGTTCTCCTGTTGAAGCTCGATACAGCGTGGGCAACTGCTATTGCTCCTTCCCTCCCATAGTTTCACCTCACTTCCGGCGGAGCTGATCAGACCAATTATCCCGTGCTATGAGTGTCGTTCGATTCTTGCTCGATACAGCTCGCGGAAATGGTTGAAATCAATCTCGCATTCTTCGTTGAGTGACCACCTTTCAATTTCGGCAAAGTCAACCTCGGAACTGGCCGACACCAGCAGGGCTTGTTCCAGGCATTCCCTGTCGCTCCAGTGGTAATATGCGGCAAGGCGGTCTTTGACACAGTCGGTTGGGGACAGTGCCATTAGTTTACCTGTTTCATATTTCAATACAGATATTTCGCTGGGCTGCTCAGACCCTACGGTTAATGGGCCAACTGGAAACTCAAGGAAGTATTCGGTATCCGGGTGCTCGAAGTAACGATCTTTTCTGGAAAATTGTATTTCTCTCAGAACTTCTCCCAGCTTTCGTCCTCCAACTGGAATATTTTCGATGAAGTCCAAGTCGAATGAGGAATACTTTCCTGAAGAATAGATTTCGACGCACCCGCCACCTGTAAGCACCACATCAATCCCATGCTTTTGCAGGTGTGAGCACACAAACGCGGCCAGTTCGCCTATGGACATTTCCGCAATTTTTTTCACAGCGGCTTTCCTTTCCGTCGCGGCCTGCGTCTTGTCGTCAGTAGTCGTTCGCGTTCTTCTTCAGGATAGAATGAGAGCGCTTTTTCCAACATTTGCTTCAATTCGCTGAGGAAAACAAAACGTGGGCTGAAGGCATATAGCCTGGTTCTGCCGACCATACGACTGTAAAGCACGCCCCCTAGCTCCAATTTTTCAAATTGGTTCTGTATCGTTTTCAGGTCAATGTCATAGTATTTTGCTACCTCACGGGGGTAGCCTTCCTCCCGAGCATAGACATAGAGTAATACTTTTTCCTTGTTGACAGTGCCAAATAGTCCCTCAAGCACAGCGCACCCCTGTTCTGACTGATAAGTTGCCTCATGTGACGTAAAGTTTCAGTCATGTTAGCAAGGGCATGCACTTGTGTCAATAGTTCGGCTCTCCTGCTCTTTTCCTGCGTGGCTTTGCCCGTGGTGGAAGTGGCAACGTCTCTTCCCAGTGCAGGGCTCTGACAGATTTGGGGAGCCATAAAAAACAGGGACTTACGGCATTTAGCTGTGAGTCCCTGTTTTGTTTGTCAAGCTTTTCTCCCAGTCCTCTCCCAGTTGAGCTGGGTTTCCCTACTGTAAATTACCCGTTTTTTTGCTGCAATAAAGCCTGTTCAGACTTCTGTCAGTCGAGTCAGTTAATATTGCTGCATGGAAGGGGGGAACTTATGCACAGGTATGCGGCAATTATGGTGAATGCTTACAGTCAGGTTTCTGGTCGGAGTCTCGAAGAGGCAATATCTGATCTGAGACTCACAGATATTATTGATCTGGATGAGGTGAGTAATCTTTCAAGTGTTGAGTGTCGTGGGGTTTTCTTTGAATAGGGCATTAATCAGACACTGATTTACTAGGAAGTGGCGATATTCAGAACATGCTCCATCCCCCGACTTACTGACCGTCAAACAATACTGAACAACTTACAGGACACTTTCGGCGGGTCGAGGATTTCGGGCAGAAATTGGTCCGTTCTCTGCCCGATAAGTCGATATTTGCAGGAATCAGGGGCTGCTCTGGCGGTCAAAACTTACTACATTTGAAAATTGGGTGGATCGACCAAGTTCGGTTTCAAAAGTGAAACCTTGATTTTAGAACCAACTTAAAAGCCCCGGTCCGTTCAGCCGAGGCGTCCTGCTTGCAGGAGTATCTATTTCCTATTTAGTTTATAAATTCGGCCTGATAGTTTTTGTCTTTTTCGGCAGCAAGACGATACAATGATGCGCGGGATATGTTGATTTTTTGTGCCAGGTAGTCTTTTTGGGGAAACACCACTATTAAACCCAGCGAGGAGGTTAGAGACCTACGGTTTTGTGAGCCGCTCACTGAGTGGTTTCGGCAAAGAGGGGCAAAGATTCTAAGTCTTGCCCCGGTTGAAACGGCAAAGAGACGGACCAGCCGGTCCGCCTCTTTTTTCTTGGCTCTCCAACTGTAACCGCCTATGGCGCACAAACCGATGGGTCGATGAGTTTAGCCGCCTCAACAGGCAAGTTTATATCGGTATCAGGGATCTCAGCCCCTTGGGTCAGATAGATGGCATCAATCTTATAATTGTTCTCGCGGAACCAGATGTTAAAGGTATGGTCGCCAGCGGTACCGATATTTATGGAGGCAGAGCCTTGCCCTGGCGTTCCCGGTTGTGTAGCACTTAACCATTTCCAGGTGCCATGTTGGTAGGATGTGTAAAATACGCCTGTCCTGTCGTTGTCCAGGCCGACAAACTGGGTGTCTGAGTTATCGTTATCGCTTCGACCACGTATCCAGACCCTGTAGCTCCCTGGGGTAGGGAAATTCAACGAATACATTTTCCCTTGTTCGGCTGGAGGGACCGTTGTGTTGGTGGTGCCATTGCTGCGCAAATATCCCACGCCGTTGTATCCGGCGATGCTGGTTTCCTGCACAAAGGTCGCGCTACCCTGCGAAATCGTGACGAGGAAATCTTCCGCCTCAAAGTAAGTGCCGGCAGGGTCAACGCTGAGATCATTAGAGCAGGAAGTGATCGTGAACGTCGTCCCTGTTGCAGGGGGGCCGGTTGCATCCGAAGCACCGTCCGAAGCAGAGAAACGGTAGTCCTGTATGCCGTCCAGGACTGCGCCGACCGGCAAGGTCCTAGTGTACAGTTTGCCATCAGTGTAGACAGTGTCACCACCATCCACCTCGGTCATGGCGAACTTCTCGTTCGAACCATAGCTGCCGTTGTTATTCGCGTCCACCCA
>CAZXBD010000046.1:0-10623 GCA_964638305.1 uncultured Geobacteraceae bacterium | reverse complement strand
ATCGCGCAGGTACTTGCCTTCGACCAGAGCCACCAGAGACTCCGGGTAGCTGATGTTGTCGGCAAAATAGGCATCGATGGCCCGGCGCATCTGGTACAGGTCTTCCATCAACACCGCCTCGCGCGCCTTGATCAGGTTGCGTTGGTAATTCGGCACCACGATGCTCGCCAGGATACCGATAATGCTCATGACAATCAGCAATTCGATCAGGGTAAACCCGCGCTGCCGGCTTGTTTTATGTTTCAGGCTCATACGCTTCACCAGGTGTTGTAAATTGTGCCATCCAGAGCATAACGCTCGCTCTGGGAGTAAACATCATAGATGTCGCCGCCGCTGTAGAAGGTCGAGTCAGGATCGTCCTCATATGAACGCAACCCCCAGCCCTCGTCATATTCATCGAAAGGGTCTTTCGGTAGACGCCTCAGGTATTTACGCTTGTAGGGATAAAGCCCTCCCCAGTCGCTGCCTACCAGCAGTTCTTCGAGATCTTCAGGATAGCCGGTCTCGTTAATCGCAGAGATAATCTTCTTTTCTTCAACGGCCCTGACAAAATCAGCCTTGTAGGCATCGATCGCCGTGCGGATCTCCCGCAGCGAGCGTCGTAGTTCCAGTTCCTTGCCACGCCTCGCCGCCACTTCGGCCATGGGCACAACCACTGTGGCGAGCACAGCCAGAATGGTCATGGCTATGATCATCTCCAGCAGAGTCAGGCCACGCTGGCCTTCAGCCTTCGATATGCAACGATTCAGAATCAACGGACTTCGATCTTGACCGCCTCAGGAACAACCTGAAGTCGGACACCTTCCGGGTTGCGGAAATTAACACGATTGACCTCGAGACTGGTCTCACCGGGCTTAATCGACCTGAAGTTTAGATTAAACAAAGTCCCGCCACCGGACGCACCCTGGCCACCGGTGCCTTGCTTGTAACCAACAATCACTTGACCCGTGGTGCGATTTGGGCTACTTGAGAACACCGTCGACTGCCCTTCCTGCTTGAGGAAGGTTCCTTCCTTGATGCTGAGTAATTCGAGAACCGCCGGATCGTAACTGACAAAGAGCGGTGCGCTGTAGAGTTGCTCAACAGCTTTGACTTGTACGGCGACGGCGAATACATCACCCTTGTCAACCTGGGAGGGGCCGTCAAAGTTAATAACGGCCGGAGCTTTTGGGGGCATCTCCAGAACAATGGGATCAATAAGCTCAGCTTTTTCCTCTATCATCTCTGTTGGCACGGTCTCTTCTGCAGGCAGCACCACTTCCACAGGAACAACCACTTCTGTTGGTGCGACCACTTCTGCTGGAGCGATTATTTCTACAGCTGAAATCTCTTCTCCGGAAGAAACTTCTTCATCAGGGATCTGGCCTTCAGACAGCAGGTCATCAACATCTTCGACCTTTTCAATCTGTAATGGCTTGACACCAGGGGCTGTCTTCGGCTTGGTCGCGTCTATTTCGCTCAGCAGAGGTTTGGAAAAAGCACCAAAGTTTGGGCCATCCTTCAAGTTATCTTCTCCACCCGACCAGATAGTCGCAACATCTATGTCCGGGACATCAACCTGCCGGATTATGTAGGGCGTAATGGAAAGCAGGATTTCTCGTTTTATATCTTCATTGGAAAAGCTGCTGAAGAGATCACCGAGAAAAGGGATTTCGCCGAGGAAGGGGATGGTTGTTTTGGACTTTTGGTCGGACTGTTCAAACAATCCACCGAGAATGGTTTGGACGCCATCTTGTATGGTAAGTACCGTTTGGGCATTGGTGGTCTGAATAGTCAGCGCACGTGTCCCATCTTCTGTTTCGACCTCTCCGACGACTCGACTCACCTCGAGAGTAAGCTTAGTTTCAACAGTGTTATCAAGCTGGATGATCGGCTCAATATCAACCTTCACACCAACATCAACATACTGAATATTTGATGCTGTTGATGTATCTGTGGTCGTACTGGTTATGATGGGCTCGCGCGTACCAATGTGCACCTTGGCTTTTTCTCGATTCCTTACGCGAATCTTAGGGCTTGCCAACACCTCTGATGTCGACAAAGATTTTTTGAATTCAAACGACGCCCTCGGGACAGTAAAAAAAGTCTGTAAACTACTCAAACTTGTCGCTAGGTTGGTATTGTCGCCACTAAGCGGGATGACGCCATCGACAATTGTGTCTGAGCCTGGGTTCGAGAAGCCGACACCTACTCCGTACCGGGACAATTGTGGACCGAACTCCAGGCCGTCGCTATCAGCCACACTCAATATCTCCATGGCAAAAAGGACTTCCGAGTTTTCACGGTCCGCAGCATCCAGAATCTGCTCGGCAAGCCTGATGACCTCTGGCTTATCACGGACAACGATGGCGTTGCGCTCTTCGTGCACATAGACCTTGCGCAACTGCAGCATGGTGCGGAGCAGGTTCACGGCCTTTTTGGCGTCAATATGCGAAAGGTAAAAGGTCTGGATAACCTGGTCATCATACTGCTTGGATTTCTCCCGGCTCAAGGGATAGATGATGATCGTCTTGCTGTTCAGCACTTTCTTGTCGAGGCCGTTCATCTGCATGACTAGCTCCATCGCCTGGGCGAATGTGGCCTTTTCCAGAAGGACGCTGATCGACTGGTCGCGGATTTCCTCGTCGAAGATGAAGTTGATACCGCTCAACTCGGATAATATGCCAAAAACCTCCTTGATATTGGCGTCCTTAAAACTCAGCGTAATCGGCTCCGTGGAGGCAACATCCAGCTCTACCCCATCCATGGCGATCGAGTGCTCGTCATTATCGATCAAGTCTTTGACCGCCAGCGCGCGCGCGTTGTGGGGATCAAGGTCGAGAGCCTTGTCAATCGCCTTCTTTGCATGGTTGAGTTGCCTTTTACCATAGAACTGTGCACCCTCTTCTGCAAGCGCATCGGCATTGACCATTTTGAGCAGGTTTTGCTCTTCCTGGCCCGCGACTTCTATGCTCGAATCGAAGCCACGAGCACGCCGGTACTCGGCCAAGGCCTCCTGACGTTTCCCTTCCGCTGCGAGTTTACGTGCCTTCCTGATGTGACTGGCTGCGGCCTGAGTCTTGGTAGACATCATTTTAAGCTTGTATCTTTTACTGCTGGGCTCCAGTTCAGAAGCTTCAAAATATTTCTCAACCGCCAGGTCGAAATTTTCTTCAGCAGCGAGCAGCTCCGCTTCCTCAAAAGCCGTACGAGCTTGCATGGAGGTGGTACACCCCCCTAACCAAAGGACAGCAAGCAACAGGACGGCCCACCCGGCAAAACAGTGCTTATTGATTCGAACCATTGACTTCTCCCTCTAAACCATCCCCTTCGTTAGGCGATTCAAACTCCTGGCCTTCTCCGGGGTCATTCTCTTCAATCATTTCAGGAAAGGGCTCTTCACTGCCCCGTGGTGCTTCAGGGCGCAGCCTTATTCGCCTCGGCGTGAAAGTTTTTGCTCTCTGCTGGCCCGGTAAAGGTGCAGCAGGTTCGATACGAGCCGGAGAGCTGGCCGATGCGCTGAGCTTCTGCTGTTCGATCAACGGGATTTCAATCAACTCATCCCGACCGGTATGGCTAACCTGCAAGGTGTTATCAGTAATGTCCTCGACCAAAAACTCCTGATCCTCACCGAAACGTTCACCTCGTTTAACCAGAAAAAGGTTGCCACCGCTGGAAAGAAATACGGTCTTTTCTCCGACTTTCTCCAGAAAACCGAGGAAGGTAAATTGCGACAACGCATGGTTGACGACAACGACAGGAACCTGAAACTCTTCTACTGGTACTGTTTCAACAACTTCCTCCTCGACCGGCGCCGGTCTCGGCAGCGGTTGTTTTCTACCATAACGGAAGATATCACGTTTGGCGCCGGAGAAGTCCTGGGGCTCAACGGTCAGAAAGTCGAAATTGATCCGAGTCTGTTCTGCCGCAGGGCTTGCCACACCAGTCGACTTGGGCGTGCTACTGCCTCGTTGACTTGCAGCCCGTGGTGGCGCTTTTTCGAGCCTTGGCGTCGCTAAATATGCGTACAGTACACAGAGGGACAACACTCCCAGAAGCGCTGCAAGTATGACGCGTTTGCGATTCATGACTCACGACTCCCAGGCCGGAAGAATGTCTCCAGGCTCAAACGCAGACTGACACCCTTATCATCCGAACCCTGCAGGCTGATCTGCTTGATCGTTATCAGGCGCACGGATTGCTCCAGGGAGTGGATAAATTTTTTAACTTGCCCATAGCTTCCCGAAACATTGAAATTCAGGCTGAACTTTAACAGTGGGCTCTCTTTCAACTCCTTTGAAGAATAACCGATTTGAGTTATGTTCAGGCCGGCCCGGCTGGAGAGAACCAGCAATTCCTCGATCAGGCCGGTGAATTCCTGGTATTCCGGTACGGCCTGCTGAAACCTGGAGATGTCCTGGCTGGCGAGCACGTACAACTGCTCCGGATTTCTTGCCTTTCCACCCTTATTGTGCAGCAGCTTGCGAATCTCGGCCTGCTGCTTCAGAAAGAGGCCTTCCTGCTCTGCAACCCTGGGCACAACCAGCTTTTCGAGGGAAACAAAAAGCGACAGGTTTAAAACCACAAGCACACCGAGAAAAAGCAACGCACTTCGATGTACTTTCCAGAGCTGTTCAAGCATCTCTTTATAGCGCATCAGAAGGCCTCCCTTATCATCAGAGAGAAGCTGACCTGCCCCTGTTTACTGCCGCCGACATTTGCTTCCGTTTCACTGTGACTCTGAAGATAAGCCTGACTAAGGTCGCTCGAGGTCAGGAGGTTATCGACAAATCGTGTCATCGCCGAAACATTGCGTGCCACACACGCAAGCCGCACCGACTGCCCTTTAAAATCCGGTTGGATGGTGCGAATGCTGACATCGTCAGGCAGTAATTCTTCGAACCTGTCCAGCAAGGGTGTCCAGCGAAATTGATCAGCATCAACAATTTCATTTTCCAGGGCAATTTCACTTCTGACGGCTGTATATTTTTCCGGAGTGTAGCCTGCCGGGGCCCCAGGCACATCATAGACCTGCGCCTGCATTTCCTGGAAACGACTTTCAAGCAAACTCAGCTGCCGGTAGCTCTGGTAACCATAGATACCGTTAAACACCAGCAGCAACACCATTGCGGCACAGGCACACAATAACCAAAGCCGTACATTCTGGCGATTCATATAGGGTTTGCTGGCGAGGTTTAGTTTAATATCCATGGTTATTACATCATGCGCTCTGCCGCACCAAGGGCGGCAATGACAGATCCAACCGGTTGTAGCCCACCGTCTTTCCCGGCTCCGCTAAAATGCTTGAGCCCCGGGTCAAGACATTTGACCTCACGTTCAAATGCGGCCAACAGGAGCTTGTCTATCTCCCCTTCCATATCAGGATCGACGTGAGCAAAGATAGCACATCGCTTCATCGCCGGAAAAGCATCGTAGGCTTCAACCAGGGTGCGGTTGATTTCACGAAAAGTCCGCTCCGGACTCGCTTTGAACTCACTGACTCGTTGATAGCAGAGGTTGTGCCCAAGGACGTACTGAAAACTGAGCAAGCCACGTTCCACTCCCACCAGAATGAATTCATCGCCAAGGTCGAGACGCGGACGGTAATAGTTGTAAAGGTTTAGTGAATGATAATCGATCTGGACGGCGTGACGGCCAGCCTCGTTGACAAGATCTTCGTACTGCTCGAGGACCGGCTGGGCAATAGCAGCGACGATGCAACGTTGACGACCATCATCACGTTTTTCAAGGACCTGGTAATCAAGCTTGACCTGGGCCGGAGGCGCGGGCAGATTCGATTTGAGACGCCACTTGAGCACATCAACACCTTCCTGGTGGGTTTTGAAGGGCGCATCGACATCCGTCAGGTAAATACGGCCAGCACGGTCCGGGAGGCTTAAAGCAATGCGTTCCTCCCCTCCCGCCAGAGCATCAACGCCGCGGCGCAAGCCTTCTATAAATCGTCGTGCGTCGCGAATGTTCGGCTGGCGGCTGGAAACTTCCATGACGCCATCGAGGCTCTCAAAACGCAGGCCGACCAGGCGGGATTGTGGCCGGTTACGCTGCAGGGCCGCCAGGTAAAGGCCGCCAGGCTGGACATCGACACCGACAAAAAACCTGCTCATCGTACCCCTCCGGCATGATCAGCAAAGGTGACCCGGTTTATTTCTGCAAGCGTGGTCTCACCCTTGAGCAGTTTTTCCACGGCGGCATCGCGCAGGAACGCAGTCCCTGATGCACGGGCAGCCTCTTTGAGACGACTGACCGGAGCTTTGTTGATAATCAGGTCGCGCAAGTCGTCATTCAGGTCAAGGAGCTCAACGATTGCCGTACGACCGTGATATCCCTGGCCGTTACATTCGCGGCATCCCGCACCTTCGTAGAAAGTGTGATCCTTGAGTTGATCGTAATCAAGTCCGGATTCCTCCAAGGCCTGGCGATCGTAGGTAACCGTCTGCTTGCAATGAACGCAGATCTTGCGGACCAGTCGTTGGGCCGCCACACAGTTCAGGCAGGAGACAAAATTGTAGGCATCAATGCCCATATGCAGAAAACGCCCCAGCACATCAAAGACGTTATTGGCGTGCACAGTGGTAAAAACCAGGTGCCCGGTCAACGCCGACTGCACTGCAATCTGGGCGGTTTCAGGATCACGGATTTCGCCAACCATGATCTTGTCCGGGTCATGGCGCAAGATGGAGCGCAGACCGCGGGCAAAGGTCAGCCCCTTTTTCTCGTTGACAGGAATCTGCACCACCCCCTTGAGCTGATACTCAACAGGATCCTCGATGGTGATGATTTTTTCCTGTTCATTGTAGATCTCGGTCAGTGCCGCGTAGAGGGTGGTCGTTTTGCCGCTACCGGTCGGCCCGGTGACCAGCACCATACCGTAGGGCTCGCGAATCATGCGCCGGAAGCGAGTCAACTCGTGTCCTTCGACGCCAAGCACGTCGAGGGTCAGGCCATGCAGGTCCTTGGCGATGCTTTCTTTGTCAAGGATTCGAATGACTGCATCTTCGCCGAAGATACTCGGCATTATGGAGACGCGGAAGTCAATTGACTTGGTCCCCATGCGCACCTTGAAGCGACCGTCCTGAGGAGTGCGCCGTTCGGAAATATCAAGTTCACTCATGACCTTGATACGCGAAATGATCGGCCCCTGGAAGCGTCCGTCCAGAGGTTCCGTAGCGCGGAACAAGACACCGTCAACACGGTACTTGATCTGTACGCCGTCGGGGCTGCTTTCGATGTGAATGTCGCTGGCACGTTTATTCAGAGCGTCGAAAAGGGTTGAGTCGATCAAGCGGATAATCGGGCTGCTGTCATCGGTAAGCTTTTCGATAGAGAGGACTTCTTCACCCTTATCCGTCTCTTTGACCAGTTGCAATTTGAAATCTTCTGAAACCTCCTGCAGTACTTGTGTCGCCCCCTGGGTTTTCTCCAGATGGGCCGCGATCTGACTGCGAGAGGCGACCTGGCATATCAGCTGCATGTCGAGCTGCATTTCCAGATCATCAAGTTCCGCAACCTTGGTCGGGTCCGAGATCACAACCACCAGACCATCATCGCTTTTCTGCAAAGGGATAAAATTGTAACGTACAGGCAGTTCGGGAGGCAGGCTCTCACTCAACTCAGGGTCGGGGACGACCGTCTTCAGGTCAACATAATCGAGTCCAAATTGCTGGGCCAGGGCCTGAGCGACCAGCTCTTCCGTAAGTTGACCGCTGGCAATGCCCGTTTCACCGAAGCGCTGCCCGGACTGGCTTTGCTGATCGAGGACAAGACGTACTTCGGCAGGAGCCAGTGCGCCCATATCGACCAGGATCTCACCAATTTTGCGATGTTCAAAGGGCATGCTTGTACTCCAACCTACTGCACCGTCCCTGCGAGTTGAAAAATAGGAATGTACATGGCGACAACGATGCCGCCAATCAACAACCCCATGGTCATCATCATCAGCGGCTCAACCATCGTCGTCAAGCGGTCCAGTCGTCGTTCAACTTCACTTTCGTAATATTCCGAGACATCATTGAGCATATCAATCAGTGAACCGCTGGTCTCGCCAACGCCTATCATGCGTAAAGCAATCACTGGAAAACTCCCGGTCTGCTCGAGGGCTTCGGAAATCTTGGCACCTTCCTGAATACGATTAACCGCTCCGGAAAGGCGCTTTTCCAGAACCCGATTGTTCAAGGTTCCTCGTGACATTTGCATCGACTGCACTATTGGAATACCACTTGCGATCGTCGTTGCAAAAGTTCGGCAGAATGTTGACAGAGCATATTCGTTCAGCAGTTCACCGAAAAAAGGCAAACGAAGTTTTATGCGGTCAGCCAGAAGAGCGCCCTTCTCCGTCCGAATAAAAACTCGTATTAAAAAGAAACCGATCAACAGTGCCGGCAGCCAAATTGGCAATCCCGACACCAAACCATTTGCGAGGGCAATCACCATGCGTGTCAAAATCGGCAACTGAACATTGGCATCGGCATAAACCTGGGTAAAACTCGGGATAACATACAACAGGAGAAAACCGAGAACCACTGTAACAGCTACAGCCAAAAGTGCCGGGTAGAATGTTGCACTGCGCACCTTCGCCCTGATCGCTTCAACTCGTTTCTGATATTCAATATAGCGACCGAGCGTAACCGGCAAATCCCCCGATTGTTCGCCGGCTCTTAACGAGGCCACATAGAGCTGCGGGAACATCTGCGGGAAACGCCCGAAGGCATCTGAAAGGGAACTGCCGCCCTTCACATCGGTGCGTATGTCTTGCAGGGTATTGAGAAGCCCCCCCGCCTCCATGCGATCGACCAAGGTATCGAGAACCTGTAAAATAGGCAGTCCAGAACGAAGCAGAACGGCCATTTCCTGATTCAATGAAAGGAACCGGCGACCACTCAAACTTGCTCCGCCTGTCCCCTTTAAAAACCACCGCAGCGAAGCCTTGTGAATTTTGAAGACAAAGAAACCCTGCTCTTCAAGACTCTCCTGAAGGGCCTCACGGCTATCCGCCTCGAACTCCTTTTCGAGGACCCGGCCATCAGAGGTACCAATTTTACAGCGGTAGGTCGACATTAGCCATATTATGTAACATATCCACCCGAAAAACTGAACGAAAAACCCCTCAAAAATATTGCCATAAACACGAAATGGCAGGTCTTGTCAGACCGGCCATTTAAACGAGATATTTCCCGACTGGTTCAGTATTCCTTGGGATTATGCTCAACACCATGACAATTCAGATAACAAGCACCATGACGTGCCGAATACCCCTGTGCAGCGTACTCCAGTTTGCCACTGGCATTCTCGAAGACAACGTCTTCATTGAAACGGATCAGGTGCTGATACTGTTTACTGCCATGGGCATCGTGACAAGTAAAACAGGAGGTGCCGTCCTGCCCACCAAACCGCCCCTGAATATGAAGGGAATGATAGGGGAAGCTTTCGTTTGCAAGGAGACTCGAGCGATCATGGCACTTGTAGCATAACGCATAGGACTGACTGCTTTCCGAAACATCATCATCCATCTGGTAGTTCAACACCAGCAAACCGGCATAATTCGACCCATGTGGGCCCTTTGGGCCGTTGGTGTCGTCACTGCCATGGCAATCTTTACAACTGATTTGTGAAACATCTTTCGGCTTCTTCTTTTGCGCGACGTAGGGTTCTTTAAGGCTGACAACAAAAGTGTTCCGACCTTCGTCTTCAACCGGATGGAAAGAAGGATTCGTTGACTTAAACTCATCGTGTTTATTAGTGGAGTTCCCCGGCAAGTTGGCACTTTCGGAGTGGCAACGGTAACAGAGCTCGTACTCTTCGACGATATCAGTTATAAAATTACCAACCCGACGTCCTTTCAAGCCGCGATACGGGCTACCCTTTTCAACCATGTGTGCCTCATGACAATCGACACACTCAGCATGACGAGCAGCGTTAACGACCTCCTCCGGGAGGGTCTCATTCGTTAGGTGCACACCCGAGGTTGTCAACACGGGATGATTGTAAGGTTTACGCAATTCCGAGCTCATATCAGGCAGATTGAGATTTCCTGAGTCCTTCAGGAAGCCCCTTTTAACCATTGCGTCTCGAGCAGAGGTATTACCATGACATGTCAAGCAGGTCCCTTCCTCGCCACTGATGGCCATATTCATGCCTTGGTGACAAGCACGACAGCTCTTCGACATCACAGAACGATCACCATGGCTGCCCTGCAGTTTTCCGTTTTGCTTTGCGACTGCGGAAGCAGTCAGGGCCAGACAGAAAACCGTCATGAAGAGCGCTATCCGTATTCTGGGTGAATCAGCTGTTTTCATAAATCAACGAGTCCAATCGGCAACATAACCGGTTTTCGGTAAAGCAACCCCTTTAAGGGATGTTATGGATTGGCGGGGGTGAAGCGTTTGTAGGACCGATATGGCAGTTATTGCAAACGTCTTCATAATACCCCACGACAGCAGAATTGTAGTTACGCCAGAACGGCAGACCCGTAGTAGCCTGTGTGTCCTCGTGGGGGTCGTGGCAAGTGGTGCATTGCATCTGCCCGGCGCTGTCAAGAGGAGTATCGACACTACCACCAGGCAATTGATAATTTGCCGGATTCAGGAGGGCAAAGACTGTGGCATCGTAATTAAATGAGACCGGGTG
>CAZXBD010000045.1:0-18422 GCA_964638305.1 uncultured Geobacteraceae bacterium | reverse complement strand
TATATGAATCCCCGATCAGGAAAATACGTTTTTCCGTCTCTTCAGGCTGTTTGGAAAAACCCTGAGTCGCCCTGATTCCCTGAGCATTAATTGTGTATGTAACCGAGCCATCCGGGGTACGCACGGTCTCACTATAGTCCGGGCGTACTGTCCACCAGGTGCGGGGATGGTTTGCATAGAGGTACGGCGGGACAACCTCCGGAACGTAGCCCACAAGTCTCAAGCCCAATTCAAGAAGCAGACATACAAGGGCCAGGCTACCAACGACGAGCAGATAATTATAGACCGACCTATGCTTCATGATTCCCAATCGTCACAATCAGCAATCCAACCACTTATTCACAGTCTCCCTGAGCTCAAAACGCTTGGAGAGTTCATAGGCTCGCGCAACAAAATCCTCCTGCTGATCACGGTGACAGCCTTTTTCGATGACACTCGCCAAGGCATCCGCTGAAAATCCATCGGCCAACATTCCACAGCGATATTGTTCGATGAGATATTCCAGGTCTCCCGCCGGCGTCGCGAGAACCGGCGTTCCCGTCTGCAATGCATCGGAAAAGATCACCGGAATACTCTCAATACGGGAGGGTATGATCAAAAAGTCAGACCGCGACAGCTCTTCCACCAGCTCGCCTGCACCGATCCCGTCATTGACAGTTACGTAACCTTCAAGCTGATGTGCTTCGATGAAATCGCTTAAGGTCGATTTTAACGGACCGATCCCAAACATCTGGAGCTTAAGCTTCTCTTTCAGCTGCAGCGGCAACTTCTGAAAGGCCTGCAAAAGGAGATCCGGTCCCTTGTTGCGGTGATAGCGTCCGACAAAAAGCAGCCTGAGGTGTTTCGCATCCCGAACATCCCTGGTTACTGTCCGGGGGGGCAAGACTCGGGACGAAGGCAGAAATTCGCAATGTTGGCCAGAGATCTCTTCCACCTCCCGACACAGTCCGATGCCATCGGCAAACACACGGTCAGCAAAACCAACGATCTTTCCAAGAAGAGCGCGGCCAAGAATCGGGATTTTCCCGATCTTCCAGATATCCGACCCCAAAGCCCAGACGTCATACGGCTTGTCGAGGCTTTTCTTCATCAGGAACCCCAGGAGACCTGCCGGCATGGCCCACATGCAAAGAGTCCGATCAATCTTGAATTGGTTGTGCGCCTGAATGACTTTTTGCCGGGCCTTACAGAAAAAAATCAGTACAATGAGCCAGTTAACAGGCGAGTACATATTCAACGATGCCAGCTCACGATCCCCACCCAACCACGGCAAAGGTTCAACAATCAAACCATCATCCGGTGTGTATTTCTGCTTGCGGGCAACAGGCTGGATCACGACCTGGTGCCCCTGCTTATAGAGTTCAAGTGCAAAGGCACGAACAAACAGCCCGGCGGCAGCCGAGGGATCCTCCGGATAGGCGGGATAGGAACTTGTGATGATCTGGATATTCATTATGGCAGAATATCCGTTATAGCCTCGACAACATCCCGGGCATCACGATCACTTAAATGTGCTGAGAGAGGTATACTGACCGTTTCAGCGCCATGTTTGAGAGCATGGGGATAGCCGGCAGGCTGCCAGCCATAGGTCTTCTGATAGTATGGATGTTCTGCGATTGAGAGGTAGTGAACCCCAACGCCGATATTGCGCCGGGTCATCTCCTGCATGAAGTCGTCTCGCGTTATGCCTGCGCGGTCTGAATCGACACCGAGGGTAAAGAGATGGTAGGCATGCCTGGTCTGGTTCTCGACGGGCGGAGGGAGGACGAGGGGCAATCCTTGCAGCTTTTCCAGGTAAAACATCCAGAGTTCTTCACGTCTTTGCCAGAAATCTTCAACTTTTTTGAGCTGGTGAATACCGATAGCCGCCTGGATATCCATCATATTGTACTTAAAGCCGAGGCCGGTCACAGCATAATGCTTATAGCCATCATCAGAAAAACGCTGCCAGGCATCGGCACTCAGGCCATTCATGGCCATGACCTTGACTGTTTCAACCAGACTCTCATCACGGCTGATGACCATGCCACCTTCACCGGTCGTGAGATTCTTGGTCGCGTAAAAGCTGAAGCACCCCAACGCTCCCATGGAGCCAGCGGGCTGGCCATGATATTCGGTTTCCAGGGCATGGGCACAATCCTCGATAATCTTGAGATTGTACTGATCTGCAATAGCTGAGATCGCCCGCATATCGCAAGGACGCCCGGCAAAATGTACGACAATAATGGCCCGGGTTCTGGCAGTGATCTTTTTAACGATCTCTTGAGGATCGACATTCAAGGTCTCCGGATCTATATCAGCGAGAACCGGAGTAGCACCGGAGTGAATGATCGCATTGACGGTTGCGCAGAAGGTCATCGCGGTGGTGATGACTTCGTCTCCGGGCTGCAAACCAAGAGCCAGGCAGGACAGGTGTAACGCAGCACTGCAAGAGCTGACAGCAGCGACGGAGGATCTATTCTTGTATGCACTGAACGATCTTTCAAATTGCTCAACTTTGGGTCCGGTCCCGATCCACGCGTTCTGCATCGAATCGAGCACTTCTTGTTGCTCTGCGTCCCCCAGATGAGGGCTACCGAAAACCAGGAATTCTTTGCGCATAGGGTTATCTCAACAACAGTTCGTCGTGGCCCGAAGTCACAGACGTCAGATTACTGATGGGATTCATCATCTTCCCCCTTCTCGTACTCCGCCATTTTTTGCCGGTACTGAACATCTTCCATAAGTCGGCGGTTGACGGCAAGGATATCTGCCAGAAATGCTGCCAGAATCGTTTGAAAACCGACACCAAGCAGGATCGAGGAGAGGATCAGTGACTGGATGTGCCCATCGCCATCGCCGGTCACATAGTAATAAAGGAACCTCAAGCCGATTAAAAAACCCGTACCGAACACGATAACCCCGACGGACATAAAGAATCGGAAGGGTTGGTAAAGGACAAAGATTCTGGCGATCGTCACCATCGACTTCAGCACATACGAAGAGAGGCTTTTCATCAGGCGCGAGGGACGCAGTTCCTTATTGACCCGCACCGGGACAGAGGTGATCGCGATGTTCTTCTGCCCGGCCTGGATGATCGTCTCCAGGGTGTAGGTGTAATCACTGAACACGTTAAGGCGCAGGGCCGCATCGCGGCTGATGGCCCGAAAACCGCTTGGCGCATCGGGGATATCCGTATTGCTGAACAAGCGCACGACACCGCTGCCGATCTTCTGTAATAGCTTTTTCACCCCGGAGAAAGACTCGATCACTTCAATGGGCCTGGCCCCAACGACAATCTCTGCCTTACCAGCGAGAACCGGCGCGACAAGGGCGGGGATATCGGCGGCTGAGTATTGATTGTCGGCATCGGTATTAACGATGACATCGGCACCCAATCTGACAGAGGCCTCCAGACCCGCGATAAAGCTTCTGGCCAGCCCCTGGTTTCCGGGAAAAGAGATGACATGGTCGACACCATGGCTGCGGGCAACCTCCACCGTGTTGTCGGTGCAACCGTCATCGATCACCAGCCACTCAATTTTGCTGAACCCCGCTACTTCACGAGGTAGCGCTTGCAAGGTGATAGCAAGCGTCTCGGCTTCGTTGTAGCAGGGAACCTGGATGATAAGCTTCATCTCAACAAGATACTCCACACAACATGCTGATAAAAGCAAATAATGGCGAGAAAACCGCAACCCACTTCACGCCCGTTAATCCGTTCGACTTTACGTAAAACTGCCCTTTGTGTTGCCCGGTTCGACACAAAGTCAGTACACCTTGCGGTACAATTTGAATTCCTCATGCGGGATACGGCCAAAGGTATAAGGCAGCGGCCCCCAGATTGAAGCATAAAAGCCTGCCCCCACAGGAGGCCCGTTCAGAGTTCCGATCACCCTGCCCGCCGGAAACCGGTAGCTCTTAAGCTCTTGGAAAACCCTGTCAGGCCTATAGACATTGGTGTTGTTGCCGGGGACGACCAGATAATCTTCTGGTTGTATTTCCGAATTGGCGAAGTCAACCGCCTTGGCTCCAGCTTTTTCCATGTAATACTGGAACCCCCAATGACCCTGGAACCAGAGCGTTCTCGCGGGCGACTTTTGCTCCGCGCAAATTGCAGCCGCCGCATGCCGCTGGGCATTGGCAAAAACAAAATCGCCCCAGGCTACACACAGGGCCAGAAGCAGAGAAAGGCCAACGGCAAGCCACACACTTTGCAACGATCGGCCTGTCGTCGCGCAAAGATCGAGACGCCGGGAAATCAGGATAGCAGCGGCCGGAACCATCGGCAACATAGTGCGCCCGTTGATCGTCCAGTTCAAAAATGTTGCAAACACAAAAGTACCGACAAGCCAGCAAAAGAGCATCAAACTGGCAGCATTACGATGCTGATAAAGGTCAACACAGGCAAGAATGAGCAGATGGATCCCGCCGGCAACAAACAGGACAAGCTGTAGCACCGGTAGCCAGCGCAGATTGCCATCGGCAAAGAGAATGAGGCCACCCAGCGATCCTTTCATCAACAGAGTGCCGCCAACAACGACCACCAGGACCAAGACACCAATCAACCAGGCTCGCCGGACCCAAAGCAACGGTGCAATGAGCAAAGTTGAGGCCACACAGCCCCCCATAAAGGAGAGACCGGTCAGGCCCTGGTCGAGGAGGTGGTTCCAACCAGAGGCCGCACGCTGCACCGAATAGGAGATGGCCGACGTAAACATCGGTCGGCCATAAAGAGCCTGAGTCAGCGTTTCGTAGCCGAACATGGCCAGCACCGGCAACAGCAGCAACAACAGGGTTCTCTTGTTCCGACGAAAGCCCCCCGGCCGGACAACGGTATAAACAAACAGTAGCGCGATAGACGTCATCGCAAAATATTTGGTCAAGGCCGCCAACGCCACCAGCAGGCTGGCCGACAGCAACCAGGAAAAACGCTGATACTCAAGTCCCTTGACCCAGAAGACAAGAGCCCACAGGTAAAAGGACAACATCAACACATCTGACATGACATTGGTCGCGGACACCAGGAATACCGGGGTCGCCAATGCAATCAGTGCTGACAATCGGGGCCGCGAAGTAAAGTGCCCGGCGAGAACGTATGTGCCGGCCACCACACCCACCGCAGGGAGCATAAAAGCCAGGTGGAGAGTCCACTCCTGCCAACCAAACAGGAGTGTCACCAGCGCAATATAATAGGCAGCAAACGGCGGGTTCTGGTTAATCTCGGCCATCGACATGGTCGTGCCGTACCAATTGGCAGGGAAGCCATAGAAATCAAAGGGCTGGGCCTGGATATGACGAGCCGTCCAGAGGAACAGGGTGTCGTCGACGTGAAAGGCTTTGGTGATAAAAGGCAACAGGCAGAGTAAGGTCGCCAGCACGACCACCCACAAGCCCTGTTTATTATACACTTTGTCATGAGTCATGAAGACTCTCCCGCTGACTCTTTATCGATCGGAAATATGGCGGATCTTAATACCCCCAGCCTGGCCAGGCGGAACTGTAAACCAGTCCATAGCACACCGCAGCCGTAGACCACACTGCGTCGAAAATTTATCGACGAAGATTCCGGCAGATAGCGCGTCGGGCAAGAGACTTCACCAACCCGGAAGCCACTCCAGATGATCTGGGCCAGCATCTGGTTATCAAAGACAAAGTCATCGGAGTTATGTTGCAGGGGCAAGTTCTCCAGCACCTCTCGAGAGAAGGCACGATAGCCACTGTGATATTCCGATAGCTTGTGGCCAAGGAGGAGGTTTTCGATCAGGGTCAGGAAACGATTGGCGCAATACTTGTAGAGAGGCATCCCACCTTTGATGGCACCGCCACCGAGAATGCGCGAAGCCAGCACCGTGTCAAATTCGCCGCAGGCAATCATCGCTGCCATCGCGACGATCAGTTTTGGTGGATACTGATAATCAGGGTGCAGCATGACAACGATATCAGCGTCAAGGTCGAGAGCGGCCCGATAGCAGGTCTTCTGGTTGCCACCATAGCCCTTGTTTTGAGGATGGATAATGGTATGGATGTCTAACTGCTGGGCTAAAGCCGCCGTTGCGTCGCTACTCGCATCATCAACCAGGATGACATCATCAACGATTGCAAAAGGAATCTCCCGGTAGGTCCACTCGAGAGTTTTCGCCGCGTTATAGGCTGGCAGCACCACCACGATTTTCTTACCGTCGAGCATATCGTTACCATGTCCAGGCTAGACGTCTGCGCAGTGGAGGCATCACCGGGAACGGCCCCACGTACATTACCAAGAACAGACTTAACTCTACAAAATTATTACATATTTATCAAGGAGATTGCGAGCTTGGCTGCATGCTGGCCTGCTCATGCTATTTGTCGGCTTCCGCCGCGAAAGCATTTCTGATAATATTGCTTTTTTGCAGTCATAGTGGCCTGTCTGACGAACAGCTTTTTCCACTTAAATCTCACTATCAGCCCTCAAGGGAGCGTTCAATGTACCCTCGCCTCAAGTCCTTCGTACCACCAATTGTCTTACTTTTAGGTATCACCTGTTTATTGCTGCACGGTTGCGATCATGGCGAAGAGTCAACGGAGGCCGCCAACACACAGATCGTTGACAAGGCCGAGTCTGTTCCGAAAGATACGGCAGAGCCCAAAACTGTTACGTTGCCAGAGCCGAAACTCCTTCTACAGGAACCTGTCCCTTTATCGATCTACGAAGTCCCTTCCCAGGCCCTGCTCCAATGGTATGAGGTTCGAAGCCTTAAACCGGCTCTGCTGATTTATGCCAACAACCCCATGCTGCAGACATCGCCGTTTTTCAGAATAGAAGATCTGCTTCAACCCCTTGCCGATGCCAATCCGGAGCCGCTGCGATACAGTACAACCAACCCGGCTGTGATGCCGGCAATGACCCTTCATGCAGCTCTCGAGGCCGGTCTGTTTTCTGCGGTTTACTGGATCATGCCTACCAAGGCGGAGATCACCGACCTATCGGTCGAAGCTTTTCAAAAACAGATGTTGTTAAACAGCGCGTTAAGAGTCGAAGAGAGTCAGAGCTTGACCCTGCAAGATGGTGTTTTCTCCGGGACCGTTCGTGGGGTACCCTTCCATGCCGTCCACCCTGACGTGGATTTCACCATCTCCGGACCCGCTGTGTTTCATTTTGATTTGGGTTATCTTGCCGCGCTCTATAAGGGAGAGATCAAAACACAGGTGTTTGCAATGATCTACCAGACGTTGAAACATCTCCGCGACCGAAACATCGAGACGGTTTCCGCCAGCTTTTCCTACTCGCAAGAGACGCGCGAGGTCGCGCTCGGTTCCCGTTTTATCGCCCCTGTTTTCAAGAAATTGTTTGAGCAACCGCAGCTTCTCGATGAGCAGCCGCCAGAAGCTTGGAAACAGCGTGCCGAGGCCCTGTACCTGCCAAACATGTTCCTGGTTTCCGGCGGTCTCAAAATCTATTTGCAGATGCTTGAAAACGATCCTGAAGACCCGTCGTTGCATTATGCTTTATTCGAACTCAGCCGGGAATCCAAATCAACGCATAAGGCGGTCCTTTTTCATCTTGCCGAAGCGGTCAAAAGAGATCCCGTCTATGCCCTTGAATATATTTCTCTGGTGCCCCTGGCGCTGAAAGAAAATCGCCCGGATGAAGCTTTGCGGATGTTGCACCTTGCCCATGAGGCGCTCCCCGACAACCCGTTTATCACCTTTGAACTGGCCCGGGCCTTAATGGCTGAAAACCAAAAGGACCAAGCGGTTAGCCTGCTGCAAACGCTGCTGGCTGAAACCTGGTCTGAAACCTTCTATTCCGACATGCCCGAGAGACTGGATCAATTCCTCGAGAAAGCTCGCGAGGAGTGATCGGACTTATAACCAAAACAACGGTTAGCCACGAAGATACAGAGAACTAACTTGTCGTTTTTGAGTTTAACTATCCCGCATATCCTGTACCTCCCAGTATAGATAAATGGCTTTAAAATCAGAACCTGAATTTACAGGGATCTGCAGGATGGACAGGATAAAACCAACAAGCTGAAATCAAAAAGACAACGCAAAGACGCTAAGATAAGCCAGGAAAGACGCAAAGGGTGACTATTCTCGCATTTTGAAGTGGTTTTCTTTGCGCGCTTTCTCTACCCCTTTGCGCCTTTGCGTTAAAGCCTTACAGCCTCTGTTTGTTATAAGCCCGTTTTATTCTGCAGGGTCAAGCAAGGGGCGAATCAATTCATTGAAGCCGCTTTGCGAGCGCACAAATTCCAAATCACGATCCGAGGTTAAAAGATCAGCATCCCTGATCCCCATGCTGATGGCCTCTTCAAGAAACGCCAACGAAGCAGCCGGGTCTCTTTTCAAACTCTCCAGCCGGGCACGATTTAAAAACAATTCCCCTTCACTTCCACCCAGAGAGAGCGCTTGTTGCCAATATCGAGAGCTCAATGAATAGTTCCCTCTGCGCAACTCAACCAGGCTTAACAGGTTCCACGCATAAGGATTCCTCGGATTCATCCTTTTGACAACCTCATAGAGGATTGAGGCCATCTGGAAATCATTCTGGAAATAATACGTGTTAGCCAGCAAAAGTGTCACGCTATAACTGTTTGGGTGGCCTCGTCTTAATTCCAGCAGGGTATGTTCAGACTCCCGGAAAGACCCTTCCAAAATCAATGCAATCGCAAGATTGTAAGACGCGTCAGGATAGGAAGGTTGAATACGCAGGGCTTCCTGGTAAGCTTTGATCGCTTTCTGGTAATGGCCCTCATTATAGTGTGCAAGCCCCAGCCCGTGCCACGCCAGTTCAGACCCTTGTTCCTTGATCGTTGCGTCTTTCCACAGTGCCGCAGGGTTATTCCAGACCGGGATTCTCGCAATGGTCAAACAACTCATCGCAACAAGAAATAGACAGGAAACAACGACCGCAAACCTTGATGCCGGCACGGGCAGCTTATCGATCACAAGTGCCAAATAACCACACAGACCCAGCATGGGGAAATATAAATACCGATCGTTCATCAGCGTGATGAGGGGAACGATTTGCATCACCGGTACAAAGCCAACGATAAAAACCGACACCCAGAAAAAAGCTTTCCTGCGATTGCTGTTTTTGAAAAGCAGCGGCGCACAGAGCGTCATGAAAAGCAGAAGGATCGGCAGCAGGATCCTGGCGTCGGCTGCAACAAGGATGTCCGGGCTATAGCTTGCACTCAAGCCGGACGGCCAGACAATATTGAGCAAGTATTTCTGGTAGACAGTCAACATCGTCAGAAAGGTCGCGTAGGCTGACCCGCCATGATACTCGCTGGCAATCCCTCCTCTCCATTCCAGCGTCGTTGACTGGCTCTCCATGGCTATCCAGGCAAAGACTGCGGCCAGTATAATAAAAGGGATTTTTTCGGCAGCGCAACGGAGCCAGCGGCGATCAAACGGCCACAGCAGGAAATCATAGGCGACCAGAACGACAGGCAGCACAACCGCAACCGACTTGGACAGCAAAGCGAACAGGAAGGTTATGCCGGCAACCCAGAAAAAGGTCTTTTTCAACGCCTTATTGACCACATAACGATGATAAGCACCCAGAGAGATCAAGAAAAAGAACATGGACAGCAAATTCTTGCGCTGTGAGACCCAGGCGACACTTTCTACTTGAACAGGATGGACCAGGAACAACAGGGCACCGAGAAAAGCCGCCGGTTGAGAGGCCTGCAAGGAGCGTAACAAGAGATACAACAAGCCGCCATTTAAAGTGTGCAGGAAGAGATTGTGCAGCAGAAAACCGAAAGGTTCGAGGCCCCAAATTGCGCAGTCAAACATATAACCAAGCATCTGGAGAGGCGCATACATGCCCACATAATAGTTGGTAAAGATTTTTTTCAGGTTGCCGGGGTTGAAAGACTGGATATCCGGGTTGGCAGTGACATACAGATCATCATCCCAATTGACAAGAAAATTGTTATCGAGGACACCAAAGTAAACCAGGAAAGTGCATGCCATCAGTATCAAGACCAGAGATGAATCAAGTCTTAATACCTTGCGCTTAAGGTCGCTCATATTGCAATTCTTTCCTGTAGTTATCTACTTCACTCAACAAACTTATCGAGGTTAGTTGAAAACCATTTTAGCCTTACAAATCATGAGGCTTTAAGGTCAAAAGAAATATTAATAGCAGGGATAGGCAGGATAAGCAGGATAAAGTCAAAACCATCGGGGCTTGGATATATCACTAATATTCGGTTCTTAAGGTTTTATCCTGCACATCCTGTATATCCCTGTTCAAAAAAAAGCTTAAGACCCTAGGGTAACTGGTGGAGCGAAGTTCGTATTCTACACCAGTTAAATCTCTCACAACCAGGAGGACAATCATACAGTCTTTGATGCACAACCTCAACGGATGTATCGAATAGCTGTTTTACTGCTATCACCTTAACCTCTCACCGAAAAATCAAGTCATCCTCTTTCTGATTTTACGTGTGTATCCAGATTTCAAAAAAAAGGCCGGGATAATCCCGGCCTTTAATTTACATTATGTCATTGTTAACAGATCATTTAGTTATAATCCAAGGTCTGGCAGTACGTTCCGTGGAGTAACCAGGTTCCAGCCAGCGCCAGTACCGCCACCTACGCCCAGCGTCGGGTCACCAACACGGTGACAGTTCTGGGCCGAGGTGGTGTTGGACAAGGTCATGTTTTCATTATCAAGAGTCAATGTAGAACCACCTTCAGAACTGGTTCCAGTCAAACCAGCCCACTGATCATCCCAGGTGTTCTGCTTGGTGTCGAGGCAGTTGGTGATCATCAGCTTCGGCAGACGCGAGGCGTGCGGGTTATGGCACTTGGAGCAGCTGAAGGCATGATAACCCTTATTAATGGTACCGGCGCTATCCTGGGTGACTCCCCAGTCGAACTCTTCCACGAACTCGTCACCAATCGGCCTTACGTCCGTCGGGGTGAGATAAAGAGTAGACCAGCCGAAGCCCCAGCTCGAGCGGAAGCCATCACCGCGCCAAACGGTGGCTGTACCCGCTGAGTCTATGCCAATAGTATTGATATATCCCATCGCAGGATTGCCCGCGATGTCGCCCGGCCCGTACCAACCAGAGTACTCAGTCGGGTCACCACCATTGGCGTTGCGATCGTTGAAACTGAAGATATCATTCGCATGACTCGTTTCATCAGCGGTGCCGCCAAGAGCCGCGTTGGAGTGACCGTTGCGACCCGCAACAATCCACAAGTCTTCACCAGTTTCCTGGTCCAGACCGTCGACCCCGTTGGCGCCATGGCAGAGCAGGCAGAGTCCGCCGGCCGTCTGACCAACCCATCCCTTGGTGGGAGGACCGCTTGTATGACCGTTGTTCTGGTCAATCTGGTACCCGCCCGGCAGGTAGTACGCAGTACCGCCACGCGGAACAGGTCCGTAAGTATTCGTCGACGCGAAGGTCGTGTCTCCTGAGCCACCAGCCTCACCTGGGCCTCGTGGCGCACCGTCTTCCCTGTAGGGGTTGCTCAGCCAGCTACCGCGCAGATAGGGGTTGCCGTTCATGTTGTCGCCCAAGGCGAAGTTCATGTTATGCACGTCGTGGCAATTGTGGCACTGCAGGTCAGCAACGTCGTCTGGAGTCTCTACGTACTGACCGCCGCTAAATAAGACCGCACTATTGCCGTATGTGATGTTGGTCGAGTGCGTTGACATGATCGGACCGGTCTTGTACTCGAAATGAGGCGGGTTCGGACCTGCCGATGAATAAGAACTTGACCAGGTCGCCGTGGTCCAGTCAGGAGTCGACAGGTAACCGAAGTCGTAGACATTGTTATTCGCAGGCAGGATCGCCGAGTTGTTATTGGGAGCATTAGCAGCTCCACCATTGTCGGGTCCCCACTCGGAGACCTTCTGCGTCTGCGCTTCATGACAGCCCCAGCAGAGCTCCGCCTGGGTGTCGTAACTGCCGTGCGATCCATTCGCGCCACCCGGCTGCTTACGCAGGTGGATACCGCCCGACTTGTAGGTGATGCCGACCTGCGGGTTGTTCGGCAGGATCAATGCCGTACCGCCGAGATCATCGGTTGGGTGACCGGCGAAGTGACACCAGGTACAGTTGCCCGGATTGCCTTCGTACCAAGGGGCAGAACCATCGACATCTGACGCACCCGTCGCAGTCGAGAGATCCGTGTAATGGCCGATCTTGGCGATAGAACCGCCCATCGTATGACAACCGATGCATGGGAAATCCGCATCCGTGTCCCAATCGGGAGATTCACTGGTCGGATGACAGTTGAACGGATCCATGCTGAAGCATTGCCCGGCGACACCCGGGCCAGCCGAATTGTAGTGAGCATCTATACCGGACGCCGTCTTATCCATCTGAACGTCGATAACGCCGTCACCGTGCCTGCCGTCGAGGTTGTCGACATCGTCGTAATGACCGTAATGGCAGAGGCTACAGCTGTCGCCCTTGCTGAAACGGAAGCTGTAGTTCAGATGCTTTTCGTGCTGACCGATATACTTACGTGCGTCCACACTGCCGCCAACGGGTGCATTATCATCCCAACCACCACGGTTATCAGCGCCTGGCGCCCCGATGATCTGGTCGGGGACCACGCCGCCGTTGTCGAGTGTAGCGTCGAAATCACGGCCGTAGGGATCGAGTTGTTGATTAACACCCGCAGTCTCGCTGCGGTTCGGATTACCGTGACAGCGGCCGCAATCGAGGTTGGCCGTCGATGACCAGTCAGGCGTTTCGAAGAGCGGGTACTGGTTCGCCCCAGCGTCCGGATCGGAGCCTGCCGGGCCGTGACAACCGCCCACGCCCATGAGACCAAAGTTGTAGCAGCTGCCGTTATCTATGCCGTCGCCCTGTTGGACGAAGTCGCCCTCGCCGAAGCCACCAAAACCGCTGGTATCTTCGTACATTGTAGTTCCGCCAGCAAAAGGATCTTCATAGATAACACTGTTATAAGTGGTTTGATCAACAATAGTACCAACGACCGCACCGCCTGGGCCATAGCCCATCACGAGTTGACCGTCCTGGTGGTCGAGGCCAAAGGTGGACGGAGCATTCGCGCCTTCAGTATGGCACTTGTCACAATCGTACAGGGTATAGCCATGCAGCTTGTGGTTGCCTTCTGATTCCACGACGCTCGGGCCGGTGGTGTGGCACATGCCGCAGCTCGGGCCACTGTTGACCGGAGTGGTGACATTTGACATCGGCGAAGCGATGTCTTGCTCGTCAAAGGTCTTAAGCGCGAAGTAGAGCTGGTCCGGAGCCTGTGGCAAACCGGTCACTTCGAACTCCATCACGTGTCCGCCAAAGTCAGGAGCTGGCGGCGCATTTTCGACAAGTGTCGCCGTGTTGAAGTCAGCGATCGGTGCTGTCGCGTATTTGATTTCATAATAAGCAGCACGACCGTTATTGTAGTCATCGTCACCCGGACAGGTCCAGCGCAGTTCTACCGTGCCTTGCTTCGGCCGCGGTAAAGCCTTCAGGTCCGTGACCTGGGCAGGGGCTATCTGGTCAATATCTGACGCGGAACCGAACCCAGTGAATATCGAGGACCCATCTGGGGTATGAGCAAAGCCATCACCGGGTCGGATCTTGATCGCCAGGGCGCCGGACGTAATACCGTCGGCCTGGGTGTTCCACTCTACGGAGGTGTTATTCCAATCCTGGCCTTCAGAAATGACATAATCCCATGTACCCGCAGCCCCGCCTTGGTTGGAGCCATAAATATCGTAGTGGAGATTCTCTTCTGTCGTCAGGCCGTCGCCATCATCGAGTGGCTCCGTCCAGCTCGCGTTGACGATGGCGCCGTCTAGCGAAATGATTTGAGACCGAATCGGGAGCGGAACGGCATTGGTTTTCTCCTCAACAACCGACCCGTCACCACGGGTGGCCGCCGTCCCGTAAGCGATATCGACTATTTGAGGAGTCGATACCCTGATACAGAAGCTCTCGCCTGTTATCGCGTTTATTGGAGTTACTGCACCAAACTTGAAAGTTACAAACCCGCCAGTCGCCCTTGGCGAAGTGGTAGCCGCAGTCGTTGCTACGAAACTACCACAAGAACCAGTCCATTTCCCCAACTGTGCTGTCAGTGTTGAGGCAGTCTTGTCTTCGGTATACTGGATGGTGAAGTTGTCAACAAAGTATGCGACAGCATGACCTTGAGTGGACCCGTAGAAATCTACAAAGCTGTTATCCAGGGTGTCGGTCCCTGCTGTCCCACCAGGGGTACCGCCCCGAATCAACTCATAGCCACCACCGCTGACATAGTCGTTTACAGTTTGGGGCACCACAGCAGCCGTCGTGGGCGTAACAGAGACAACCGCCGTATTGGTCTCGCAATTGTCCTGATAGTCACATGCACGTACGCCCATCTGGTAGGTTATGTCGTTTTGAATTGTGGTTGAGCCACCACCGGAGTGAGTGTAAGTGCCTTCCAATTCGAGGGCATTACCGGTATAGAAGGTCGTTGACCCATCCCAGAGGATAGCCGAGTTGTAACCGGTGTTATCAGCCATGTCGAGGTTGCCGCGCGCTTCCGACTTGAGCCAGATTTCGTAACGGATCGGTTTTTGGATCCTATTTGATTTAAGGGTATCCATGATGTACATGGAGTGGTCTTCGGCTTCCGTCCAGTAGAGGTTGATCGAACCGCCCTCATCGCCCGCAAGCGCCTTGTCGGCGCCGTAGAACATCGGAGGCTCGGTGTCCGTCTTCGGTGCAATCGGGCCTATCGATGAGATGGGGCCCCACAAGCCTTCCGTATCCTGGGCGCGGACCGCGAAATAATAGGTATTACTATGGTCGAGGTTTGAAACTGTGACCTCGGTCAACTCGTCGCGCAGGTAGGATGACGGCAGACCGCCAACCAGCGTTGCGGCATTAAACTGTGCACCGGTGCCGATCGCACCCGTACTGACACGGGCATCATAGCGGTAGGCCGTGGTGTTAGCCAGCCCGGCGTCTGCGCCCGGCGAGTTGTAAGTGACCTTGATCGCACACGGCTCGAGGGTAGCCACATTCACCAGGTTGGTCACCCCGCCCGGAGCGACGTTGTCACTGTCGTACCAGTGCGGGGTGTAGGAGTTGTCAAAGTGGCAGTCGATGTTACTACAGGTACTCGTGGCATTACCGCTTGTGTTGAAGACGCCGTCGGTATCGTCAGGACCACTGGGACCACCGATAATGCGCTTGTAGAACCAGGCAGCATCTTTCGGCAGCGTCGCGGGGAAGCCGTTAAAGTGGTAGCTGCCAGTCCCTGGCTCAGGGCCATGACAGAATTTACAAGCGTCTGTCTGACTGTTGCCTTTGGCTTCCAGGGCAGTCACGTGCACTTCATGGTATCCCGCTTGATCATCCGCTGCGGGTACAGATCCTGAACCGTCACCGTCCGGATAGAAATTACCCGCCTGGTCGCCGTGACAACTGTCACAGGGACCGCCAGCACCGGCGCCGAAGGGTCCGTAATTGAGTGTGAAGCCGCTGTCGGTGTCAAGATTGTAGTTTGGCCCACTGTGACAACCGGCGGCATCACAACTGTTGGTCACTGCGTTGTATTCGGTAGAAGATGCGGCACCAACAGGACCGTTCATGGTGATGTTGCCGTCACCGTGGCCGGGACTTGACGAAGCCCAGTCAGTATCGTAACTGGCATCGCCCCACCCGTGACAGGTTGTACAGCCATCGTGATTATCCATATCAGCTGTACTGCTACTGCCTGTAAATGGGTCGGTATGATCACTGTTGCTTGCCTCGTCCCAACGCCATTCTGTCGGGTCAGTAAAAACAGTGGATGAACCGTGACAGTTTTGGCAAATAGGAGCACCAGGCACATCTGTTCCGCTCGGATCCCGGTCAACAAAACCAGTCCACTTGCGTCGCCATTGGCCATCGTCGGTATGACAGCCGAGAGCGGCCATACAGCCGGTGGTTGCATTGTAATTGACGACATTGGCATTGAAGGTATAGCTACCAGCCCCTGACCAGGGGTCGAGGCTGCCATCACCGTGGGTCAACTCAGGAACCGGAGTGGTCGCATCATGACAGTTGACGCAATTGCCACCCTGCAGGGTGCCGTCATGGGTCTCGATAACGGAAGTTACGTGCATTCCGGAGGCCGGAGCGTCGCCAATCGAGGCGCCGGCACTGTGGCAATCGACGCAGGCAAGGTCAGTAAAGCCACCAGTCGTCCAGTCACCAGCTCCATCGGCGACATGACAGGTGTTGGTACAGGAGCCGGCTCCGCCGACGCCCGGATAAGCGGTAATTACCGAGGTGTTGTAGGTCACCAACGTATCTATGTGCGTGGGATCAATTGCCGGTTCGTGGCAATTCAGGCAGTCCACATAGGTGGTGCTGGCCATATGCTCGGGATGAGCAGCCGTGTCAGGTGGATCGAGGTGACAGATCGAGCAATCGGCCAGCGGACCACCATTCCAAGGATAGCTAGGTATATTCGGCGGCGTACTGCCGTCGCCAAGGTTATGACATTCGTTGGTGTTACAGGACTTGTCTGAGCCCAGGTTATAGGTGTAGGTGACCGAACCGGCACCGGCATCCATGAAGGTACCGTTGATGTGGTTAACAGTCGGTGCAACACCCGGAGACCAGGATACGTCTTCGGTCGCCGTCTGGTGGCAGTCGTTACAAGTAATATCGCGGCCGGTGAGAGTCGCGGAGTTAACGTGCTCCTGATGGGTCAGACCTTTAACATTAACGTTGGTCGCTACATCATCGGGCTCATGGCAGATCTCGCAAGAGGTGGCGCTGTTTTCATACCAACCGTAGTTGGTGGCGTTGGCGTCGGTAGCACGCAAGTTGTGACAGGAGCTTACGTAACAGCTGCCGTTACTGGTGGCGGTATCGTAATCGGAGCTGTCGCGATCAACGCGCGGTACTTCCCACAGCTCGTAGAAGCCCTGACCCGAGGTGTTGGTCTCGTTGAGGTCCGCCAGGGTCTCAGCCGGCAGAGTGTCGTTGTGTCCGGCGTCACTCACTAGTACCGGGGTAATGTGACAGTAGGAACACAGCTCCCGTTGCTTATCTTCAGAGGTCAGTCCCACGTAGGTGCCCGGCGTGTTGTCTGTCAGCAGCTTTTGGATGGTCGCCGCATCGTCACCAGCGACAACGTCATCCGGGTAAACGGTTTTAGCGAGCTGGATAATATGCTCAGGGTGCTCGCCGCTATTATCCTTGCTTAAGACGTCATCCTGTTCGTTCAAGCCGTCAGGCCAATAGTTCCTGATATCGGTTGGGCCGGCAGTGCCGCCGCCGTGACAGCTGGAACACCCCCCTACAGGGGGACTATCACCGAGAACAGCAGCATTGTTCCAGTTCGTGGTATTGAAGGAGAACTGCCCGGTATTCGTGCCATCGTAAGCGGCATGACATTCGGCACAACCGCTCAAGACCCCGCCGTCACGACCGAACTGGGTGGAGTTGTAGTTCATGGAGATCAGGCCGTCACCGTGGTTACTGGTCTCACCGGCGGTGTCGTTCCAGTCGTCGGTGCCCGAAGTGAAGGCGTAGTTGCCGGTCGTGGCTTCCAGAGCATGACAGTGCAAACAACCGTAGGTGCCTGACTCGTGGGTCGTTTGTACAGGGCCGTCCATACGGTGATCTACACCGGTACGCCAGTCGAGCCAGCGACCGTGGCAGTTGGCACATTCGGTATTGTCGTTGTTGTAAGCGTCAGTGCTCCACTTGTACTCCCAGCTCGAGCCAACTTCAGTAGAGCTGTGACAGCCGGCCACAGTGGCGCAGGTGTTGGTGGTGCTGTTGTAACCGGCGTTGGCGTAGACGGTGATTTGATCAACACCAACATCAAGATTGCCGTCAATATGGTTGGTTGACGGTGAACCCGTATGACAGGTGATGCAGTCGGCGGTGCCGGCGACACCGGTACCGTCATCGAAGCTGTTATCGTGGTTGTTACCGGTGACTGTCAGAGGCGTAGCGTTGTTGTGCAGGCCCGAGGTCGGGTCGTAAGCCGCATTACCGTTGGTGACTGTATGACAATCCAGGCAACCTGTGTTCGTAGTACCATCAAACGGGGTATCCCAGTTCGCGGTAGTGCTGCCAGCGTGACAGCCAAGGCCGCCAGCGGTCGCACAGGTGTTGGCAGAGTTATAGGTCAGGGAGGCGAGCACGTCAGAGCCGGCCTCGTCCTTCAGAGCCATAGCTGCGCCGTTATAGACCGCTCCACGGTCGGCTCCGGTCCTGTCATCGATATGGGCCAGCGGTCCGGGCATGGACGCGCCGTTAGCGTACTCTACACCAGTGATGTCGTGACAGAAAGAACAGCTCTTGTTTTTGAGGAAGTGGTCATTGTGGCTGATTTCGCTGATTTTCTCAGCGCGACCGTCGCCCACAGAGCCATGGTTGGTGTTGTTGGTGCTGTCTTCGTTGCCGGCATCGGCATAGTAGTGACACTTGTCGCAAGCAATGCCGTCGCTATCGAACGGTGTGCGC
>CAZXBD010000044.1:0-6114 GCA_964638305.1 uncultured Geobacteraceae bacterium | reverse complement strand
CTATCTGCAAATCCCGCCTGAATTTCAGCAGATATTCAGTGTTACCTGTGCCCTGGTGGTCGGACTGATCATCGGAGCCTTTTTCTCCAGAGCGTTCACCGCCGATATCCGTCGGATGACCTCGGCTGGCGCTCGTATCAGCCAGGGAGACCTGTCTGAAGAAGTCCAGCTACAGGAAAGCAGATTCCCTGACGAAATCAGCGACCTGGCCAGCGCCATGAACCAGATTCAGGGGAGCTTACGTAACCTGGTTGGCGATATTCGTAATATCGCTTTCAAGGTTGCCAACTCGGCCCAGAGTCTTTCCGGGACGTCCCAGGAAATGTCAGCATCTTCCCGGGAGGTCGCCGGCACCGTTGATCAGATCAGCAAGGGCGCGGAAACCCAGGCGGAAATGGTTGAAGAGTCTAATCGACTCTTCAAGGAAGTGGCGATGTCGATCAACATGGTCGCTTCCGCTGCACAGAAGGTTGCCGAATCAGCCAACCAGACTGTGGAAAATGCAAACAGCGGCAGGGAGCTGGCTGCGACCAGCCTCGGCAGTATCCGCCAGGTTCTGACAGAAGCGGAAAGCAGCAGCCAGCAGATGTACAATTTTGTTGGCCAGTTGCAAAGAATCAGCAAATTCGTTGATGTAATCAACGGCGTCGCCCAGAAGACCAATCTGCTGGCACTCAACGCCACGATCGAAGCAGCCAGGGCTGGCGAGTACGGTCGAGGCTTTGCTGTGGTCGCTGAAGAAATTCGCAAATTGGCTGACTCAACAACAGCCTCTGCAGATGAGATCACCAGTCTGGTAGAAGGCATCCGGGACGAAGGTCAGCAGGTGCAATCGTCCATGGCCCAGGTTATCGAAGAGATGGAGAGTGGCCGCGAGGCGCTCGACCGGACCAACCAGGCTTTTGCTGCGATCACCGAGGATGCCGAAGGGACCCGCGCCAAGGCCAGCAGTATCGCTGAACTGTCAGATCACCAGATCGCCAGTGCCGATCGAATTTCCCGGACAATTGATGAGATTGACAAGGTGGTTTCTGACAATGCCGCTGCCACCGAACAGGTTTCGGCAGCGACCCAGGAGCAATCTGCCGCCATGGAGGAGTTGGTCCTGTCGGCCAAGGACCTGTCCGGCATGTCCGAGACAATGCTCCAGATTGTCAAGCAATTCAAGCTGGTCAAAGAAGAACAAGACTGAGTCATGGCGCTTACTCTTATTTTCACCCTCGGTGACGAGGTCTATGGTCTGGAGATTGATGCCGTCCAGGAGATTATCGAAGACCCTTCACTGCACTATGCTCCGCGTGCTGAAGGCGCTCTCACCGGCGCCATTAACTTCCATGGCCAGGTCCTTGCCGCAATTGACCTGCAGGAATTGCTCGGCTTCAGCGGCGAGGAGCGTGACCATCGGTGTGTAATCTTGACAGCAGAGTTCAAATCCCTTGCACTGACAGTAGGCTGCATCCAGCGCATTGCCAGGGTCGATCTTTCTGAGCTGCATCCAGCACCGGCAAACGCCAGAGATTGCGCGGTACGCGGAGTTGCTGACCTGGATGATGTGATGGTGAATCTGCTTGATACGGATGAAGTAATCAATCAATTGGAAAAGAAATATGGTGGATAGGAGGATTTTATGCCCTTGAGGATAATGGTCGTTGACGATGCGCTGTTTATGCGCAACATGCTAAAGGACATTTTCGTCCGTGCAGGCCACGATGTGGTTGCCGAAGCTGAAAATGGTGAAATGGCTTTTGAGCTCTACCAGGAGATCAAGCCGGACTTGGTGACCATGGATATTGTCATGCCCAAGCAAAGCGGCATCGAGGCACTGCAGTCCATCATGGCCAGTGACCCGCAGGCCTGCGTGGTGATGGTGAGTGCTCTGGGTCAGGACTCACTGGTCCTTGAAGCGGTGGAATCAGGGGCCAGGGACTTTATTGTCAAACCTTTCAAGGAAGACAAGGTTCTCGAAATCATCAATAGAGTTGCAGGATAATCCTTCCGGACAACCTATGGACATGTCTCAATACCGGGAGCTTTTTTTAAGCGAAACCCGGGAACATATCAACAGCCTGAATGAGTTGATCGCCACCCTGGAGCAAGAAGCAGGGAGTCGGGAGACGATTGACGCCCTGTTCCGCGAGGCCCACTCGATCAAGGGTATGGCGGCAACCATGGGCTTCGATCACATGGCGCAACTATCCCATCGCCTTGAAGACCTTCTTGACAGCGCCCGAGCATCAGGCAAAGTTCACAGCTCGGAATTTGATTACCTCCTGGCTGGTATCGACCTTCTCGACGACCTCCTTGACGATATCCAGCAGGAGCGGTCAGAGAGGTCAATTGACGATTTCATGAAAAAGACTCCTGCAGCGGAGACAACCCCGTTGGCCGAGACTCAAGAGTCAGGAGCTCTGGAGGACGACCCCGAAGAGCCTTCAGCGACCGCTGTCCCCGAAGCAGAAGAAACTCCTGCGGAAGGATCGGAGATTGTTCAGGTGGTGATCGACCTGGCGGCAGACACCCCGGCGGCAGCAGCTCGCGGTATTCTGATTTTACGCGAGCTGGAAAAATCCGGTGAGCTGATATCGAGTAAGCCGGAGATGGAAGCATTACGTAATGGTGTTCCCTGCCAGCAAATCCAGGCCCTGTTACGAACCTCTCTGGTCAAAGAACATATCGAGGAATCCCTGCTGCAAATCAGTGGCGTTGTCAAGGTTCGGTTCATCGTCAACCGTCGCAAGAAGGAGCGCGGTGAGAGCGCACGCACTGTTCGAGTCCGTACTGACCTGCTTGACCACTTTGTTAACCTGACCGGAGAACTGATCACTCATCGTTACATGCTGAACTCGGCAACCAGTGGCCGTGACTGGAACGAACTGACCCGGACACTCGGCCAGGCCGGACGCCTGATCGATGACCTGCATCATCATGTCCTTCAGGCGCGTCTCATGCCGCTGGAAAATTTTACCGGTCGTTTGCCGCGAATCGTTCGCGATTTAAGCAGTAAAACAGATAAAAAAGTTACCTTGCGCGTGATCGGCGGCGATGTCGGTATCGATCGCGTGGTGCTCGAGACACTTACTGATTCACTGGTCCATCTCGTTCGCAATGCCGTGGATCACGGCATTGACAAAGAAGGCGTCGTTACCGTCTCCGCACGCAAGGAGAAGGACCTTGTCCTGATCGAGGTTGCTGATGACGGCAAGGGGATGAATCCTGACTTTCTCCGGCAAAAGGCCATCGATCGGGGGCTGTTGACATCCTCCCAGACAGCCGCTCTGAGTGATCGCGACGCCCTCGCGCTGGTCTGCCAGCCGGGCTTTTCTACCGCTGCAGAGATCACGGAAACTTCCGGACGCGGTGTAGGCATGGACGTGGTCAAGGAAGCGGTCAACAATCTCGGCGGTACGCTGGAAATTATCTCCGCTCCCGGTGAGGGGACTCGCTTCCAGATGCGCTTGCCGCTCTCAATTGCCATCATCAAAATTCTCCTGGTCAGTTGCGCAGGGAACTCTCTGGCAATACCCATCACCCGCGTTCAACGAACCCTGGATCTGCCGACCAGCGATATCCAGCTCTCTGGGAAGAAGCGTGTCTTCCGTCTCGATGAAGAGGTGGTTCCCCTCTGTTCGCTGACCGAATCGTTGGGCCTCCCGGAAGTAGAAGCAGGAGAAATCACCTGGGTGATTCTGACCGAAATCCAGGGGCGGCGCGTCGGCCTGCAGGTGGATCAATTCCTCGGCCAACGAGAGGCTTTCGTGAAAGACCTTGGCTTCCCGCTTAACCTCTTGACCGGTCTGAGCGGTGCGACCGTCGAAGGTGACGGGCAGGTCGTTTTCATCGTCGACCCGCAATCTCTGCTAGAATACCGCCAACTTTTTACCAACGATTGATCCGGGAGAATTTGATGCCCTTTCGTGAGCTGAATAATGTTCAACTGGACGCCCTGAAAGAGATCAGCAACATCGGTATGGGCCACGCGGCGACAGCCCTGTCTCAGATGATTGGCCAGACCATACGTCTGCGGGTTCCTCACGTTACGGTCACCGAGATCTGTCAGGTCCCTGATCACCTCGGCGGCGCCGAACAAATGATCGTCGGCATCACCCTGCAGATCCTTGGCGACGCCCGCGGCAGCATCATGCTGCTTTTCCCTCAAGAGAGTGCCCAGCGCCTTCTCGACAGCCTGCTCGGTCATCAGAGCAAAGACCTCGTCATGAACGAGATGAACGTCTCTGCCCTGAAAGAAGTCGGCAACATCCTCGCCTCGGCATATCTCAGCGCACTCGGCAATCTGTTAAACAAAACGCTGATCCCTTCCGTACCTTTACTGGCCCACGACATGGCCGGCGCGGTGGTCGACCACGTATTGATCGAGTTGAGCCAGGACAGCGACTTTGCCATGATGGTGGAAACCGATTTTTCCGGCGACCCGAATCAGGACACTGCCATCAAAGGACATTTCTTTCTACTTCCCGACCCGGCGACCCTCGACATTTTCCTGAATGCCGTCGGAGGCTCTCTTGAGTGACCGGGTCGGCATCGCCCAGGCTCGTGTCGACAAGGGCCCAGCCAAGCTGAAGGCTTCAGGCCTCGGTTCTTGTGTTGCCGTCGCCCTCTACGATCCGGAAACCCGGATTGGCGGTCTCGGGCATATGCTGTTGCCGAACCGCCCGGAAAAAGCCGCACTCGGCTCGGCATGCAAGTATGTCGATGCCGGAATTTTCCAGATGGTCGATGAACTGGTACGCACAGGGGCAAACAGGGAGAGCATAGTAGCCAAGATCGCCGGTGGGGCCAACATGTTCGAGACCTCTTACCAGACCTTGATCAACAGTATTGGCGCCCGCAACGCCAAAAGTGCGCGTGAAACCCTTGCACAGATGAAGATCACGTTGCTCGGTGCAGAAGTCGGCGGCAATCGCGGCCGTACTGTCGTGTTTGATCTTGCCTCCGGCAATATGATGGTTTACTGTGCCCGTGGTGACCAACAAGTATACATTTAGTTCCCTAGTACATTTTTCAAGGAGTTGAAGATGACCAATCGGAGCCTTTTCTCTGCATTATGCCTTGGCCTTCTCATGGCAATCGTGGTGGCTCCCGTATGGGCCGTATCCCTCAGTGATGTCATTCGTACAATGGAGACCCCATTTCAGACGAAAACTGATGAGGAATTGAGGATCAACAATTATTCCGCCGATTTTTTTCAGGAATCGAAAATTGCCTCTCTCGACCGCCTGCAGCGCGCTAACGGCCGCGTAGAAGTGGCCTTCGACTACCAACGTCCGCAGACCGTGCCAAGCGTCAAGTTCCGTTGGCAGTACGACCAACCGACTACTCAGGAGATCGTTTCCGATGGTAAGTCACTATGGGTCTACCTACCGGAAAATAACCAGGTGATCCTGTCGGACATCGAAAGGATCAACGAGGCCCGCCAGAATGACCCGATGACCTTCCTCACCGGGCTCGGCAATCTTTCCCGCGACTTTCAAATCAGCTGGGCTGTACCGAACAACGACATTGACGGCAATCACGTTCTGGAGCTGAGACCCCGCCGCGTCTCTTCGCTGATGAACCGACTGGTCATCGTGGTTGATCGATATGCTGTCGAGGCTTACCTGAACCGGGGTCAGGAGGAGAACCCTCAAGATCCGACGTCGCCCATTCAGGATCCAAGGCTGGCACCGCCGACGCCGGGAGACAGAAGCTTTAACTTTCCAGGGGACAGGATGGATTCAAACGGCCTCTGGTTTCCGATCCTGTCGACCACGGTTTACGATCCCAACGGCAACAGCACCATCATCGAATTCAGCAATCTACGTGTCAACTTTGGTGTTTCCGGCATGTCATTTAAATTTATTATGCCTGCGGGCGTCCAGGTGGTCCGGCCGACCGGCAAGGAAATGGGCTTCTAAACCTTTTGCACCTGACTTTTCTTCAAAACGACGGCCACCTGGCTTACATCACAGGTGGCCGTTTCCTATGTGGTCCCCTGTCAAGACGTAGTTGTTCTTTGATTGTTTGTGAGGCTTGAGCGATATCCCTTTCCTATTCGCGCCAGACTGCGCCAAGTACCGATTCGGTACGCCCAAAGAGCCCCGCCATTTCTTATCCGCC